>NZ_JANLOA010000099.1:0-59971 GCF_025466035.1 Pseudomonas sp. 20P_3.2_Bac5 | reverse complement strand
AGAGTCCGAAAAGGAGTCGGCCTTCAAGCCGTACCAGGACAGGCTGGACTGGAAAGCCAAGGAGCGGATTCAGGCCGAGTTCGCCAGGGTTGATCGCAAGGCCCAGGAGGAAATGGACAGACGCGGGGACGATCACCTCGCCTGGCTGGACAGCGAGATGCTGGAGCACGCGCTCGACGTCTACGACCGTCATCAACCGGTCTGGGGCCAGGCGTTCGCGAGCCAGATTGCCCTGTGCCTGCTCGGCATGAACGAAAGCAGCAAGGGCGCAGCGAAGCTGGCGTCGTGGTGGTCGGACACCGACATCAGCAAACGCAATCTGGCCTGGCGTGCCTTGACGCGTAATAACATCGACATCGCAAGGGAAGCCCGGGCGGCATTTGCCACTGCAAAAGTCGCGGCCAACGACCTGACTGTCGATAACCTCGTCACCGAGCTGGGTGCTGCCAGTGCCTGGTTTCAGAGAGTCGTCGATCTTTTGATCAAGGTGGATGCAGCCGTTCAAATGGCGATCGTGGCTGGTGGCTCTCGCTGGTTCGATCCGCAGCGGCTCCCCCTGACGCTGTCGCTTTTCGCGTCCCTTCACGAATATATGCTGAAGCTACTACCGGTTAACGCGACGAACCGCCTGCTGTTGAGCCCGATGCTCGGTTTCGTGCATGCCATGCTGGGAGAGGTGACGACCCGTCTACGACTGAGCGAACTGGCGGCAGCCGGGCTGACGGCCAATCCCAACCGGGTTTCGGGTCAGGTGAATTCCCATATCGCCCGGGTTCGGGACTCCGTAATGCGGGAATTTCAGAACACTGGAAAGGGCATCTTTCACCAACTGCGTGGCGGCACACTGCTGGCGTTGCTCGAAGGCATCATTCTCGGCGTGAAGATCTCGAAAATGGACGAGGGTGAAAAGGAATACCTGGAGTTCAAGGCGGCACTCCTGATTACCACGGCTGCAACAGTCGAGCTGACGGCACTGGGGGTGCAAATGGTTGCGAACCGGTATGCGTCGACGGGGGTTTTGGGGCGTGGGAGTGCGGTCACGCTCGGGGGGTTGCGGTTGGTGGGGGGGAGTTTGGCGAGTGTTGGTGGGGCCATGCTTGCATATATTGACTTTGAAGATGGCAACAAGGCTTTTGATAAGAACTACAAAGTCCTTAGTGGCGCATACTTTGCCAGAAGCGTCGTGTCACTAGGCATCTCGATACTTGCGGGCGTGGCATCAATTTCCTCTACGGGGCCGTTATTGCGCCTTATATTCGGCCAAAATAGCAATTTGAAAATAATATCAGTAATAGAAGGTCTGGCCGGCTCTAGGTACGCGCCAATAATACTTAGGCTGATTGGTATTGGCAGCATAGTTACTTTGGGGATAAGCGTGGCGATGATTTATCTATATCCTGATGACATGGAAGAGTGGTGCTGGCATAGCTGTCTCAAGAAATGGAAATCGGGTGTCTTATTGAAGCCATTCAAAGACCAGGAAACAGAGTTGCAAAAGCTGTATGAAGCACTGGAGGCATTGACCTGAATGTATTGGATCGAATGGATGCTCTGGCACATACAGACATCGCCTCATGAAAGTGAGCAATGGCAAGATAAGCTGAGGAAGATTCAAACCGCTGAGCGTATGGGAAGAGGAATAGATAATTTTCCCGGAATTTCCTGTCGGGTAAGCGAAGCTCCATCTGGGGATGGATCGATTTATGAGTTTAATGAAAGGTATATCGAGCTCAATGCTGGGGAGTCACAAGAGCGCAGAGGGGTTGTCACCTACATCTCAATTGTTGTTGGCTATTTTCTTTTTAGATTTTTAAGCTTTACCATTTTTGTCAATGCAGTTTGGTTTACTGGCGTTCATTCCTCACTAAAAATCCCAGCAACAACGGGAGATTTTATTTTTGGGATTTTCATGGCGCTTCTAACAGGGGCGTTATTTTACGTAGTAATGAGGTATGTGCGCGTTTTCATCAGCCTCGAAAACTTCGTTCAACGCCGGATGCTGATCCGCTTCAATCGCGTAACGCGCCAAGTCTATTTGCACCGACCTCGATTCGCTGGTGGCGTGACCGTTTTTGCCTGGGAGCAGGTATCTGCCGAGGCCGTGGTGGGTGAAGAGGAATCAGCCAACATAGGCAGAAAGCTCATCCTGTCGTGGGGCCCCAGCATGCCCGATCTGCCTCATCTGCATGTTGTCTTCGTCGGCAAGCGCGCCGACGGAACCAGCGATATCGTCAACTTGTGGGAATTCATACGCCGCTATATGGAAGAGGGCCCGCAATCGGTGCCCGTACCGAAAAAAATGCTGAGCAAGGTGCCATGGCCGTGGCTATCAGTAATGGCGTCCTTGAGCTTTTTCAGGCCGCTGTGGCGTGCCGGTATGCGTTGGCAGGTCGCCTGCATTGTGGCGCTGACCTCTCCGGCTCTGGCATTGCATGCCGTAGGCCACTGGATATCGCTGCTGCTGTGCTGGGAGCCCCGCTGGCCGCGCATCATCCGAGAGGCCGGGCTGCCCGGAAAACCAGTTCCGCAACTATCTACCGCTGCTGACTGGCCATCACTGCCCAAAGTGGAGCCCGCCGGGAAAAAACCACGACGTGCCCGCAGACCCGCGAAGAGCGATGCGCAATCGGGCGAACAAGCGTCGCAAGAGGCAGGGCAGAGCACGCCAGAGTCTATGTCCGGCCTTGAGCCAGATGTTCATCGCCAGGAGTTGAAATGAGCCGACCTTTCATTGTTCTCGGCGACACCAGTAGCCATGGCGGCACGGTACAGACTGCAACCACCGGTTTCACCGCCAATGGCATTGCCGTGGCAGGGCATGGCGACACACTTGAGTGCCCCCTGCACGGGAGGGTTGCCATCGAGGCGGCAGGACGCGGGATGCGAGCCAATGGCAAGACACCCGCGCGAGACAGTGACACTGCTTCCTGCGGGGCCAACCTGATCGCTTCTCAGAAGGGCATCAGGTGGCAGGGATGATGGCTCTGCTCAGCGTCGGCCAAACATCAGCGCACCCGCACTTTTCCACGCTTCATGCTGATACTTGTTCAGGGCCGCAGGCGGGGTCAGGTCATGCTTCTTGCCTTGCGCGGTGATGGTCTGCGGCGACACCAGGTGCACTTCGCAGCCGTCCAGCAACTGCAGCAAGCCTTCCATCTTGAAGGTCACCGGGCCGCCGGCGAAGTCGCCTTTCTTGCCACGCTTCTTGATCGCCACGTGGGTGATGCCGTGCTCGTTCACGAAGGCCTGGACGCGGGCGGCGAACGCTTTGACCTGGGCGGCGTCTTCGTCGTCGTCCAGGGCAATTTTCTTGGTCGCGACGGGCTGGTGCAGCGGTAGGCCGCCGTCGAGGCTGGCGACGGCCAGCAGGGCTTCGCTGCCCTTGAGTTCGATACCGCAGATTTTCATGTCGTGCTCAATCGGAAGTGGGCAGGCCGAGGGACTGCAGATACTCGGAACGGTCATCGTTGCGCTGGGCGATGCAGGTGTTTTGCGCCGCCTCGAAGGCCTTGCCGGCGGGGATGTCGTAGGTTTCGACACGGCAGTCGGCATCGCGCAGTTGCTTCCAGATTGCCTCGGCATCGTTCAGGCGCTTGCTCAGCTCGGCGATTTTCGTGGCCTTGCCCGCGTATTGCTCCTTGATGCGGTCCTGCAGGTCGGCGAAGGCCGCCTCGAGTTCACGTTCGGAACTGGTGCGGCTGAAATGCGCGCACTCGTAGTTCTGCTGATCGGTCTCGACGTTGTCGCATGGCGTGCTTTCTTCTTCGCTGGCGTGGGCGCCAACGGCAAGGGTGGCCAGCATCAGCCAGACCATCGATTTCATCTGCGGCATCCTCCCAAAGGAACATGGGCAGGGATTCTCGCTCAGCGCCACGGCAAAGAACAGCGCCTCTCCATGAAGGTTTGCAGTTGTTGATAATGATTGTCGGCTTTCATGGGTATCGCCGGCGATTATGCCGGCGACTGCTGCGATGTACGGCTGTTCAGCCGCGCGGGCATCCCTCGAGCAAACCGTTACAGGTGTGCACCGTCGATCAGAGCGCCAGCCGCGCAATGAACTGGCTGGCGTTGCTGCCGAGCTTGTCCAGCACCGCTTCGCGCACCTGGCGGTAGACCCCGGTATTGAGCACGGCCAGTTGCGCCGAGCGGTACACCTGGACTTCGTGCTGTCGGTAGGTGAAAAACAGGATTTTGTAGCGCAGCGCGTTGTGCACGAACTGCATGCAGTTCAGCAGCATCGACACGTTGCCCTCCGCCGTTTGCGAGCACGGCAGGATCTGGAACATGCCCAGCCAGCCGTGGTCGCTGTGGTGCTCGAACAGCGCCAGGGCCTGCGGCTGTTTTTTCAGCGCCGCGAAGGTCTTCTTCAGCACCGGCGCGAAGCCGGCGCCGCCCACCGCGGACTCGATGATGTCGAGGGCCACTTGATCCATGGTGAAGGCATCGTGCTTGGGCACATAGTGCTCGATCGAGCTGTTGGAGACGGTCCAGCCCAGTTTGCCCAGCCCCTCGGTATAGAAGCGGAACCACGCTTCGCGCTGCTGCGTCTTGTCGAATGCCGCGCTCGCGGCCAGTTGCATGAGCAGCGTGCTGTTGAGCACATCTTCGCGGTTCTGCGGGCTCAAGCCGGAGACAAAGGACACCACGCTGTGCCCGGCAATGTTGGCGCTATCGCTGTCGGTAGCGGAAATGGCGCTGGCAGGAACTGTCTCGGCTTGCCGCAGCAGTGCGCCGGTATCCGGCAGCGACAGCGAGGCGATGAAATCGAGCGTTTGGTCAGGTTGGGTCATCACGAACTCCGTTGAAGTGGTCAGCGCCGCCGATACTGGCGGCAGCCCGACCCTTGCTGGCAGATGGACACCCTTCACGCCCGGCCTGCCTTTCCCGACCGGCTCGCGACGCTTTGTCGCGCTTTGACGCTTTCGGCAATTCCCCTGTCGTTTTTGCACCGGGGCGACAATCCCCCGAGGCATATGCTGGCTCCAATAGCGCCGGCAGACGATTCGGCGCGGGAATACCAAAAAAGGGGACTGCCTGATGAGCCCGGCCGAATTACACGCAGACAGCATCGTTATCGACGGGCTGATCATCGCCAAATGGAACCGCGAACTGTTCGAGGACATGCGCAAGGGTGGCCTGACCGCAGCCAACTGCACCGTGTCGGTATGGGAAGGCTTCAAGGCCACGGTCGACCAGATCGCCGCCAGCCAGAAGCTGATCCGCGAGAACGGCGATCTGGTCATGCCGGTGCGCACCACCGCTGACATCCGCAAGGCCAAGGAACTGGGCAAGACCGGCATCCTCTTCGGCTTCCAGAACGCCCACGCATTCGAAGACCAGATCGCCTACGTCGACGTGTTCAAGCAGTTGGGCGTGGGCATCGTGCAGATGTGCTACAACACCCAGAATCTGGTCGGCACCGGCTGCTATGAGCGTGACGGCGGGCTGTCGGGCTTCGGTCGCGAGATCGTCGCCGAGATGAACCGCGTCGGCATCATGTGCGACCTGTCCCACGTCGGCTCCAAGACTTCCGAGGAAGTCATCCTCGAATCGAAAAAACCGGTCTGCTATTCCCACTGCCTGCCTTCGGGCCTCAAGGAACACCCGCGCAACAAGTCTGACGCAGAACTGAAGTTCATCGCCGACCACGGCGGTTTCGTCGGCGTGACCATGTTCGCGCCCTTCCTGGCCAAGGGCATCGACTCGACCATCGACGACTACGCCGAAGCCATCGAATACACCATGAACATCGTCGGTGAAGACGCCATCGGCATCGGCACCGATTTCACCCAGGGCCACGGCCAGGACTTCTTCGAGTACCTGACCCACGACAAGGGCTATGCCCGTCGCCTGACCAACTTCGGCAAGATCATCAACCCGCTGGGCATCCGCACCGTGGGCGAGTTCCCCAACCTCACCGAGACCCTGCTCAAGCGCGGCCATTCCGAGCGCGTGGTGCGCAAGATCATGGGCGAAAACTGGGTCAACGTCCTGAAGGACGTTTGGGGCGAATAAGCCTCCGAACCATCTCTTCCGGCCCCCGCGACAGCGCGGGGGCAGCCAACCAAATTTTCTGGAGTTGAGTTTCCATGGCCAAGATCGCCCCGCAATTGCCAATCGAAGTCGACAGCGAGACCGGTGTCTGGACCAGTGACGCCCTGCCGATGCTCTACGTGCCACGGCATTTCTTCGTCAACAACCACATGGGTATCGAGGAAGTGCTGGGCGCTGAAGCCTACGCCGAGATCCTCTACAAGGCCGGCTACAAGTCCGCCTGGCACTGGTGCGAGAAAGAAGCCGAATGCCACGGCCTGGAAGGCGTGGCGGTGTTCGAGCACTACATGAAGCGCCTGTCCCAGCGCGGCTGGGGCCTGTTCAAGATCCAGGACATCGACCTGGAAACAGGCACCGCCAGCGTCAAGCTCGAGCACTCCGCGTTCGTCTACGTCTACGGCAAGGTCGGGCGCAAGGTCGACTACATGTTCACCGGCTGGTTCGCCGGGGCCATGGACCAGATCCTCGCCGCCCGCGGCAGTTCGATCCGCACCGTCGCCGAGCAGGTCTACGGCGGTTCTGAAGAAGGCCACGACGACGGCCTGTTCATCGTCAAGCCGTTGTAAGCCGGGGAGTCCGCGCCATGGCATTCGAAGCTATGTTCCAGCCGATCCAGATCGGCAAACTGACCATCCGCAACCGTGTGCTCAGCACCGCGCACGCCGAGGTGTATGCCACCGACGGCGGCATGACCACCGACCGCTATGTGAAGTACTACGAAGAGAAGGCCAAGGGCGGCATCGGCATGGCCATTTGCGGCGGCTCTTCAGTGGTTGCCATCGACAGCCCGCAGGAATGGTGGGCGTCGGTGAACCTGTCCACCGACCGCATCATCCCGCACTTCCAGAACCTCGCCGACGCCATGCACAAGCATGGCGCCAAGATCATGATCCAGATTACCCACATGGGCCGTCGCTCACGTTGGGACGGCTTCAACTGGCCGACCCTGATGTCGCCGTCGGGCATCCGTGAACCCGTGCACCGCGCCACCTGCAAGACCATCGAGCCGGAGGAAATCTGGCGGGTGATCGGCAACTACGCGCAAGCGGCGCGCCGCGCGAAGGCCGGCGGCCTCGACGGCGTGGAACTGTCGGCGGTGCACCAGCACATGATCGACCAGTTCTGGAGCCCGCGCGTCAACAAGCGTACCGACGAATGGGGCGGCACCTTCGAAGGCCGCATGAAGTTCGGCCTGGAAGTGCTCAAGGCGGTCCGCGCCGAGGTCGGCCCGGATTTCTGCGTGGGCATGCGCATCTGTGGTGACGAATTCCACCCCGATGGCCTCAGCCACGACGACATGAAGCAGATCGCCCAGTACTACGACGCCACCGGCATGCTGGACTTCTTCGGCGTGATCGGCTCGGGCTGCGACACCCACAACACCCTGGCCAACGTCATCCCGAACATGAGCTATCCGCCGGAGCCGTTCCTGCACCTGGCGGCGGGCATCAAGGAGGTGGTGAAGGTTCCGGTGCTGCACGCGCAGAACATCAAGGACCCGAACCAGGCCACGCGCATCCTCGAAGGCGGCTACGTCGACATGGTCGGCATGACCCGCGCGCACATCGCCGACCCGCACCTGATCGCCAAGATCAAGATGGGCCAGATCGACCAGATCAAACAGTGCGTCGGTGCCAACTACTGCATCGACCGCCAGTACCAGGGCCTGGATGTGCTGTGCATCCAGAACGCCGCGACCTCCCGTGAATACATGGGCGTGCCGCACATCATCGAGAAATCCACCGGGGCGAAACGCAAGGTGGTGATCGTCGGTGCCGGCCCGGCGGGCATGGAAGCGGCGCGGGTTGCCGCCGAGCGTGGCCACGACGTGACCCTGTTCGAGAAAAAAGACCAGATCGGCGGGCAGATCACCACTGCCTCCAAGGCGCCGCAGCGTGACCAGATCGCCGGCATCACCCGCTGGTATCAACTGGAACTGGCGCGGCTGAAAGTCGACCTGCGCCTGGGCACTGCGGCGGATGCCGACACCATCATGGACTTGCGCCCGGACATCGTGGTGCTGGCGGTGGGCGGCCATCCTTTCGTCGAGCAGAACGAACACTGGGGCGCCGCCGAAGGGCTGGTGGTCAGCAGTTGGGACGTGCTCGACGGCAAGGTCGCGCCGGGCAAGAACGTGCTGGTCTACGACACCATTTGCGAGTTCACCGGCATGTCGGTGGCCGACTTCCTCGCCGACAAGGGCAGCCAGGTCGAGATCGTCACCGACGACATCAAGCCGGGCGTGGCGATCGGCGGAACCTCGTTCCCCACCTACTACCGCAGCATGTACCCCAAGGAAGTGATCATGACCGGCGACCTGATGCTGGAAAAGGTCTACCGCGAGGGCGACAAGCTGGTGGCGGTCCTGGAGAACGAATACACCGGCGCCAAGGAAGAGCGGGTGGTCGACCAGGTGGTGATCGAGAACGGCGTGCGGCCTGACGAGGCGCTGTATTACGGGCTGAAAGAGGGTTCGCGGAACAAGGGCCAGATCGACGTCGAAGCCCTGTTCGCCATCCAGCCGCAGCCGATCCTCAGCCAGCCGGGCGAAGGCTATTTGCTGTACCGCATCGGCGACTGTGTGGCCCAGCGCAATACCCATGCGGCGATCTATGACGCCTTGCGGCTCTGCAAGGACTTCTGATCGGGCGCGGGAGCGGGCTGTTCGGGGGCCGCGTTGCGGCCCATCGCGAGCAAGCTCGCTCCTACAGATAATCGGTGCGCCGCAGTTCTTGCAGGAGCGAGCTTGCTCGCGATGAGGCCGGCCCCATGCAACCACTCCAGTGGGAGCTTCCCATGCTGAACGTTCTTCTTCCCATCCTGCTGTTCGCCGCGCTCGGCCTGGCCGTGCTCGGCGCCGTGCGGCGGGTGCGCATGTGGCGCCAGGGGCGACCGTCGAAGGTCAACCTGCTGGCCGGCCTGCTGGCCATGCCGCGGCGCTATCTGGTCGATCTCCACCATGTGGTGGAGCGCGACAAGTACATGTCGAAAACCCACGTGGCCACCGCCGGGGGCTTCGTCCTGTCTGCCGTGCTGGCCATCGTCGTGCACGGTTTCGGCCTGCATAACCAGATCCTCGGCTACGCGCTGCTGGCCGCCACCGTGGTGATGTTCTGCGGTGCGCTGTTCGTCTTCAAACGCCGGCTCAATCCGCCGTCGCGCCTGTCGAAAGGCCCGTGGATGCGCCTGCCGAAAAGCCTGCTGGTGTTCTCCACCACCTTCTTCATCGCCACCCTGCCGGTGGCCGGCATCCTGCCGGAAGGTTTCGGCGGCTGGTTCGTCGTTGCCCTGCTCGGGCTGGGCGTGGTCTGGGGCGTGTCCGAGCTGTTCTTCGGCATGACCTGGGGCGGCCCGATGAAGCACGCCTTCGCCGGCGCCCTGCACCTGGCCTGGCACCGCCGTGCCGAACGCTTCGGCGGCGGTCGCTCCACCGGCCTCAAGCCGCTGGACCTGGAAGACCGCAGCGCGCCGCTCGGCGTGGAAAAACCCAAGGACTTCACCTGGAACCAGTTGCTCGGCTTCGACGCCTGCGTGCAATGCGGCAAGTGCGAGGCCATGTGCCCGGCCTTCGCCGCCGGCCAGCCGCTGAACCCGAAAAAGCTCATCCAGGACATGGTCATCGGCCTGGCCGGTGGCACCGACGCGCAGTTCGCCGGCAGCCCTTATCCGGGCAAACCCATCGGCGAGCACGGCGGCAACCCGCACCAGCCGATCGTCAACGGCCTGGTGGACGCCGAGACGCTGTGGTCCTGCACCACCTGCCGCGCCTGCGTCGAGGAATGCCCGATGATGATCGAGCACGTCGATGCCATCGTCGACATGCGCCGTCACCTGACTCTGGAAAAAGGCGCCACGCCGAACAAGGGCGCCGAAGTGCTGGACAACCTGATCGCCACCGACAACCCCGGCGGCTTCAACCCCGGCGGGCGGATGAACTGGGCCGCCGACCTCAACCTCACGCTGCTGTCCGAGGTGAAGAGCACCGACGTGCTGTTCTGGGTCGGCGACGGCGCCTTCGACATGCGCAACCAGCGCACCCTGCGCGCGCTGGTCAAGGTGCTCAAGGCCGCCAACGTGGACTTCGCCGTGCTCGGCCTGGAAGAGCGCGACAGCGGTGACGTGGCCCGCCGCCTGGGCGACGAGGCGACCTTCCAGCAACTGGCCAGACGCAATATCCAGACGATGGGCAAGTACCGTTTCCAGCGCATCGTCACCTGCGACCCACATAGCTTCCATGTGTTGAAAAACGAATACGGCGCGTTCGGCGGCGACTATCAGGTGCAGCACCACAGCACCTACATCGCCGAACTGCTCGCCGCCGGCAAACTCAACCTCGATGCGCACAAAGGCGGCAGCGTGACGTATCACGACCCGTGCTACCTCGGCCGCTACAACGGCGAATACGAGGCGCCGCGCCAGGTGCTGCGCGCCCTCGGCATCGAGGTCAAGGAAATGGAACGTTCCGGCTTCCGCTCGCGCTGCTGCGGCGGCGGCGGCGGCGCGCCGATCACCGACATTCCCGGCAAACAGCGGATCCCCGACATGCGCATGGACGACATCCGCGAGACCGGCGCTGAAGTGGTGGCGGTGGGTTGTCCACAATGCACCGCGATGCTCGAAGGCGTGGTCGAGCCTCGTCCGCTGATCAAGGACCTGGCCGAACTGGTGGCCGACGCCCTGGTGGAAACCGAGGCGCCGAGCAAACCGGCCGTGAACAAACGTGAACCCGCGGAGGTGCACTGATGAGCGACATTATCCGCCGCGACCCCCGCGCCGAATGGATCGCCCGTAACCGCCTGCACCCGCTGCACGCGGCCATGCAGGTGCAACAAACCACCTGGATGGGGCCCAACGGCGTCATCCGCAAGAATCCCCATGCGCTGGGCTTTATCGGCCCCAACGGTCTCAAGCGGATCGACCGCAGCGGCGCTCAGCAGGGCGGCACCAGCGGCAAACGCAGCGCCGCCGCCGAAGTACAGTTGCCGCTGCACCAGGTGCCGGCGCCGGCGTTCTACATCGCCGTGGTCCCGGACATGGTCGGCGGCCGCCTGAGCAGCCACGACCGCGACCTGCTCGGCCTGGCCCACAGCCTCGCCGGCAGCGACGGCGCGGTGCTGGCGGTGGTGTTCGGCGAGCACAAGGAGAGCAACTTCACCGGCAACGGCGTCGATCGCCTGCTGGTCATCGACGGCGACGAATTCCAGGGTTATGCACCGGAGCAACGAATCCAGGGCCTGCGGGCTGTGGATAACCAGCTCGGCCCCCGGCATTGGCTGCTGCCGGACAGCCGCACCGGCGGCGGCGAACTGGGCCGGCGCTTTGCCGCGGCCTTGGGCGAACGCCCGGCCACGCGGGTCTGGCAGGTCAAGGACGGCGTGTGCAGTGGCCGCGCCGGTGCCGGCCAGCAGGACCTGGTGCGTGCGCTGCCGCGGCTGATCCTGGCGTCGGCCGAATGCGCGGAGCCGGTCAGCGAAACCCGTCACGAAGCCCTGCCGGTGGAGTTGTCCACAGGCGTGGCGCGCAGCCTGTCGCGCATCGAAGACCTCGGCCCAGTGGCCGTGGACCCGGCGGCGATTGCCATGGCCGAGGCCGAATTCATCGTTTCGGGCGGCAACGGCGTCAAGGACTGGGCGCTGTTCCACCGCGCCACGGTCGCGCTCGGCGCCACCGAAGGCGCCTCGCGGGTGGCGGTGGACGACGGCTTCATGCCGCGCAACCGCCAGGTCGGCGCCACCGGCACCTGGGTCACCGCGCGGGTTTATGTGGCGGTGGGCATTTCCGGGGCGATCCAGCACCTGCAAGGCATCGGCGCTTGCGACAAGGTGGTGGCCATCAACATGGACCCGGGCTGCGACATGATCAAACGTGCCGATCTATCAGTGATCGGCGACAGCGCGGCAATCCTCCAGGCGCTGATCGAGGCTGTGGAAAACTTCCGCAACGGCACGCAACGCGACGCGGCATAAGGGCAGGGGACAGTTATGAACACGAAGGTCATCAGCCTGGTTTCGGTCGGCGCCCACCCCCTCTCGGGACGCAGCCGCCGCGCCGAACAGGACGCCCGCGCCGTGGAACTGGGCCTGCAACTGGCAGGCGAAGGCTTGCAGGTGCTGCATGCCGGCGACCCGCACGAAGACGCCTTGCGCGCTTATCTGGGCATGGGCCTGGCGCAACTGGAGGTGCTCGAACAGCCCGCTGGCGCTGACGTGCTCGGCGTGTTGGGCGATTACTTGCGCGATGCCGGTGCACAACTGGTGCTCACCGGCAGTCAGGCAGAAACCGGCGAAGGTTCGGGCATGCTCCCGTACCTGTTGGCTGAGCGCCTGGGCTGGCCGCTGGTGGTGGGCTTGGCCGAGGTGGAATCCATCGACAACGGCACCGCCCAGGTGCTGCAGGCGTTGCCGCGTGGTCAGCGGCGCCGGCTCAAAGTGCGCCTGCCGTTTCTCGCCTCTGTGGATAACGCTGCGCCCAAACCCCGGCAGACTGCATTCGGCCCGGCTCGGCGGGGTGTGTTGGCGGCGCGTGAAGTGGCGATTGTCGAGGACGAACTGCTCGCCAGTGCCGAACTGCAACCGGCCAAACCCCGGCCCAAGCGGCTCAAGGTGATCAAGGCGAAGAGCGGCGCCGACCGCATGAAAGCCGCGACGGCCAAGGCCAGCGGGGGCGGCGGGCAGGTGCTCAAGGATGTCAGCCCGCAGGCGGGGGCCGAGGCGATCCTCAAGTTGTTGGTGGAAGAGGGCGTGCTGCGCTGACGGGTTGTGCACAGAGACTGTTGGCCTGGCTGTGGATAAAGTGTTTGCTATCGGCTGGACGCCTTGCGGGGCGTGGCTTTCAGAGTTTTGATCGAATTTTGATCAATTTTCTGCTGCGGGCAGGCAGTGCGCGATCGCGAGCAAGCTCGCTCCTACAATGCCCTGTAGGAGCGAGCTTGCTCGCGATTCGGCCCCCCCAAAAATACGTGGGTGGTACGTCTCGGCCCTGTTGAATCCTCTCGCAGACAAAAACCAGCACTTGCCCACAATCCTTGTTGGCGCTTCTGTGGATAAACTGTTCGGCCTCTAGATAAATCCTTTAAATACAATAACTTGTCGTTTTTGATCAAAAAACAACCAAACCCCGCCTTTCTCTCTCCGAATCCCCGTTAAAGCCCCAAAAACCGCAGCGTTGGTGAGTTATCCACTCCTGCCCCTCAGGCGGGAAAAGTTCCACACAATCTCTGTTGGCCTGCTTGTGGATAAGGTGTTCGCCAACCGCTACACGCCTTGAATTCAAAGGCTTGTAGCGTTTTGATCAAAAAACGACCAAATCACGCCTGTGAACAAAATCCAGCACAAACGCAGTTTTCCACAGCGGTTGCCCACAATTGCTGTGGGTCGTCCTGTGGATAAAGTGTTTGCGAAGAGCGTTCTTCCTAATGAATACGGGCGTTTTTTATGGGTGTTCAAAAAACAACCAGCGAATGCGGGGCTGCTACCTGATAAATCTGTCAGTAGCGGCGCAGTCGTGGATGGGGTTAGCGTGGCGCCATAGGGTTCAACGGCGTCGGGGATCTTGTCATGGCTGCCCACAAAACCGTTCAAACGTGCTTGCTGGCAACCGATGCCAAACAAACGCCCCTCGCCGAATTCGCTGGCGCGGCACTCCAGCGTGTGAGCTACAGCCCCTATGGCCATCAGAGCGCCAGCGCGCCGCTGGCAAGCGGTACCGGCTTCAATGGTCAGCTCAGGGAGCCGCAGGGCTGGTATCACCTGGGCAACGGGCACCGGATTTACAACCCGGTGCTGAGGCGTTTTCACAGCCCTGACCATTTGAGCCCATTCAGCGACGGTGGATTGAACCTTTATAGCTATTGCCTCGGCGACCCGATCAACTACACCGACCCTACCGGGCGGGCCGTGAACTGGCTGGGAAGAAACCCGTTCCACAGCCTGTTATTGAACGTGAGCTTGCTGGTGGCCAACGTCGTGGCCTCTGTCCTCGTGCCACCTGCCGGCCTCGCCTTGTGGTCAGCGCGTCTCAGTATGGTCGGGGCGACCACGGGTACCGTGGGGGCCAGTATGCAGTTGGGCGGAGCTGAAGCGGGCAAAGCGGTCTCGATTGTCGGCACCTTCGTGTCGATGGCAGGGGTTGCCATGCGCGCGGGGATTGGTGCTCAAACGCTTTACCAGACCCGTGCCACTCTACGGCCGGATCTTGGCAATCGACTGAAAAACATGTTCTTGGGTGGTTACAAGGCGCCTCCTGCTCCTTCGGTGGTTCAGCCGGTTGCCTCACCACCAGCCTCACCCCCCATCTCACCCGGTTCGGCTATCAGTCGCCCCCTTTCTCCCGGCTCGTTCAATTCGCTTTCGAGCCATGCAAGCACGGTGAAGCACGTGCCGGTCACGCCGTCGGATGTAAGCCCTGGCAGCTTTACCTCTAACGGATTGTCAGAGACGACCTCCTCAATCAGGACGAGTATCCGCACATGGGTAATCTAGATTTTGATTCGCGCCGGACTCTCCTTCTTGCCGTTGACCGTAGTCAAAGCGTATTGGCCGAAAGAGCGCCCGACGGCACCCGCTGCATTGCTTACAGCCCTTATGGCAGCCAGCAGGCAGGCGTTCAGGCGCAATCGCACCTCGGTTTCAACGGCGAACTGCGGGAGCGACCACAAGGCTGGTATCACCTGGGCAATGGCCACCGGATCTACAACCCGGTGCTGATGCGCTTTCACAGCCCGGACCGGCTCAGCCCGTTTGCCGAGGGTGGTTTGAATCCGTATGCCTATTGCCTTGGCGATCCGATGAATTACGTCGATCCGACCGGCCGTGCCGCTAGCTGGGAGCACATTCTGACGGGCGTGACCATCGCGATGGGGTTGGTGCTGGGGGCTAAAGCGGTGTTCATCCCGAAGATCGCGAAGATGGCGACCAAGAGAAAGATTGACCGGTTGATGAGGTACTTCACGGCCAAGCCGCCGATTCTCGGTTCTTCCCTGGGCGGCCTTGACCGCATCAATGCCTTGATCGGGATCGGCGGTGCGCCTCTGGGCTTTGCAGGGGTCGGTCTGGGGTCAAATGAACATCCTTCGGAGGGCATGCAAGCGCTCTCGACAGCGCTCATGAGCGTCAGCGCTGTCCTGGGCGTGCAACAGATCCTCGGGCGGGCGCTGGTGCAGCTCTATCCGGTCGTTCCCAAGTCGCCAGGCCTGGCGACGGCAGCCAGGTGGATTCATGGCAAGCACAAAGTGAAGGCGGCTGAAGGTGGTAACGCCATACGTGCAATAGCGGAAGGCGTAACGGTCTCTGGACCGAGCGGGGTAGCACGTTCCGGTTATAAGGCTCCCCCCCCCAGTGTGAGCACCACGCCGTTACCCCCTCTCCCAGAGCCATTTAACCGTAATGGCACTTATCGCCAGGCCAGGCGCAGTCGTGACCAAGAGACAAGGCTGTGACAAGGGCCATGCCTCGACGGTGACCGAAGACACCGCGGGGCCAGCCCTCGTCGTTCCCGTGTTACACCGAAACATCCTTCAAATAAGGCGCCGGCTCAGCCCCCAGGTTCGCCAGCACGCGCTGGCTGTACCAGTCGATGAAGTTCACCACGCCAAACTCGTAGGTCTTCGAGTACGGCCCCGGCTGGTAGGCGGTGGAGTTGATGCCGCGCTGGTTTTCTTCGGCCAGGCGACGGTCCTGGTCGTTGGTGGCGTCCCACACTTCGCGCATGCGTTGCGGGTCGTAGTCCACGCCCTCGACGGCGTCCTTGTGCACCAGCCACTTGGTGGTGACCTTGGTTTCCTGGGCGCTGATCGGCCACACGGTGAAGACGATCATGTGATCGCCCATGCAGTGGTTCCACGAATGCGGCAGGTGCAGGATGCGCATCGAGCCGAGGTCGGGGTTCTGGATGCGGCCCATGAGTTTCTGGCAGGCCTGTTTGCCGTCCATGGTCATGGACACGGTGCCTTTGAGCAGCGGCATGCGCACGATGCGGTTACGCAGGCCATGGCTCTTGTGCAGGTACGGAATTTTCTCGGCGTCCCAGGCGGCGGCGGAAGCGGCCACGTGGTCCTTGAACGACTGGGTGGCACGCGGGTCGTTGGTGTCGTCCCACTCCAGCAGGGTGTTGAGCAGTTCCGGGTGCGAACCGCTGCAGTGGTAGCACTCGCGGTTGTTTTCCAGCACCAGTTTCCAGTTGGCCTTTTCCATCAGGGTGGTCTGCACCGCCACCTTGGTGTTCTCCATGTCGTACGGTTCCATGTAGTGCGCCAGGGTGGCGAGGAACTCGTCGATGGCCGGCGGGTTTTGCGCCAGGCTGATGAAGATGTAGCCGCCGGCGACCTTCACATGCACGGGCTTGAGCCCGTACTGCTTCATGTCGAAGTCGGTGCCCATCTCGGTGCCGGCGAACAGCAGGCGGCCGTCCAGCTCATAAGTCCACTGGTGGTACGGGCAGACCAGCTTCGCCACCTTGCCCTTTTCACTGGTGCACAGGCGCGAGCCACGGTGCCGGCAGACGTTGTGGAAAGCGTGGACCTGACCCTCGGCGCCGCGCACCACCATGATCGGGTTCTTGCCGATTTCCAGGGTGAGGAAGTTGCCCTTGGCCGGGATCTCGCAGGTCATGCCGGCGATCAGCCATTCCTTGTGGAAGATCTCCTGCATGTCGATCTGGAACACGCGCTCGTCGGTATAGAACGGTTGTGGCAGAGAGTAGGTGCGCTCGCGTTTCTGCAGCATCTCGGCGGTGGCCTTGCGTGCGGGTTCCAGCGGGTCGCCCAGGCTCAGGGTGGTGGTAGCGTCCATCGTGTCGGTCCTCATGGCCTGTTCGGCCGGCGAAAGTGGCTAATCGTTGTTATGCGACGCAAGGCAATGACGGCGGGATCATTTGCGACGGAGTGTGCGTCCGGGCACGCCACGAACCATATCCATGGGCGACATGGCCGAATCCGTTTCCGACGAGCAAGCCCTTGCCGCTGGGGGCTGGTCGCGATAAGCACGCCGATGTCGTGAATGGGTAAGTGGGATGCTCGCGGCTTGCGCATTATCTTCGCCATAGAGCCGCAGTCGGCCGTGGAGACGAAGAGCATGTCCAATCCCTTTCTGAATCCGGTGACCACCCAGACCTGGGCCAACGGTCGCCACATCGTGCGTTGCGTCAAAGTGATCCAGGAAACCTGGGACGTACGCACCTTCTGCTTCATGGCCGACCAGCCGATCCTGTTCTTCTTCAAGCCGGGCCAGTTCGTCACCCTGGAGCTGGAAATCGAAGGCCAGCCGGTGATGCGTTCCTACACCATCTCCAGCTCGCCGTCGGTGCCCTACAGTTTCTCGGTCACCATCAAGCGCGTGCCTGGCGGCAAGGTTTCCAACTACCTGCACGACACCCTGCACGAAGGCCAGGAGCTGGCGGTGCACGGGCCGGTCGGGCTGTTCAACGCCATCGACTTCCCCAGCCCGAAAGTGCTCTACCTCAGCGGTGGCGTCGGCATCACCCCGGTGATGTCCATGGCCCGCTGGTTCTACGACACCAACGCCAATGTCGACATGGTCTTCGTCCACAGCGCCCGCTCGCCGAAAGACATCATTTACCACCGCGAGCTGGAGCACATGGCGTCGCGGATCGACAACTTCAGCCTGCACATCATTTGCGAGAAGCATGGCCTGGGCGAACCCTGGGCCGGCTATCGCGGCTACCTGAACCACAAGCTGATGGAACTGATCGCCCCGGACTTCATGGAGCGCGAGATCTTCTGCTGCGGCCCGACGCCATACATGACCGCGGTCAAGCGCCTGCTTGAAGCCGCCGGCTACGACATGCGCCGGTATCACGAGGAATCGTTCGGCGCGACCCCGCCGGAAGCCAAGGCCGACGCGGTGGAGCATGCTGAACAGGCCGCCGAAGCGGCGGAAGAAGTGGAAGCCAGCGACCTGCACCTGGTGGAGTTCACCGCCACCGGCAAGAGCAGCCGCATCGCCCCCGGCGAGACGGTGCACGCCGCGGCGGCGAAAGTCGGGTTGATGATTCCCAAGGCCTGCGGCATGGGCATCTGCGGCACCTGCAAGGTGCTCAAGCTGGGCGGCGAAGTGGAGATGGAGCACAACGGCGGCATCACCGACGAGGACGTGGCCGAGGGCTACATCCTGTCGTGCTGCAGCGTGCCGAAAGGGGATGTGCGGATCGAGTATTGAGGTCCGGCGTCACGAATGGAGCTGGCGCTCGATCCACAACGCCAGCAACGCAAAGCCCGCGAGCGCCATCCCGCGGGCTTTTTCATTCAAGCGCCAACTCGCCAGCACCGCGTAGGAATGGGTCGCCATGGAAGCGACCATCGCCAGCGCACCCAGCAGCACCGCCAGGCTGCCCAGTCCCGGATAGAACCGCTCGCCCACCAGGCGCAGGCTGACCACGGTATCCACCGCCGGAATGGCCGAGGCCATCAGCGCGCCCAGCGACATCAGCCAGAGCCCCGGCAGTGCGATGCCGGGGTAATGCGGCGTGCCTTTGCTGGCGAGCGGCGTGAGGCTGATCGGCCAGAGCGCCGCCGCTACCGCCTGAATCGCGAACGCCGACCAGGAGAACTGCAACTGACGCTGCGCCGTGTCCGCTTCCAGCAACAACACCGCGCCCATCGTCAGCAGGCCGAACACCAACGCCAGCAACGGCGCGAGGACGGCCTGCACGCGGTACAGCAACCCCGGGCCGATAAACCCGATCAGCGTCGCCAGCATCAATGCCATGGCCTGCCAGTTGATGGGCGTGCCGGGCAGCAGGTGAATCGCCACGCGGAAGAGGGTTTCCAGGTTCAGCACATGGAGCAGCAGGGCGATCGGCAGCAGCAGGATCGCGCTGCGCAAGGACCGGCACAGGACGGGAACGAGACTGCCGAGCAACACGGCGGGGATGATCGCCAGCAGCGATTGCCAGAGCGACAGGCCTTGCAGCGGACCGAGAAAGCCGATCGCGAGGGGCACGGGCAGGAAGTGGGTGGAGAACCAGAAGGAGGCGGTCTGACAGGGTGCGCGATGCGTGCTGTCGGAAGATTCTTGGAGCAGGCTGGCTTGAGCCTTGTTCATGGGCGATCCGGCGTTCGGAGGAGGTCTGGACGCCGAGAGGTTAGGGACTGGTCGGAATGTTCACAGGGGGAAATTGCATCAAATCATGCGAGGGGAGAAGGGGCGGATGACGGCGGAATCAGGGGTTTCCGGGGGATTTAGGCGGGATTTGTAGGAAGGGGGATTGTTGCGGTGTGGTGGTCGCGTTGTTGGGTGTAGGTGAAGTAGGTCAGGGCGGAATGTTGTAGGTGGATTCGTGGTGGTGCCGTCCAGATTGCGGGTGGCGTGGTTCTACAGGGATGTGCGAAGCCTTCAGGGGCGGCGTACCGCCCCGAAGGCCAGGATCAGATCCTGAAGCGTCCCACCAGGTTGTTCAGGTCCACCGCCAGGCGCGACAGCTCGGCGCTGGCTGCGCTGGTCTGGTGTGCACCAGTGGCCGATTGCACCGACAGGTCGTTGATGTTCACCAGATTGCGGTCCACTTCGCGGGCGACCTGGGCCTGCTCTTCGGCGGCGCTGGCGATCACCAGGTTGCGCTCATTGATCTGCGCCACCGCGCCGGTGATGGTTTCCAGCGCCATGCCGGCGCCACGGGCGATGCTCAAGGTCGACTCGGCGCGCTCGGTGCTGTTGCGCATCGAGCTGACGGCCTGTTCGGTGCCGCCCTGGATGCTGCCGATCATCCGCTCGATCTCGGCGGTGGACTGCTGGGTACGGTGGGCGAGGGCGCGGACTTCATCGGCGACCACCGCGAAACCACGGCCGGCTTCACCGGCACGCGCCGCTTCGATGGCCGCGTTGAGGGCCAGCAGGTTGGTCTGGTCGGCCAGGCCGCGGATCACGTCCAGCACCTTGCCGATATCGCGGGATTGTTCGGCCAGGTTGCCCACCAGCACCGAGGTGCTCTGCACATCGTTGCTCATGCGCTCGATGGCGCTGACGGTTTCCATGACCAGGTCACGGCCGTCGCCGGCGGAGCGGGTGGCTTCCTGCGACGCTTCGGAGGTGCTCACCGCGTTGCGCGCCACTTCCTCGACGGCGCTGGTCATCTCGGTCACCGCGGTAGCCGCCTGCTCGATTTCGTTGTTCTGCTGTTGCAGGCCGCGGGCGCTTTCCTCGGTGACGCTGTTCAGCTCTTCAGCCGCCGACGCCAGTTGCGTGGCCGAGCCGGAAATCTGCTGCAGGGTGTCGCGCAACTGTTCCTGCATCTGCGCGATGGCGCGTTGCAGGCGTGCCGCCTCGTCTTTGCCCTCCGGGTGGATGACGTGGGTCAGGTTGCCTTCGGCAATCTTCTCGGCCACGCCCAGCACGTCTTCAATCGGCTTGACGATGCTGCGGGTCAGCAGCACGGCGCAGAGGAAGGTCAGCACCGTCGCGGCGACCAGCAGGGCGATCACCAGACTGAAGGCCATTTCGTACTGGTCGGTGGCGGCCTGGTTGAAGTCGCGGGTCTGCTCGGTGTTGATCTTGATCAGCTTGTCCAGGAGCGCGGTGACCTGCTCCATGTTCTGCAGCAGCTCGCGGTTGATCATGTCGCGCAGGGCCGGCAGGTCGCCGCTCTGCGACAACTGGCGCATGCGGGTTTCGAGTTGGCGGTACTGGCCGAGCACCTGCACGTACTGGTTGTACGTGGCGCGCTCTTCATCGGCGGCAATCAGCGGCTCGTAGATCTTGCGCTGGGCATCGATCTGCTCGTTGCGCTGGTCGAGTTGGGTGAGGGTGGTCTGCAGCAGGTCCGGCTCGCGGTTGATCATCAGGCGGTAGGACAGGGTACGCAGGCGCAGGGTCATCAGGCTGATCTGGTCCAGGCTCTTGATGCTCGGCACCGTGACGCTTTCGATGTTCGCGCCGGCCTCGCGGATCTTGCTCATCTGGTTGAGGGCAAAGATGCCCAGGGTCAGCATCAGCGCGCCGATCAGCGCGAACCCCAGCAGTGCTCGCGGGGCAATATTCATGTTGCGTAGGGACATGGGTCGGATCCGAGTCAAGAGGGGACGCGATCCATGCGCCTGTTTTGGAGGAGTACCACTTGCCTATCGGTAAACGCGCGCTGGACTTGAGGCTTTGTCCGACAAAATATGAGCCGCCTATCGTGTTTCATGTAGGCGTTGTCCGACCAAATGCGGGAACCGGATGACCTATATCAGGTCAATGTGCACCAACGCGGGGCTCTGGCCCCGATATCTCTGGCGGGCATGTCGAGATTTCTTTATCGTGTGCGCCCCCCGCAACCACCCCCGAGAAGGCAATCATGTTGGACACCACTCTGAGTCAACTGGAACAACTGGTCGGCGAGCTGCTGCAAAAGAATCAGCAACTGGCCGAGCGCAATGCACAACTGGACACCGAGCTGAGCCAGGCCAAGGACGAGAACGAAAGCCTGCAACTGAGCCTGATGGAACAGGAAGACAAGAACGGCGCCACCACCGCACGCCTGCAGGCGCTGATCGAGCGTGCCAGCGCGGGTGCTGTTAGCGCATGAACGAGACCGCGCAGACGATCAATGTCGTCTCGATCATGGGCAACGACTACTCGATCAAGGCCCCCGAAGGCCAGGAGCACGTGCTCCACGAGGCGGTCCGGATGCTCAAGGCTTCCCTGGCCGATACCAAGCGCAATTACCCGTCGCTGATCGGTGACAAGTTGCTGGTTCTCGCGGCCCTGAACCTGTGCTCGCGACAGATCGAACTGCAGCAGTCGCACCAGCAGGCCCTCGACCGTTATCAAGAGCAAGTCAGCGCCACGGTCGACGCCATCTCCCAGGCCATCGTCAACAGTTGATCGCCTTGTGTGGGAGCGTTCCGGCTCCCACACCTACATCCCTTTCCCTCGTTTTTTTCAGCCAGACCTTACATTCGTGAGGGGCATTGTGCTGCTCGTATGGAATTATTGGATACCAATGTGTATACAATTGGCCTGTCATTTGCAGTACAGGTCTTATTTCTCCGAGGGAACTCCATGCACTTCTGGCGGCGCAGTATCCAGTGGCAACTGATCACAAGCATGGGCGCAGCCCTGTTGGTGAGCATTCTGATCGTGGTCGGTATCTACACGGTGGCGGTCAACCGGTTGACCGAGCGTTACCTGGTCGACACGGCATTGCCGGCCAGCATTGAGGCGATTCGTAACGACATCGAGCGGATGCTCAGCCGGCCCCTGACCGCGGCCGCCGACATTGCCCACAACACCTATCTGCGCGACTGGCTCGCCGCTGGCGAGGAGCCTGCCGGGGCGCCGGCAGTGGTCGAGTACCTGGAAATCATGCGCGAGAAGAACCAGGCCTTCACGTCGGTGTTCGTCTCTACCGACACCAACCACTACTACAACGAGAAGGGCCTGGACCGGACCCTGAGTCGCAACAATCCGGCAGATAAATGGTTCTTCGGATTCGTCGACAGTGGCAACAATCGCATGCTCAACATCGATACCGATGGCGCCACCGGTGAGCTGGCGCTGTTCATCGACTACCGGATCGAGAAGGCCGGCAAGCTGGTGGGCATCGGCGGGCTTGGCCTGCGCATGACCGAGATGTCCGAGCTGATCCACAACTTCAGCTTCGGCGAGCGCGGGCGGGTGATGCTGGTGCGCGGCGACGGCCTGATCCAGGTGCATCCGCAGAACGAGCATGGCGGCAAGCGGCAGTTGTCCGAGCAGATCGGCGAGGCCGCGGCGCAGGCGATCCTGGCGAAAACCGATGGCTTGCAGAGCAGCCGCTTCGAGCGTGACGGCGAGCGCTACCTGGCCTTGAGCCTGCCGCTGCGCGACCTGAACTGGCGTCTGGTGGCCGAGGTGCCGGAGTCGCAGATTTACGGACAGATGCATGACGCGGTCTGGCTTACCTCATTGATCGGCGGCGCCGTTGCCTTGCTCTCGCTGCTGTTGGTGGTGCTGCTGGCGCGGGGCATCGCGCGTCCGATTCGCCAGGTGACCGACGCGCTGATCGCCATTGGCGATGGCGGCGGCGACCTCAGCCACCGCCTCGACGAAAGCCGCCGCGACGAACTGGGCGATCTGGCCCGGGGCTTCAACCGCTTCCTCGATGGCCAGCGCAACCTGATCGGCGAAGTCCTGCGCACCAGCGAGCAGTTGCGCAAGGCGGTCGGGCAGGTGATCCATGTGGTGGTCAGCACCGCTGATCGCTCGCTCAAGCAGCAGGAAATGACCGAAATGGTCGCCACTGCCGTTCACCAGATGGGCCTGACCGTACAGGAAATCGCGCAGAACGCCGGCGAAGCGGCGCACGCCTCGCAGACAGCCCGCGACGAAGCCTTGCAGGCGCGAGACGTGGTGCAGCGCTCGATTGCGCATATCGAAGGGATGTCCGGCGAGATCGGCACGGCGGCGGATGCGGTGAGTGAACTGGCCGAGGAAGTGGCGTCCATCGACAAGGTGCTGGCGGTGATCCGCAGCATTTCCGAACAGACCAACCTGCTGGCGCTCAATGCCGCCATCGAGGCGGCGCGGGCCGGGGAAATGGGTCGTGGCTTTGCTGTGGTGGCGGATGAAGTCCGCACCCTGGCGCAGCGCACCCAGGTTTCGACCGGGGAAATCCAGCAGATGATCCAGCGCCTCAAACAAGGCACCGGCACCGCGGTGGCCTCGATGCATGCCGGGCAGACGGCGACGGGCACGGGGGTCGAGTCGAGTCAGCTCACGGGTGATTCATTGACCACCATCACCGGCCAGGTGGAGCGCATCAGCGACATGAACCTGCAGGTGGCGACGGCGACCGAAGAACAGTCGGCGGTGACCGAGGAGATCAACCGCAACGTGCAGGGGATTTCCGATCTGGCGCGGACGACGGCGACGGAAGTGGAGGCGTGCCGGAAGGATTGCGAGGCGTTGCAGCGGTTGGCCGATGATCTGGCCAAGCAGATGGGTGGGTTCAGGCTCTAGATTGCAGGGGCCCTTCGCGACGATCCGTCGCGAAGGGCTGCACATCATCAGACGCCCATCACCGCCCGAATATCCGCCGCCAACTCCCGCACCCGCGCTTCTTCGGTATCCCACGAGCACATGAACCGCGCCCCGCCGCTGCCGATGAAGGTGTAGAACCGCCAGCCTTTATTACGCAGCTTTTCCAGCGCCGGCTCCGGCATCTGCAGGAATACGCCGTTGGCTTCCACCGGGAACATCAGTTCGACCCCCGGCACGTCCGCCACGAGGCTGCTGAGCAATTGCGCGCAGTGGTTGGCGTGGACGCCGTGGCGCAGCCAGGCGCCGTTTTCCAGCAGGCCGACCCACGGCGCCGACAGGAAGCGCATTTTCGACGCCAGTTGCCCGGCCTGTTTGCAGCGGTAGTCGAAGTCTTCGGCCAGCTTGTGGTTGAAGAACAGGATCGCCTCACCGACCGCCATGCCGTTCTTGGTACCGCCGAAACAGAGCACGTCGATCCCGGCTTTCCAGGTCAGCTCGGCCGGCGAGCAGCCGAGGAAGGCGCAAGCGTTGGCGAAGCGCGCGCCGTCCATGTGCAGGTTCAGGCCCAGTTCCTTGCAGGTTTCGCTGATCGCCTTGAGTTCTTCGGGGCGGTACACGCTGCCGACTTCGGTGGCCTGGGTGATGGTCACCACGCGTGGCTTAGGGTAGTGGATGTCCTGGCGCTTGAGCGCCACTTCGCGGATCGATTCCGGGGTCAGCTTGCCGTTCTCGCTGCGCGCGGTGAGCAGCTTGGAGCCGTTGGAAAAGAACTCCGGCGCGCCGCATTCGTCGGTCTCGACGTGGGCGGTCTCGGAGCAGATCACGCTGTGGTAGCTCTGGCACAACGACGACAGCGCCAGCGAGTTGGCCGCGGTGCCGTTGAAGGCGAAGAACACCTCGCAGTCGGTTTCGAACAACTGGCGGAAATGGTCGGAAGCGCGGGCCGTCCACTGGTCGTCGCCGTAGGCGCGTTCATGGCCGTGATTGGCCTTTTCCATGGCGGCCCAGGCCTCGGGGCAGATCCCGGAATAGTTGTCGCTGGCGAATTGTTGGCTTTGTTCTGTCATGGCGCGAGTCCTGTGAGCGAGGCAGGGGAGCACTCTAATGCATCGATTAAGCAGTTGCCTATACAACCTGATTCTTGTGTCGTTTTTGGTGGGCTCATCGCGAGCAAGCTCGCTCCTACATTGGTTGCAACGTGCCATGGTCTGACAGAGAGGTGTTGCCCGCCCTTGGCGCCTGGCGATGAATCGCGGGGAGGCTGTTGAAGTTAACTCGATACCGCTTCGTACAAACAAGGCGTTCAACTATGGCCTGACAGGCATAGGTACGTTGCAACCAATGTAGGAGCGAGCTTGTCGGGGCGCCGAACCGTCGCGATGCGCCGCGCGGGCGGCGCTCGGTCTTGAGAGCGCTAGAAAATTTCCGGCATGCGCCTGGTGGCCATCACTCGGTCTTTTGACAAACGCCTTCCAGCCTCCATATGACCGAAAGATGTGTAGATACCCATGCAGCGATGAGGCCCCAAGCCGCACGACTATCGCAAACAAGACAAAACAATGTCGTAAACGCACCTTTCCGTGGCGTGCGCAGGCATCTGGCCTGCGGGGCCCGGCCATACCATCGCTGCAAAGGATGCCGTCAATGCCACGGCGCCCGCCTACACGACCTATGCCGCTGCCGGGAGAGATGCGATGTTCAGCAAGCAAGACCAGATTCAAGGTTATGACGATGCACTGCTGGCGGCGATGAATGCCGAAGAGCAACGTCAGGAAGATCACATCGAGCTGATCGCTTCCGAAAACTACACCAGCAAGCGGGTGATGCAGGCCCAGGGCAGCGGCCTGACCAACAAGTACGCCGAGGGCTATCCGGGCAAGCGCTACTACGGCGGTTGCGAACACGTCGACAAGGTCGAGGCGCTGGCCATCGAGCGCGCCAAGCAACTGTTCGGCGCCGACTACGCCAACGTCCAGCCGCACTCCGGTTCTTCCGCCAACAGCGCCGTCTACCTGGCCCTGTTGCAGGCCGGCGACACCATTCTCGGCATGAGCCTGGCCCACGGCGGTCACCTGACCCACGGCGCCAAAGTGTCGTCCTCGGGCAAGCTGTACAACGCCGTTCAATACGGCATCGACACCAACACCGGCCTGATCGATTACGACGAAGTCGAGCGCCTGGCCGTCGAGCACAAGCCGAAGATGATCGTTGCCGGCTTCTCTGCTTACTCCAAGACCCTCGATTTCCCGCGCTTCCGCGCCATCGCCGACAAGGTCGGTGCGCTGCTGTTCGTCGACATGGCCCACGTCGCTGGCCTGGTTGCCGCCGGCCTGTACCCGAACCCGCTGCCGTTCGCCGACGTGGTCACCACCACCACCCACAAGACCCTGCGCGGTCCGCGTGGTGGCCTGATCCTGGCCAAGGCCAACGAAGAGATCGAGAAAAAGCTCAACGCCGCAGTGTTCCCCGGCGCGCAAGGCGGCCCGCTGATGCACGTCATCGCCGGCAAGGCCGTGTGCTTCAAGGAAGCGCAGGAGCCTGGCTTCAAGACCTACCAACAACAGGTCATCGATAACGCCCAGGCCATGGCTGGCGTGTTCATCGCGCGTGGCTACGATGTAGTGTCCGGCGGCACCGATAACCACCTGTTCCTGGTCAGCCTGATCCGTCAGGGCCTGACCGGCAAAGAGGCCGATGCCGCCCTTGGCCGCGCCCATATCACCGTCAACAAGAACGCCGTGCCGAACGACCCGCAATCGCCGTTCGTGACCTCGGGCCTGCGTATCGGCACCCCGGCCGTCACCACCCGCGGCTTCAAGGTCGCCCAGTGTGTGGAACTGGCTGGCTGGATCTGCGACATCCTCGACAACCTCGGCGACGCCGATGTGGAAGCCGATGTGGCGCGCAACGTGTCGGCACTGTGTGCGGACTTCCCGGTTTACCGCTGAGTGGAGTAACAGACCATGCAACGCTATTCGGGCTTCGGCCTCTTCAAACACTCCCTCAGCCACCACGAAAACTGGCAGCGCATGTGGCGCACGCCGACCCCGAAAAAGGTCTATGACGTGATCATCGTCGGCGGTGGCGGCCATGGCCTGGCCACGGCCTACTACCTGGCCAAGGAACACGGCATCACCAACGTCGCAGTGGTCGAGAAGGGCTGGCTGGGCGGCGGCAACACCGCCCGCAACACCACCATCGTCCGCTCCAATTACCTGTGGGATGAATCGGCGCACCTCTACGAGCACGCGATGAAGCTCTGGGAAGGCTTGTCCCAGGACATCAACTACAACGTGATGTTCTCCCAGCGCGGCGTCTACAACCTGTGCCACACCCTGCAGGACATGCGTGACTCCGAGCGTCGGGTCAGCGCCAACCGCCTCAACGGCGTCGACGGCGAACTGCTCAACGCCAAGCAGGTGAGCGACGAGATTCCGTACCTCGACTGCTCGAAGAACACCCGTTACCCGATCATCGGCGCCACCGTGCAACGGCGCGGCGGCGTGGCCCGTCACGACGCCGTGGCCTGGGGCTTCGCCCGTGCCGCCGACGCCCTGGGCGTGGACCTGATCCAGCAGACCGAAGTGATTGGTTTCCGCAAGGAAAACGGCGCCGTCATCGGTGTCGAAACCAACAAGGGCTTCATCGGCGCCAAGCGCGTCGGCGTGGTCACCGCCGGTAACTCCGGGCACATGGCACGCCTGGCCGGCTTCCGCCTGCCGGTGGAATCGCACCCGCTGCAAGCGCTGGTGTCCGAGCCGATCAAGCCGATCATCGACAGCGTGATCATGTCCAACGCCGTGCACGGCTACATCAGCCAGTCGGACAAGGGCGACCTGGTCATCGGCGCCGGTATCGACGGCTGGGTCGGCTACGGCCAGCGCGGCTCGTACCCGGTCATCGAGCACACCCTGCAGGCGATCGTCGAGATGTTCCCGATCCTCTCCCGCGTGCGCATGAACCGCCAGTGGGGCGGCATCGTCGACACCACCCCGGACGCCTGCCCGATCATCTCCAAGACCCCGGTCAAGAACATGTTCTTCAACTGCGGCTGGGGCACCGGCGGCTTCAAGGCGACCCCGGGTTCGGGCAACGTCTTCGCCGCGAGCCTGGCCAAGGGCGAAATGCACCCGCTGGCCAAACCGTTTTCCATCGACCGTTTCCACAACGGCGCCCTGATCGACGAACACGGCGCAGCCGCCGTCGCCCACTAACAGGAGAAATCATCATGTTGCACATCTTCTGTCCACACTGCGGCGAACTGCGCTCCGAGGAAGAATTCCACGCGGCCGGCCAGGCTCACATCCCGCGTCCGCTGGACCCGAACGCCTGCACCGACGAACAGTGGGGCGACTACATGTTCTTCCGCGACAACCCGCGCGGCCTGCACCACGAACTGTGGATCCACGCCGCCGGCTGCCGCCAGTACTTCAATGCCACGCGCGACACCGTGACCTACGAGATCCTGGAAACCTACAAGATCGGCAGCAAGCCACAAGTCACCGGTAAAGGCACCGCCCCGCAGTTGGTCGCCAACGGCCAGGGAGAAAAGGTATGAGCCAGGTTTATCGCCTTTCCAGCGGCGGTCGCATCGACCGCAGCACCGTCTTGAACTTCACCTTCAACGGCCAGACCTACCAGGGCTATGCCGGCGACAGCCTGGCCGCCGCGCTGCTGGCCAACGGCGTCGATATCATCGGCCGCAGCTTCAAGTACTCGCGTCCCCGCGGGATCATCGCCGCCGGCTCCGAAGAGCCGAACGCCATCCTGCAGATCGGCGCCAGCGAAGCCACCCAGATCCCCAACGTGCGGGCTACCCAGCAGGCGCTGTATGCGGGCCTGGTGGCGACCAGCACCAACGGCTGGCCGAGCGTGAACAACGACGTCATGGGGATTCTCGGCAAGGTCGGCGGCAAGCTGATGCCGCCGGGCTTCTACTACAAGACGTTCATGTACCCGCAGTCGTTCTGGATGACCTACGAGAAGTACATCCGTAAAGCCGCCGGCCTTGGCCGCGCGCCGCTGCAAAACGACCCGGACACCTACGACTACATGAACCAGCACTGCGACGTGCTGGTGGTGGGCGCCGGCCCTGCCGGCCTGGCCGCAGCCCTCGCTGCCGCACGCAGCGGGGCGCGGGTGATCCTCGCCGACGAGCAGGAAGAATTCGGCGGCAGCCTGCTGGACAGCCGCGAAAGCCTCGACGGCAAACCGGCGACCGACTGGGTCGCCGCGGTGGTCGCGGAGCTGAAGAGCCTGCCGGAAGTCACCTTGCTGCCGCGCTCCACGGTCAACGGCTACCACGACCACAACTTCCTGACGATCCACGAACGCCTCACCGACCACCTCGGTGACCGTGCGCCGATCGGCCAGGTGCGCCAGCGCATGCACCGCGTCCGCGCCAAGCGCGTGGTGTTGGCGACCGGCGCCCACGAGCGTCCGCTGGTGTACGGCAACAACGACGTGCCGGGCAACATGCTCGCCGGCGCCGTTTCCACCTACGTGCGTCGCTACGGCGTGGCGCCGGGCCGCAAGCTGGTGCTGTCGACCAACAACGACCACGCCTACCGCGTGGCCCTCGACTGGCACGATGCTGGCCTGCAAGTGGTCGCCGTCGCTGACGCGCGGCACAACCCGCGCGGTTCGCTGGTGGAAGAAGCCCGCGCCAAAGGCATCCGCATCCTGACCTCCAGCGCCGTGGTCGAGTCCCGTGGCAGCAAGCGCGTCACCGGTGCGCGGGTCGCGGCCATCGACGTCAAGGCCCACACCGTCACCAGCCCCGGCGAATGGCTGGAGTGCGATCTGGTTGCCACCTCCGGCGGCTACAGCCCGGTGGTCCACTTGGCCTCGCACCTCGGTGGCAAGCCGGTCTGGCGTGAAGACATCCTCGGCTTCGTGCCGGGTGAAGCCCCGCAGAAGCGCGTGTGCGTGGGCGGCATCAACGGCGTGTTCGCCCTCGGTGATGCCCTGGCCGACGGTTTCGAAGGCGGCGCCCGCGCCGTGACCGAAGCCGGCTTCAAGGCCGGAGCCGCTACCCTGCCCAAAGCCCTGGTGCGCCAGGAAGAAGCGACCTTGGCGCTGTTCCAGGTGCCGCACGACAAAAACACCGCGCGGGCGCCGAAGCAATTCGTCGACCAGCAGAACGACGTCACCGCCGCCGCCATCGAACTGGCGACCCGCGAAGGCTTCGAGTCGGTCGAGCACGTCAAGCGCTACACCGCGCTGGGCTTCGGCACCGACCAGGGCAAGCTGGGCAACGTCAACGGCCTGGCCATCGCCGCCCGTTCGCTGGGCATCGGCATCCCGGAAATGGGCACCACCATGTTCCGCCCCAACTACACGCCGATCACCTTCGGCGCCGTGGCGGGCCGGCATTGCGGTCACCTGTTCGAGCCTGTGCGCTTCACCGCGCTGCATGCCTGGCATGTGAAGAACGGCGCCGAGTTCGAAGACGTCGGCCAGTGGAAACGGCCGTGGTACTTCCCGCGTGCCGGCGAAGACATCCACGCCGCCGTGGCCCGTGAATGCAAGGCCGTGCGCGACAGCGTGGGCCTGCTGGACGCCTCGACCCTGGGCAAGATCGACATCCAGGGCCCGGATGCCCGCGAGTTCCTCAACCGCATCTACACCAACGCCTGGACCAAGCTCGACGTGGGCAAGGCCCGCTACGGCCTGATGTGCAAGGAAGACGGCATGGTCTTCGACGACGGCGTGACCGCCTGCGTCGGCGACAATCACTTCATCATGACCACCACCACCGGCGGCGCGGCCCGCGTGTTGCAGTGGCTGGAGATCTACCAGCAGACCGAATGGCCAGACCTGAAGGTGTACTTCACCTCGGTCACCGACCACTGGGCGACCCTGACCCTGTCCGGCCCGAACAGCCGCAAGCTGCTCGCCGAGGTCAGCGACATCGACCTGGACAAGGATTCCTTCCCGTTCATGAGCTGGAAGGAAGGCCAGGTCGGCGGCGTGCCGGCGCGGGTGTTCCGTATCTCCTTCACCGGCGAGCTGTCGTACGAAGTGAACATCCAGGCCAACTACGCCATGGGCGTCCTGGAAAAAATCGTCGAGGCCGGCAAGAAGTACAAACTGACCCCGTATGGCACCGAGACCATGCACGTCCTGCGGGCCGAGAAGGGCTTCATCATCGTCGGTCAGGACACGGACGGCTCGATGACCCCGGACGACCTCAACATGAGCTGGTGCGTGGGCCGCAACAAGCCGTACTCGTGGATCGGCCTGCGTGGCATGAACCGCGAAGACTGCGTGCGCGAGAACCGCAAGCAACTGGTGGGCCTCAAGCCGGTCGACCCGACCAAATGGCTGCCGGAAGGCGCGCAACTGGTGTTCGACCCGAAACAGTCGATCCCGGTGGCGATGGTCGGCCACGTCACCTCCAGCTACGCCGCCAACTCGCTGGGTTATTCCTTCGCCATGGGTGTGGTCAAGGGTGGCCTCAAGCGCATCGGCGAACGGGTGTATTCGCCCCAGGCGGATGGCAGCGTGATCGAGGCGGAAATCTGCTCCTCGGTGTTCTTCGATCCGAAGGGTGAGCGGCAGAACGTTTGAGGCTTCGCGAGCAAGCTCGCTCCTACAAGAGCGGCTCGTTCCTCTGTAGGAGCGAGCTTGCTCGCGATGGGCTGCACAGCAGCCCCAAACCGGTTTCCAGAATTCAGGCAGGTATAAAAAGATGAGCGCCATCAACGTCTACGAGCAACGCCCCGGCAACGACGCCAAGGCCGAGTCGCCGCTGCACCACGCCGACCTGTCCAGCCTGGTCGGCAAGGGTCGCAAGAACGCCGGGGTCACCCTGCGCGAGAAACAATTCCTCGGTCACCTGACCCTGCGTGGCAACGGCCACGACCCAGCCTTCGCCGGCGGCGTGTTCAAGGCCATCGGCCTGGAACTGCCGGTCGCCCTGACCGTGGTCGCCAACGGCGAGATGTCGCTGCAATGGCTCGGCCCGGACGAATGGCTGCTGATCGTGCCCGGTGGCCAGGAAGTCCCGGTGGAAAACGCCCTGCGCGAAGCGCTGGCTGACCAGCACATCCAGATCGTCAACGTCAGCGGCGGCCAGACCCTGCTGGAGCTGAGCGGTCCTAACGTGCGCGACGTGCTGATGAAGTCCACCAGCTACGACGTGCACCCGAACAACTTCCCCGTGGGCAAGGCGGTCGGCACGGTCTTCGCCAAGTCGCAACTGGTGATCCGCCGTACCGGCGAGGAAACCTGGGAACTGCTGATCCGTCGCAGCTTCTCCGATTACTGGTGGCTGTGGCTGCAAGACGCGTCCGCCGAGTACGGCCTGGCGATCCAGGCCTGAACCCCCGCACAGGAGAGTCGTCATGAGCCGTGCCCCGGACACCTGGATCCTCACCGCCGACTGCCCGAGCCTGCTCGGCACGGTGGATGCGGTCACCCGCTTCCTCTATGAGCAGCGTTGCTACGTCACCGAGCACCACTCGTTCGATGACCGGCTCTCCGGCCGCTTCTTCATCCGCGTGGAGTTCCGCCAGCCGGACGACTTCGACGAGGCGGGCTTTCGCGCCGGCCTCGCCGAGCGCGGCGAAGCGTTCGGCATGCTGTTCGAACTGACCGCGCCGAACCACCGGCCCAAGGTGGTGATCATGGTCTCCAAGGCCGACCACTGCCTGAACGACCTGCTTTATCGCCAGCGCATCGGACAGTTGTCGATGGACGTGGTCGCGGTGATTTCCAACCACCCTGACCTGGAGCCGCTGGCCGAGTGGCACCACATTCCGTATCACCATTTCCCGCTCGATCCCCACGACAAGCCAGCGCAGGAGCGCAAGGTGGTGCAGGTGATCGAAGAGTCCGGCGCCGAGCTGGTGATCCTCGCCCGCTACATGCAGGTGCTGTCGCCGGAGCTGTGCCGGCGCCTGGATGGCTGGGCGATCAACATCCACCACTCGCTGCTGCCCGGTTTCAAGGGCGCCAAGCCGTATCACCAGGCCTACAACAAGGGCGTGAAGATGGTCGGTGCCACCGCGCACTACATCAACAACGACCTCGATGAAGGCCCGATCATCGCCCAGGGTGTCGAGGTGGTGGATCACAGCCATTACCCCGAAGACCTGATTGCCAAGGGGCGGGATATCGAGTGCCTGACTTTGGCACGGGCGGTTGGTTATCACATTGAGCGGCGGGTGTTTCTGAACGCCAATCGGACAGTCGTTCTCTAAATCATCGCGAGCAAGCTCGCTCCTACAGGGTCACCATTGCCTTGTAGGAGCGAGCTTGCTCGCGATTTGCCTTTCTGAAACCGACAAAAATCCTGCCGCCCACAGATAACTCGCTGTCGCATCCAGCCCCTGCATTTGCGCCAACCGGGCCCACAATTCCCCCATTCCAGTAACACATGCCGCCCATGGACGGTGGCGCTGCAACCAACGCTGTATAACTACAAATCAAGCGAGGTAAGAGCATGTCTGGCAATCGTGGAGTGGTGTATCTCGGCTCCGGAAAGGTCGAGGTGCAGAAAATCGACTACCCGAAAATGCAAGACCCGCGCGGTCGCAAGATCGAACACGGCGTCATCCTCAAAGTGGTCTCCACCAATATTTGCGGCTCCGACCAGCACATGGTTCGCGGTCGCACCACTGCCCAGGTCGGCCTGGTCCTGGGCCATGAAATCACCGGCCAGGTGGTCGAGAAGGGCAGTGACGTCGAGAACCTGAAGATCGGCGATCTGGTGTCCGTCCCGTTCAACGTGGCCTGCGGCCGCTGCCGCTCCTGCAAAGAACAACACACCGGCGTCTGCCTGACCGTCAACCCGGCCCGTGCCGGTGGCGCCTACGGCTACGTCGACATGGGCGACTGGACCGGCGGCCAGGCCGAGTACGTGCTGGTGCCTTACGCCGACTTCAACCTGCTGAAACTGCCCGATCGCGACAAGGCCATGGAGAAGATCCGCGACCTGACCTGCCTCTCCGACATCCTGCCGACCGGCTACCACGGCGCGGTCACCGCGGGCGTTGGTCCAGGCAGCACGGTGTACGTGGCCGGTGCCGGTCCGGTGGGCCTCGCGGCTGCTGCATCGGCGCGCCTGCTGGGTGCGGCGGTGGTGATCGTTGGTGACGTCAACCCGGTGCGTCTGGTGCATGCCAAGGCCCAGGGCTTCGAAGTCGTCGATTTGTCCAAGGACACCCCGTTGCACGAACAGATTGTCGACATCCTCGGCGAGCCGGAAGTCGATTGCGCGGTGGACGCGGTGGGCTTCGAAGCCCGCGGTCACGGCCATGCCGGCGCCAAGGCGGAAGCGCCGGCGACCGTGCTCAACTCGTTGATGCAGGTGGTTCGCGTGGCGGGCAAGATCGGTATTCCCGGCCTGTACGTCACCGAAGATCCGGGTGCGATTGACGCGGCGGCGAAGATCGGCAGCCTGAGCATCCGCTTCGGCCTGGGCTGGGCCAAATCCCACAGCTTCCACACCGGCCAGACCCCGGTGATGAAATACAACCGTGCGCTGATGCAGGCCATCATGTGGGACCGCATCAACATCGCTGAAGTGGTGGGCGTGCAGGTCATCAGCCTCGACCAGGCGCCGGAAGGCTACGGCGAGTTCGATGCCGGTGTGCCGAAGAAGTTTGTGATCGACCCGCACAAGATGTTCAGTGCGGCGTAAGCAGAAATGAAGAAGGGGCCGTGATTGGCCCCTTCTTCTTTGAGTACGTCACCGCCAAACCTGTAGGAGCGGCTGTCCCTCAGTCCGACAGCTTCGGCAAGCACTCATCCAGCCGCTTGTACAACGCACTCTCCACCGGCCAGTTGCGCAGCAACCGCGCGCGGTCCTTGGCGAAGGCCGGGGCGAAGCTCATCTGGGTCACGTGCTGGCTCATGGCGTCCAGGTCGATCAGCGCCCATTGCCCGTCTTTCCAGAACAGGTTGTAGGCCTTGAGGTCGCCGTGGCTGATGCGCTCGTGGATCAGTTGCGCCAGCAGCCGTTGCAGCGCGTCCAGTTGCTCGGCTGGCACGTCGCCGTTTTCCACATACGGCGCGAAGGCGGTCATCAGGTCCGGGCCGTCGAGCAACTCGGTCACCAGATACGCCTTGCCGCGAAGCCCCAGCCAGCGGGTTTCCAGCACCGCGAGCGGCTTTGGCGTGGCGAAGCCGAGGAATTCCAGGCGGTGCCCTTCGATCCATGAATGCCAGGCCCGGCTCGGGCGCCAGAAGCGCTTGAACCAGTGGGCGGTGTCCTTGATGTTGTAGCGCTTGATCACCAGCGGCCGACCCTGCACTTCAACCCGCGCCACGCTGGCCGCACCGCCGGTCTTGTACAGGTGGCCGGCGTCGATCAGCGCGTCGGCGTTCTCAAGCACCGGCAGCATCGCCGCCTGCTCACCACGGACGATGGCGCGCAGGCCGGAGGCGCCGCGTTCGACGCTGAACAGCGTGCAGTCGCGGCCGGCCTTGTCCAGATAGTCTTTCAGGCGCCAGTGGCGCACTTTGTCGATCTGTTTTTGCAGGGCTTCCAGCGGCAGGGCGTGCTCGCTGTTGGCCAGCAGGTAATGCACCAGCAGTTCTTCGATGAACGGTTCCAGGCGCTTGGGCAACTGGGCGAAGAACACGCCGAGGTTCTGTAGTACCTGTTCGCGTGAAAGCGGCTGGCCCGGGGTTTGTGCCTTGACGCCGCCGCCGTCGATCACGTGCAGTTGGCCGTTGTGGCGCAGCAGGTTGTCGAGGTGCAGATCGTCCTGCCAGAGCCCTTTGGCGTGGAGGTGCGCCACGGCGGCGAGGGCTTCGCCGAGGACCAGGCTTTGCTCGTCGCTCAGCGGCGTTTGCCCTTCGACGTCGGCCCAGGCGTCGCCGAGGCTGGTGGACCCTTCGAGGTATTCGAACAGCAGCCAGCCGCCTTCACCTTCGCGCAGGCCATCCGCGAGCAACAGCGGAGTGGTCACGCCGTTGTCCGCCAGCAGGCGCACGCCAGACAGCTCGCGCTGGAAGTGGCGGGCCGCATTGCCGCCCACCAGCAGCTTGGCCAGCACCGGCTTGCCGCGCCACACGCCGGCCCCGACATAACGCTGCCCCGGCAGTACGCGCAGCAGGGTGAGCAGTTGCAACTCGGCGCTGCCAGCGGCATCGGCCAGGGTGATGCTCAATGGGAGTTGCGGGCTGCGCCCGGCATCCTTGAGTTCGGACAAACGCATCAGCGGGCCTCTTTGTGACGACGACGACGCACCAGGCGTTGCAGCCAGGTGTGTACCAATGGGCTATCGCCCGGTTGATCCAGGTAAGCCGACAGCAACAGGCGGATGTCGGCCTCGCTCCACACCGGCGCGCGGCGCAGCAGCGGCTCCAGGTCCTTGATCCGGTCACGCTGGCCGAACAGCAGCGGGCGGGTTTTTTCCAGGTCGATCAGTTGCGCCTGCCAACCCTCGCCGCGTTCGCGCAGGAAGATGTGCTTGGGATAGAAGCAGCCATGCACCTGGCGGGCGGCGTGCAGCGTGCGGGCCAGTTGGCCGCAGGCGCGGAGGATGCCCTGGCGCTGCGGGAGCGGCAGTTGCGGCCACTGGCCCAGCAGGCTGTCGAGGTCGGTCCAGTCGTCCAGCGCGCGGGTCATCAGGATCGCCCGGCGTTTGCCGTTCACTTTGCGCTCGCCGTAGTACACCGCCTGCAAGGCGGGGATGTGCAGTTTCTGGTAGCGGCTGATATTGCGGAATTCGCGGGCGAAAGTGGGTTCGCCGAACGGGCTGTGCAGGGTGTGGGTCAGGTAATCGCTCTGGCGCTTGAGGTAGTAGCCCTTGCCCTCCAGCTCCAGGCGAAACACGCTGCTCCAGCCGCCGCGGCCGGTATTGGGCTCGTCCACGGCGTCCAGTTGCAGTGCCCAGAGCGGGTCGAAGCCGTTCAGGCCATGACGTTCGAGCAGCGCCGTGTCGGCACTGGCCAGGAAATCACTCATTCGCGTCCCTCGAAAAACTTCACGATATGCCGGACGCGTTTCTTGTCCGATGCATTCAACCGGTTGCGGTTGCGGTACAGCAGGTAGAAACGCAGGCGCTGGGTCGCCGACAGGTGGTATTTGGCCACTTTGTCCAGGCACGCCAGGTCTTTGGTGATCCGGTAGCGCAGCATGAAGCCCCACCAGAAGTCGCCGGTGGGACAGTCGATGAAGAATAGCGTGCCCTGGTCGTCCACCAGCAGGTTGCGCCACTTCAGGTCGTTATGGGTGAAGTGGTGGTCATGCATGATCCGCGTGTGACGGGCCAGTTGCTGGCTGATGTTGTCGACCCAGCGACGGTCGGCCAGGCGCGGGTCATTGCGCTCGGCGAGCACCGAGAGGTCTTCGGTGCGCGGCAGTTCGCGGGTGATCATCGCGCCGCGGCCAAAACTCAGGCCGTTGCGCTCCAGGCCGCAGGCCACCACTTCGGCGGTGGGAATCTGCCATTTGGCGAACTGCTTGAGGTTCTGCCACTCGGCCTTGATCCGCGGCCGCCCGAGGTAGCGGCGCAGGCCCTTGCCGGCGCCGGTGTAGCGTTTGACGTAGTAGTTGACCCCGTCACGCTGCACGCGGATCACTTCGCTCAGCGGGTCGCGGGTCAGGCGTTCGCCCTGCAGGGCGAAGACCGCTTCGATACTGCCGAAATCATGCGCCAGGGCCGAGTATTTCGGCTCCAGTGTCCAACCCGCCATCAGAGCGCGTCCCCATACCGTTGCTTACGCTCGTAGAGCTTCTGTGCCTTGCCGTCCAGCCAGGCCAGGAGGCCGGCGTGTTCGGCGAGAATCTGCCGCAGTGGCTGCTGGAAATAGCCGCGCAGGAAGCGCAGCTTGTCGCGCCGCGTCAGGCCGATGTCCAGCGCCGAGAAATACAGGGCGGCGAGGTCTTTGTCGCGCCAGCGGCGGGTGATTGTCGCCCGGGTCTGGGCGCGGTGCAGGTCGATGACCGACAGTTTGAAATCATCCGCCGTCACCGGACGATCGGTGTGCAGCAGGAAGTGGCAGATGTAGCAGTCGCGGTGGTTGACCCCGGCGCGGTGCATGCCGCCGGTCATCTTCGCCACTTCGGCGATCAGCGCGCGTTTCAGGCGCGGCGGTGGCGGCTGCTTGACCCAGTCGATGCTGAAGTCTTCCAGGCTGACGGTGGGCGCCAGTTCCTCGGTGACGATGAACGAATGCTGGGTCGCCGGGTTGCTGCCGCGTTCGCCGTAGGCCACCGCGGTCATGGTCGGTACGCCGACTTCGTGCAGGCGCTGGATGGCCTTCCACTCCTGGCCGGCGCCGAGCACCGGGAGCTTGGCGGTGAGCAGGTTCTTGACGATCTCGCCCCAGCCGATGCCACGGTGGATCTTGACGAAGTAGCCACGGCCCTCGATTTCGGTACGCAGGGTGCGGCGGCCTTCCAGTTCGCGGTAGACCTCGCCTTGCAGCGCTTCGACGGCATCGAAGGCGTCGCGTCCGGCCCAGAGCCGTTTGAAGGTCTCGTTCAGTACAAGTTTCATGCGCGCTCCTGCGCGAGGATCACGTCGGCGGCATGCTGCGGCATGCTGTACAGATCGGCGGTGTCGGCGAAGGCCAGGCCATTGCGACCCCAGTCGGCGCGGGCCGCATCGTCTTCGAGCATGCGTTGCAGGTAGCGGTTGAGCTGCTCCTGTTCGAACGGTTCGTCCAGCACCAGGCCGCTGTCGGCCTCGGCGATGTAGTGGGCGTAGCCGCAAACGGCCGTGACCAGCACGGGCAGGCCGGCCACCAGCGCTTCAAGCAGCACGGTGCCGGTGTTCTCGTTGTAGGCGGGGTGGATCAGCAGGTCGGCGCCGAGCAGGAAACGCGGGATGTCGCTGCGGCCCTTGAGGAACTGCACCTGGTCATTGAGGCCCAGGGCGGTGCTCTGCAACTGGAACACCTTGGGGTCGTCCTGGCCGATGACCATCAGCCGGGTGCGCTTGCGCAGGGCCGAAGGCAGGGCGGCCAGGGCCTTGAGGCTGCGGTCGACGCCCTTGGTCTTGAAGCCGGAACCGATCTGCACCAGCAGCAATTCATCGTCTTTGAGGTCGAATTCGCGGCGGAATTCGGCGCGGATCTCGGCGGCATTGGCCGGGGCCCGGCGGTCCTGGGAAATACCCGGCGGCAGCAGGTGGAAGCGTTCGGCCTGGGTGCCGTAGTGCTTCACGAACAGCGGCTGCTGGACTTCGGAAATCATCAGGATTTCGGTGCGGGCGTTCTTGTCGAACACCGCGCGCTCGTATTCGGCGAAGTGCCGGTAGCGGCCCCAGCGCCGGTACAGGCCGCCGCGCAGGGTCTGGGCCTTGTCTTCGAAACAGCCGTCGGCGGCGTAGTAGACGTCGAGTCCGGGCATCTTGTTGAAGCCGATCAGACGGTCCACCGGGCGCTTGGCCAGGTCCGCTTCCATCCAGGCGCTGAGTTTCTCGTTGCGCCGATGGTTGAACAGCGCCTTGACCGGCGCCACCAGCACCTCGAAGCCGGGCGGCACGTCGCCTTCCCAGATCAGGGTGTAGACGCGGATCTGATGCCCGCGCTGCTGGCACTCCAGGGCGATGCGCATGAAGTCACGCTGCAGGCCACCGAAGGGGAAATACTTGTAGAGCACGAAAGCCAGTTGCATCAACGAACATCCTCAACCCGCAGCAGCTCGCCCAACTGGCGTGCCACACGTTCGGGATTCAGGCGAGTGAAGCACAGCGGCCACTCACGTTTGAGATCGAACCGGCGCAGTTCCTCGGCGCTCGGCTTGTAGGTGCACTTTTTGCGCAGGCAGGGCGCGCACGGGAAGTCGCTGGCGACATGGACCTGGGATTTCCCGTAGGCCCCGGTCAGGCCCGGGTTGGTCGGGCCGAACAGCGACAGGGTCGGCACGTCCAGCGCCGCCGCGAGGTGGCCGAGGCCGGTATCGACCGCCACGCAGGCCTTGGCCGAGGCCAGCACCCGGCCCACCCCGGCAAGGTTCAATTTGGGCAGTACCTGGGCGTTCTTCAAGCCCTGGGCGATCCGCTCGGCCCGGGCTTTCTCCGCCGGGTTGCCCCACGGCAGGCAGATTTGCAGGCCGGCGCGGCCGAGCCGCTCGGCCAATTGGCGCCAATACAGCTCGGGCCAGTGCTTGGTGTCCCAGGTGGTGCCGTGCAGGAACACCACGTAAGGCGCGACGCCCACCTGCTCCAGGCGGCTGCGGTCCAGGCCGTAGTCACCGATGCCTTCGGGCAGGTCGTAGCCCAGGGCGAGGGCGAACAACTGGCGCACCCGTTCAACGGCGTGCTGACCGGTGGCAACCGACAGACGGCGGTCATAGAAGCGGCTGGAAAACCCCTCGCGGGCCGAATAGCGGTCCAGGCCGGCCACCGGCGTCTTCTTCACGTAGCGGGTCAGCCAGGCGCTCTTGACCAGCCCTTGGGCGTCGATCACCAGGTCGTACTTGCGCTCGCGAATGCGCTTCTTGAACTGGCGCCATTCGCCGCTCTTGAAGGTTTGCCAGAGGTTCTTGCGCCAGCGGCGGATCGCCACCGGGATGACCTGGTCCACCGCCGGGTGCCAGGTAGGAATCTCGGCGAAGCCTTCTTCCACCACCCAGTCGAAGGTGATGCCGGGGATGGCATGGGCCGCGTCGGTGAGCGCCGGCAGGGCGTGGATCACGTCGCCCAGCGAGGATGTCTTGATCAGCAGGACCCGCACTTAATCGACCTCTGCGCTGACGTCGACCAGCGACGGGCCGTTGAGCCGCTGCAGCGCCGCGGACACCGCATCGGGCTCCAGCTGGCGCAGGCAGTTGTAATGGCCGAAGCGGCAGGTGCGGTCGAAACAGGGGCTGCATTCCAGGCCCAGGCGCACCACTTCGACCTGATCGGCCAGCGGTGGCGTGAAGCCGGGGGACGTGGAGCCGTAGACCGCCACCAGCGGGCGGTTCAGCGCCGCGGCGACGTGCATCAGGCCGGAGTCGTTGGAGACCACGGCGTCGGCGCAGGAGAGCAGGTCGATGGCCTCGGCCAGCGAGGTTTCGCCGGCGAGGTTATAGGATTCTTCACGCAAGCCCGGAATCAACCGGTCGCGGATCTGCTCACCCACCGGGTGGTCGTTCTTCGAACCGAACAGCCAGACTTGCCAGCCCTCGCGGACCTTCAGTTCGGCGACCTTGGCGTAGTGTTCCGCCGGCCATTTCTTGGCTTCGCCGAACTCGGCACCCGGACACAGCGCCAGCACCGGACGGTCCAGCTCCAGGCCGAACTTGGCCAGCGCGGCCTCGCGGCTGGCGGCCTCGATGCTCAGGCTCGGACGTGGATACGGTTGCGGCAGGTCGCTGCCGTCGGGGAAGGCGAGGGCCATGAAGCGCTCGATCATCAACGGGTAGCGGGCCTTGTCCAGGCGCCGCACGTCATTGAGCAGGCCATAGCGGAACTCGCCGCGCCAGCCGGTGCGCTGCGGGATCCCGGCGAAGAACGGCACCAGCGCCGACTTCAGCGAGTTCGGCAGCAGGATCGCCTGATCGTACTGGCCGACCAGGGATTTGCCGATGCGCCGGCGGGTGGCCAGTTCCAGCGCGCCGTGGCCGAGCGGGAAGCTCAAGGCCTGGCGGACTTCGGGCATGCGCTCGAGGATCGGCCGGCTCCATTCGGGGGCCAGCACATCGATCACGCAATCGGCGTGACGCTGCTTCAGGACCTGGAACAGCGTTTGCGCCATCACCATGTCGCCCACCCAACTGGGCCCGATTATCAAAATTCTCATGCTTTATCCAGAAACGATCAGGGAGGCTGCAGCCTGTTTAAAACAGCCTGGCCTCCCTTCTTTATATTCAGGCTAGGTCCATCAGTGTACGCCACCGATCCAGAGCTGGCCTCCTGCCAGCCGGATCTGCCCATTCAACTGAGCCCCAGTTCGCTCCAGATCCGCCGTACTTCCTGGCGTTCACTGACGAATTGCCCCGCGTCGATCACCCCGGCCTGTTTCTGCAAGGCCTGGCGGTGCGCCGCCGAGCGGAACGCCTTGTACACCTCGCGCAGCAGCACCGCATCGCTGGCGGGCATCAGCCCGGCTTCTTCAAGACCTTCGAGAATGCGGATGTTGTCGGTGTAGCGCAGCAATGCCGGATGGCTGTGGGACCAGGCGAGCGCGGCGTATTGCACCATAAATTCAATATCGACGATACCACCGGCATCCTGCTTGATATCGAAGGGAACGCCGGCGTCATAGGCATTGGCCGCGGTGCCGGCGGCGGTGGATTTGGTCCCCAGGTTGTCGCGCATCTTGGCGCGCATCTCGCTGACTTCGGTACGGAGCCCGGCCAGGTCGCGCTGCTTGCCGAGCACCCGCGCCCGCACGTCTTCGAAGGCCGCGCCCACTTGTGGGCAGCCCACCAGCACGCGGGCGCGGACCAGGGCCTGATGCTCCCAGGTCCAGGCCTCGTTCTGCTGGTAGCGCTCGAAGGCGCCGACCGAGCTGACCAGCAAGCCCGAGGCCCCGGACGGCCGCAGGCGCATGTCGACGTCATACAGTTGCCCGGAGTTGGTCTGGGTGGTCAGCAGGTGAATGATGCGCTGGCCCAGGCGGGTGAAGAACTGCGCGCTGTCGATCGGCTTGTCGCCGTCGGTTTCTGCCTGTGGGTCGCCGTCGTGGATGAACACCAGGTCGAGGTCCGAGCCGTGGCCCAGTTCGAGGCCGCCCATTTTGCCGTAGCCGACGATGATGAAGCCCGGGTCGCACGGGCTGCCGTCGCTGCGCTGGGGCCGGCCGTGGCGGGCGACGGTCTGGCGCCAGGCCAGGGCCAGCACTTGATTGAGAATGGCTTCGGCCAGCCAGGTCAGGTAGTCGCTGACTTTCATCAGCGGCAGGCTGCCGGCGATTTCCGAGGCGGCGACGCGCAGGCTGTGGGCCAGCTTGAAGTGCCGCAGCGCTTCCATCTGCTGTTCGAGGTCGTCCTCGGGAATGCGGGTCAGGCGCTCGCGCAGTTCGGCGGCCAGTTCCGGTGCCTTCGGCGGGCTGAACAGGCGGCCTTCATTGAGCAGTTCGTCCAGCAACAGCGGGAAGCGGGCGATCTGTTCGGCGATCCACGGGCTGGCCGCGCACAGGGTCAGCAGGCGGCGCAGGGCGCCGGGGTTTTCGGTGAGCAGCACCAGATAGGCCGAGCGCCGCGCCACGGCTTCCACCAGTGGCAGCACCCGTTCCAGCACCAGGTCGGGGTCGTCATGCTCGACCGCCTGGGCCAGCAGGCGCGGAATGAAGGAGTCCAGGCGCTCGCGGCTGAGGCGCTGCATGGAGCGCAGGTTCGGGCTGGCGCGCAGGCCGGCGAGGTGTTTCAGGGCCTTGGCGGCGTCGCGGAACCCGGCGTCCTGCAACTGGCGGCAGGCGGCTTCTTCGTCCTGGGCTTCTTCCCAGAGCGGCAGCCATTCGCCGCCGACCACCACTTCGCCTTCGCCCTCTTCGTCGTCCGGGTCGGCAATGACCTGGCGGAAATGCCAGTCGATGCGTCCGCGCCAGTGCATCAGTTGGGCGTGGAAGGCCTCCCAGTCAGGGAAGCCGAGCATGAACGCGATCCGCGCGCGGTCGAGGTCGCCGTCGGGCAGCATTTGGGTCTGGCGATCGGCGATGGCCTGGATGGCGTGTTCGGTGTAACGCAGGAATTCATAGCCTTCGCGCAGCTCGCTCACCACCGCCGGCGGCAGGTAGCCCTGGCCTTCGAGGGTCGCCAGCACCTTGAGCAACGGCCGCTGTTGCAGGCTCAGGTCGCGGCCGCCGTGGATCAACTGGAAGGCCTGGGCGATGAACTCGACTTCGCGGATGCCGCCGGCCCCGAGCTTGATGTTCCCGGACATGCCCTTGCGCCGGACTTCCTGCTGGATCAACTGCTTCATGGTGCGCAGCGCTTCGATCGCCGAGAAGTCCAGGTAGCGCCTATAGACGAAGGGCCGCAGCATTTCCTGCAACTGGTTGCCGGCGACCTGATCGCCCGCCACCACCCGCGCCTTGATCATGGCGTAGCGTTCCCAGTCGCGGCCCTGGTCCTGGTAGTACTGCTCCAGCGCATTGAAGCTGAGCACCAGGGCGCCGGATGAACCGTAAGGCCGCAGGCGCATGTCGACGCGGAACACGAAGCCGTCGACGGTGATCGGGTCCAGCGCCTTGATCAGCCGCTGGCCGAGGCGGGTGAAGAACTCCTGGTTATCCAGCGAGCGCTTGACGCCTTCGGTTTCGCCGCCCTCGGGGTAGGCGAAGATCAGGTCGATGTCCGACGACAGGTTCAGCTCCACCGCGCCCAGCTTGCCCATGCCCAGCACTACCATCTGTTGCGGCTGGCCGCTGCGGTGGCCGGTCGGCGTGCCGAATTGCTGGCATAGGCGCGGGTAGAGCCACTGGTAGGCCTGGTCGATGGCGGCGTCGGCCATATCGGAAAGGTCGCGGCAGGTCTGGACCAGATCGGCCTGGCGGGTCAGGTCGCGCCAGATGATCCGCACCTGATGACGGGTGCGCTGACGGCGCAGGGTGCGCGCCAGTTCATCTTCGGTGGTCGCGGCCTGGGCGGCGGCGGCCAGTTGCGCGCACAGCTCGCCGGGGGCAAAGGGGCGATCAAGCTCGCCGCTGGCGGCGAGGTCGAGGAGCATGGCCGGGTCGCGCTGGCTGTGTTCAAGAACGAATTCGCTGGCCGCGGCGACCCGGGCGAACCCGGCCCAGCGCTCGGCGGTCCAACTCTCCAGGCTCAGGCCTTCACTGGCGGCCACGGCGCTGCGCAGCGCCTGTTCGTTGCTGATGGACAGTGGTTTGAGGGTTTCGGGCAGTTCGACCAGCGACGGCAGGCTCATGGTCTATCCTTGATCGGCGGGAAAACGCAGGCAGTGGCGGGGCAGAAGTCGTATGCCCCGGGTATGACTGTCGTACAAAAGTTTGAAATAGCGGCAATTGCGTATTTGTTGGCAGAAACCATCACGGCAAGCCTTTTCTCAACCGGTTTTTCGTCGCCGGTATCGTTTTATCTCACAAGCCGGGAGCATTCGGCTTATGGGGAAAATGTAGTTTTACTACTGCTTTTTTCATCTGAAGGCATGTAATGACGAACGATTTGTAGTAAAACTACACGCCGCCGGGACTACCTCCGGTAATCCAAGAATTCATGTCGTCTGCCCAAAAGGCCAGTCGCAAACTTCAGGCAACCGATTCTGGTAGCCTTTCCGCCCTGGAGCAAGCCATGCAAGACCTCGATCCCGTCGAAACCCAGGAATGGCTGGACGCCTTGGAGTCGGTTCTCGACAAAGAAGGCGAAGACCGCGCTCACTACCTGATGACCCGTATGGGCGAGCTGGCAACCCGTAGCGGTTCGCAGCTCCCGTACGCAATCACCACGCCATACCGCAACACCATTCCCGTTACCCACGAAGCACGCATGCCTGGCGACCTGTTCATGGAACGCCGCATTCGCTCGCTGGTACGCTGGAACGCCTTGGCGATGGTAATGCGCACCAACCTGAAAGACTCGGATCTGGGTGGCCACATCTCCAGCTTCGCTTCCAGCGCCACGCTGTATGACATCGGCTTCAACTACTTCTTCCAGGCTCCGACCGAAGAGCACGGCGGCGACCTGATCTTCTTCCAGGGCCACGCCTCGCCTGGCGTCTACGCTCGCGCCTTCATGGAAGGCCGCATCAGCGAAGACCAGATGAACAACTTCCGTCAGGAAGTCGATGGCAACGGTCTGTCGTCCTACCCGCACCCATGGCTGATGCCTGATTTCTGGCAGTTCCCGACCGTTTCCATGGGTCTGGGTCCGATCCAGGCGATCTACCAGGCGCGCTTCATGAAGTACCTGGAAGCCCGCGGCTACATCCCTGCCGGCAAGCAGAAAGTCTGGTGCTACATGGGCGACGGCGAGTGCGACGAGCCGGAATCCCTGGGCGCGATCTCCCTGGCTGGCCGCGAGAAGCTGGACAACCTGATCTTCGTCATCAACTGCAACCTGCAGCGCCTCGACGGCCCGGTTCGTGGCAACGGCAAGATCATCCAGGAACTCGAAGGCGTGTTCCGTGGCGGTGGCTGGAACGTCAACAAAGTTGTCTGGGGCCGTTTCTGGGACCCACTGCTGGCCAAGGACACCGACGGTATCCTGCAGCGCCGCATGGACGAAGTCATCGACGGCGAGTACCAGAACTACAAGGCCAAGGACGGCGCGTTCGTCCGTGAGCACTTCTTCAACACGCCAGAACTCAAGGCCATGGTCGCTGACCTGTCCGACGATGAGATCTGGAAGCTCAACCGTGGTGGTCACGACCCGTACAAGGTCTATGCGGCCTACCACCAGGCGGTCAACCACAAAGACCAGCCAACCGTCATCCTGGCCAAGACCATCAAGGGTTACGGCACCGGTGCTGGCGAAGCCAAGAACACCGCGCACAACACCAAGAAGGTCGACGTCGACAGCCTGCGTCACTTCCGTGACCGCTTCGACATCCCGGTCAAGGACGAAGACCTGGAAAACCTGCCGTTCTTCAAACCTGAAGAAGGCAGCGCCGAAGCCCGTTACCTTGCCGAGCGTCGCTCCGCACTGGGTGGCTTCGTGCCTCAGCGTCGCGCCAAGAGCATCAGTATCCCGACCCCGCCACTGGAAACCCTGAAGGCGATCCTGGACGGTTCGGGCGACCGCGAAATCTCCACCACCATGGCCTTCGTGCGGATCCTCGCGCAGCTGGTCAAGGACAAGGAAATCGGTCAGCGCATCGTTCCGATCATCCCGGACGAAGCCCGTACCTTCGGTATGGAAGGCATGTTCCGCCAGCTGGGCATCTACTCGTCCGTCGGCCAGCTCTACGAGCCAGTCGATAAAGACCAGGTGATGTTCTACCGCGAGGACAAGAAGGGCCAGATCCTCGAAGAAGGCATCAACGAAGCGGGCGCCATGTCCTCCTTCATCGCTGCCGGTACTTCGTACAGCACTCACAACCAGCCGATGCTGCCGTTCTACATCTTCTACTCGATGTTCGGTTTCCAGCGTATCGGTGACCTGGCATGGGCAGCCGGCGACAGCCGCACCCGTGGCTTCCTGATCGGCGGTACCGCCGGCCGTACCACCCTCAACGGTGAAGGCCTGCAGCACGAAGACGGTCATAGCCACATGCTGGCCGCGACCATCCCGAACTGCCGCACCTATGATCCAACCTACGGCTACGAGCTGGCGGTGATCATCCAGGACGGCATGAAGAAGATGACCGAAGAGCAACAGGACGTCTTCTACTACATCACCGTGATGAACGAAGCCTACACCCAGCCAGCCATTCCGGCCGGTGTCGAGGAAGGCATCATCAAGGGCATGTACCTGCTCGAAGAAGATACCCGCGACGCGGCGCACCACGTTCAACTGCTGGGCTCGGGCACCATCCTGCGCGAAGTCCGTGAAGCGGCGAAGATCCTGCGTGAAGAGTTCAACATCGGCGCTGACGTGTGGAGCGTTACCAGCTTCAACGAACTGCGTCGCGACGGTCTGGCAGTAGAGCGCAGCAACCGTCTCAAGCCAGGTCAGAAACCACAGGTTACCTACGTCGAAGAATGCCTGAGCGGCCGTAAAGGTCCGGTCATCGCGTCCACCGACTACATGAAGCTGTTCGCCGAGCAGATTCGTCAGTGGGTACCGAGCAAAGAGTTCAAAGTCCTGGGTACTGATGGCTACGGCCGCAGCGACAGCCGCAAGAAACTGCGTCACTTCTTCGAAGTCGACCGCAACTTCGTGGTGCTGGCTGCACTGGAAGCCCTGGCTGACCGTGGCGAGATCGAACCGAAGGTGGTGGCTGACGCCATCGTCAAGTTCGGCATCGACCCGGACAAGCGCAACCCACTGGACTGCTGAGGAGTATTTTTAAGTGAGCGAACTCATTCGCGTACCTGACATCGGCAGCGGTGAAGGTGAAATCATCGAGCTGTTCGTCAAGGTCGGTGACCGTATCGAGGCCGACCAGAGCCTGCTGACCCTGGAGTCCGACAAGGCCTCCATGGAGATCCCCGCGCCGAAGGCCGGTGTGGTCAAGTCGCTGAAGGTCAAGCTGGGCGACCGCCTGAAAGAAGGCGACGAGTTGCTGGAACTGGAAGTCGAGGGTGCCGCTGCCGCGGCGCCTGAGGCTCCGGCCGCTGCTGCTCCGGCTGCCGCGCCTGCCGCTGCACCGGCTGCTGAAGCTGCTCCGGCAGCGGCTGCCGCACCGGCAACCGCCACCGTTCAGGACATCCACGTTCCAGATATCGGTTCGTCTGGCAAGGCCAAGATCATCGAAGTGCTGGTCAAGGCTGGCGATACTGTCAGCGCCGACCAGTCGCTGATCACCCTGGAATCGGACAAGGCCAGCATGGAGATCCCGTCTCCTGCCGCTGGCGTGGTCGAAGCCGTGATCGCCAAGCTGGACGACGAAGTCGGCACCGGCGACCTGATCCTCAAGCTGAAAATCGCCGGCGCCGCGCCTGCCGCTGCTCCGGCTCCGGCCGCAGCACCTGCGCCGGCTGCCAAGGCTGAGGCCGCTCCGGCTGCCGCTGCTGCTCCGGCACCGGCTGCCGCAGCACCTGCTGCCGCGCCGGTTGCCGCCAGCGGTGCCAAAGTTCACGCCGGCCCAGCCGTGCGTCAACTGGCCCGCGAGTTCGGCGTCGAGCTGAACGCTGTCGCAGCCACCGGCCCGCATGGCCGTGTGCTGAAAGAAGACGTGCAGGTTTACGTCAAAGCCATGATGCAGAAGGCCAAGGAAGCACCGGCCGCAGGTGGCGCAACCGGTGGCGCGGGCATCCCGCCGATCCCGGTCGTGGACTTCAGCAAGTTCGGTGAAGTCGAAGAAGTGGCAATGACCCGCCTGATGCAGGTCGGCGCTGCCAACCTGCACCGCAGCTGGCTGAACGTGCCGCACGTGACGCAATTCGACTCGGCCGATATCACCGAGCTGGAAGCGTTCCGTATCGCGCAGAAAGCCGTGGCCGAGAAGGCTGGCGTCAAGCTGACCGTTCTGCCGCTGCTGCTCAAGGCCTCTGCTCACCTGCTCAAGGAACTGCCGGACTTCAACAGTTCGCTGGCGCCAAGCGGCAAAGCGATCATCCGCAAGAAGTACGTGAACATCGGCTTCGCCGTGGACACCCCGGATGGCCTGCTGGTCCCTGTGATCAAGAACGTCGATCAGAAGAGCCTGCTGCAACTGGCTGCCGAAGCTGCGGCCCTGGCCGAAAAAGCCCGGACCAAAAAGCTGTCTGCCGACGACATGCAAGGCGCTTGCTTCACCATCTCCAGCCTCGGTCACATTGGCGGTACCGGCTTCACGCCGATCGTCAACGCGCCGGAAGTGGCGATCCTCGGTGTTTCCAAGGCCACCATCCAGCCAGTCTGGGACGGCAAAGCCTTCCAGCCGAAGCTGATGCTGCCACTGTCGCTGTCCTACGATCACCGTGTGATCAACGGCGCAGCCGCCGCGCGCTTCACCAAGCGCCTGAGCGACCTGCTGGGCGACATCCGCACCATCCTGCTGTAACCGTTGTTCACCTGTCTCCCTCTGCCGGGGGAGACAGGCCCGCTTTCGAGCTGCCACGCTCGTACCTCAACCCCGTCTCTGACGGGGCTTTTTTTGTCTGCGAAAAAACGGTTCAGCGCCCCGGCCCGCCTGGCGTTTACCGGTAGCGGGGCTGAAGAAAAACGCCGCCATGCCGACATAGATCAAGACGCCAGCCAACCTATTACTTGTCAGCCTCTGGCGCATGATGCAACCTTGCCCAAGCGTGCATAGCAGCAATGTGCCAAGCCCGTGCCATCAGTCTTTTTCGAGCGAGCTTCCCATGAAAAGCCAAACCGATGCTGCCAGCCGTCCGGCGGCCGAGGTAGTGACGCAGTTACCGGTGCCATCACGGCTCGGCATGCTGCGTTTCGAGCGGCTGAACGAAGCTAGCTGGGCGATGCTTTACCTCGATCCGGGCTGCGAACGGCAGTTCGGTCTGCCGGCGGTGGAGCTGTGTGCCCTGGTCGGTTCGCCCTACGCCAGCCTCATGGCCCCCGAGGCGCGCTACAAGCTGCACGACGCCATCGACGCGCAGTTGGCGGTCGGCAATCACTACCTGAGCCGCTACACCCTGCACACCAGCCACGGCCCGCTGAACCTGCTGGAAGTGGGCGAAGCCTACCGGCAGCACAATCGCCAGTTGCTGCGCGGCTACCTGCTGGTGCTGGACGACCAGCCCGGCGAGATGACCGAGCTCAGCGCCGACGACCTGGAAACCCGCAACAGCCGCCTGCAGATCGCCCTCAAGCTGAACCAGCAGGCGCAGCAGGAACAACTTGAACACCTGGAGCGAGTGCGTGCCCAGCAGGACCTGATCCTGCACCTGGCCCGGCACCGCTACAGCGCCAGCAATTCGCTGCAGGAAGCCGCCGAGCTGATCACCCGCAGCGCGTGCGAGATCTACAACATCGATTGCGCCAGCATCTGGTATCTGGAAGGCCAGCGCCTGGAGCCGATTTCCGCGTTCTACCGCGAGACCCGCGAGTACCGCCTGCCTGAGGCGATCGACGCCGGCCTGTTTCCGGATTACCTGGAGGCGCTGCACACCAGCCGCGCGATCGATGCGCACAACGCCAGCCATGACCCGCGCACCCGTGATATCACCGAGAGCCTGCGCCCGCGCGACATCATCGCCATGCTCGATGCCAGTATCCGCATCGACGGCCAGGTGGTCGGCGTGCTGTGCCTCGAGCACGGCGGCAGCCCGCGGGCCTGGCAGACCGACGAGATCGCCTTCGCCGGCGAGCTGGCGGACCAGTTCGCCCAGGTCATCAACAACCACAACCGACGCACCGCCACCAACGCCCTGTACCTGTTCCAGCGCGCGGTGGAGCAGAGCGCCAACGCCTTTCTGCTGGTCAACCGCGACGGCGTGGTCGAGTACGTCAACCCGAGCTTTACCGCGATCACCCAGTACAGCTCCGAGGAGGTCCAGGGGCATCGGCTGTCCGAGCTGTCGGCGCTGGAAAATCTCAGCGAATTGCTCTTCGACGATTCCAGCTTGGCCATGGGCAATAGCTGGCAGGGCGAGTTCAAGAGCCGGCGCAAGAACCTCGAGCCGTACTGGGGACAACTGTCGATTTCCAAGGTGTATGGCGACAACCGCGAGTTGACCCACTACATCGGCATCTACGAAGACGTCACCCAGAACAAGCTCGCCCAGCAGCGCATCGAGCGCCTGGCCTACACCGACAACCTGACGGGCCTGGGCAATCGCCCGGCGTTCATCCGCAGCCTCGACGAGCGTTTCGCCCGCGACAGCGACACGCCGATCTGCCTGCTGCTGGTGGACATCGACAACTTCAAGCGGATCAACGACAGCCTCGGCCACCAGACCGGCGACAAGCTGCTGGTGAGCCTCGCCCGGCGCCTGCGCAACAGTCTCAGCCCCGGTGGTAGCCTGGCGCGTTTCGCCAGTAACGAGTTCGCCGTGTTGCTGGACAACACCGACATGGAAAGCGGGCAGCAGACCGCGCAATCGCTGCTCAATACCCTCGACAAACCGATGTTCGTCGACAACCAGTTGATCAACGTCACCGGCTCCGTGGGCCTGGCGTGCGCGCCGCTGCACGGCCGCGACCCGCAGACCCTGATGAAGAACGCCGGCCTCGCGCTGCACAAGGCCAAGGCCAACGGCAAGCATCAGGTGCAGGTGTTCACCGAGGCGCTGAATGCCGAGGCCAGCTACAAGCTGTTCGTCGAGAACAACCTGCGCCGGGCGCTGGCGCAGAACGAGTTGCAGGTGTTCTACCAGCCCAAGCTGTGCCTGCGCACCGGCCGCCTGCTCGGCCTGGAAGCGCTGCTGCGCTGGAACCACCCGGAAAAGGGCATGATCCGCCCGGACCAGTTCATCAGCGTCGCCGAGGAAACCGGCCTGATCATCCCCATCGGCAAATGGGTGGCGCGCCAGTCGTGCCGCATGAGTCAGCAACTGGCCGCCGAGGGCATGCCCAACCTGCAGGTGGCGATCAACCTGTCGCCCAAGCAGTTCTCCGACCCGGACCTGGTCGCCTCGATCGCCAACATCCTCCAGGAAGAAGCGCTGCCGCCGCACCTGCTGGAGCTGGAACTGACCGAAGGCCTGCTGCTGGAAGCCACCGAAGACACCCGCCGCCAGCTCGACCAGCTCAAGCAACTGGGCCTGACCCTGGCGATGGACGACTTCGGCACTGGGTATTCCTCGCTCAGCTACCTGAAGAAATTCCCGATCGACATCATCAAGATCGATCGCAGCTTCATCAACGAAATCCCCGACAACCAGGACGACATGGAAATCACCTCGGCGGTGGTGGCCATGGCCCACAACCTCAAGCTCAAGGTGGTCGCCGAAGGTATCGAGACCGCCGAGCAGTTGGCGTTCCTGCGTCGTCACCGTTGCGATGTCGGCCAGGGCTACCTGTTCGACAAGCCGATCCCCGGCGATGAGCTGGTTGAAAAGCTCAGGCGCTATCCGCGTGGCCCGGTGGCCTGACAGTCACGCAACACTCGGGCACACTACGGGTCTATCCCAATAGACGACATCGCTCGGCGATGTCTCCTACCTGACAAGAGGAATGGGTCCATGGTCCTGCGTTCGGAAATCCTGGTGAACAAAAACGTCCTGCCTACCGCTGAACAGGCGCTGCCTGGCCGCGAAACCCCGATGTCCCTGCCCGAGCGGCATTTCGTGTTCAAGGAGACGCCGCTGCTCGGCCCGTTCTTCGAGAACGTCGATTTCGCGATTTTCGGCCTGGGCTGTTTCTGGGGCGCGGAACGCCGCTTCTGGCAGCGTGAAGGCGTGGTCAGCACGGTGGTCGGTTATGCCGGTGGCTTCACGCCGAACCCGACCTATGAAGAAGTCTGCTCGGGCCTGACCGGGCATACCGAAGTGGTGCTGGTGGTATTCGACAAGGACAAGCTCAGCTACGACGAGTTGCTGAAAATGTTCTGGGAACTGCACAACCCGACCCAGGGTATGCGCCAGGGCAACGACATCGGCACCCAGTACCGCTCGGCGATCTACTGCACCAGCCCGCAGCACCTGGACGAAGCCGAGGCGAGTAAGGCGCAGTACCAGGCCGAACTGAGCAAGGCCGGTTTCGGCGAGATCAGCACCGAGATTGCCCAGGCGCCGACCGTGTATTTCGCCGAGGCTTACCACCAGCAGTACCTGGCGAAGAACCCCGAGGGCTATTGCGGCATCGGTGGTACCGGTGTCTGCCTGCCGCCCAGCCTGCAAGGCAACTGAGGACGCGCCATGACCACGCCGAGCATGACGTTGTACCACTCGCCGCTGTCGCCCTTCGTGCGCAAGGTCACGGTGTTCCTGCACGAGACCGGGCAGTTCGACCGGGTCGCGCTGAACACCATCAACATGAGCCCGGTGAACCCGGATGCCGGATTGAACCGCGACAACCCGGTCGGCAAGATCCCGGCACTGGTGCTGGGCAACGGCACCGTGCTGCATGACAGCCGGGTGATTCTCGAGTACCTCGACCTGCAACACGTCGGCAACCCGCTGATCCCGCGTGAGGGCGACGCGCGCTGGCGCCGCCTGAGCCTGGCTTCGCAGGCGGATGCGATCATGGACGCCTCGGTGCTGGCGCGATACGAGCAGTTCCTGCGGCCTGCCGAGAAACAGTGGGACGAGTGGCTCACGGCGCAGCAGGAGAAGATTCGTCGCGGCCTGGCGAACTTCGAAGCCGAGCATATTGCCGAGCTGGCTTCGGTGTTCGACGTCGCGGCGATCGGTGCGGCCTGTGCGCTGGGCTATATCGACTTGCGCATGCCGAACTTCGGCTGGCGTGAGCAGCAGCCGAAGCTGGCGGCGTGGTATGCGGAGGTCAGTCAGCGCCCTTCGATGAAGCTGACTGCACCGCCGGCGGCCTGATTCGGCATTTCTGGGGCCGCTTTGCGGCCCTTCGCGACGGTTCGGCGCTCCGACAAGCTCGCTCCTACGGAGATTCGAGCCATTTCTATCTGCAGGAGCGAGCTTGTCGGGGCGCCGAGCCGTCGCGATTGCAACACCTCTGTTGCCCAGACTCCGACAATCCCCCGCACCAACTGCTCCCCGAACACCCGCTCCTCGCGCAACCCACTCATGCCGCCACCCCCTGACCCGCGCGATACCAGTCCAGCCGCCGCGTCAGCACCATGAACACACCCAGCAAGGCGAACAGCAGCAACGCCCCCATCAACAGCGCGTAATCCTCGGCGCTGAGCAGCCCGTACAGCATCGCGTACAGCACCGCCAACCCCGCGCCGAAGCCCATCCCACGCGCCCGGCTGTGCAGCACATGGCACAGATAGAAACCGATCAACGCCACACAGCCACTCGCCGACAACCCATACGCCAAGGCAAAGCCAAGGTGCTCGGACAACGACAGCAGCAACAGGTAGAACAGCGCCAGGGCCACGCCCACCAGAGCGTACTGGATCGGGTGGACGCTGAGGTTGCGCAGCACTTCGAAGAGGAAGAAGCCGGCGAAGGTCAGGGCGATGAACAGCAGCGCGTATTTGATCGCCCGCTCGCTTTTCAGGTACTGGTCCACCGGATCGACAAAGTTGACGCCGAAACGCCGGCTTTGGAAGTCCGTGCACTGGTCGGTCGTCACGCAGCGTTCGAGGGCGTCTTCCATGTTGGTGGAGAAGAACGAGGTCTGCCAGTGAGCGTTGAAGCCCTTGTCGGTGATCTCGCGGCTGGTGGGCAAGTAGTTGCCGATAAAGCCCGGGTGCGGCCAGTTGGCGCTCAGATTCACATTGCTGCTGCGGCCCACTGGCAACACGTGCAACTGCCCGGTGCCTTGCAGCTTGAGGTCGAAGGCGTAGTCCAGGCGCATTTCGTTCTGGCTATCGAGCCCCGGCACACTGGCGCGCACGCCGCCGCCGAGCCAGTCCACGCCGCTGCCGGCGGCGAAGTCGAGGGTCTGGCCATTGAGCTGCAACTGCAGGCCGTTCTGGATGCCGCGGATATCGCTGATGCCCACCGCGATAAACGGCGTTTCGAAGCGGTAGTCGTCGAGGTCGTTCTTGATGCCCCAGTTGGCCGGCACCTTGAACTGGCCGCTGACGTGGCTGTTGGCGTGGTACAGCCGCGCCTCGTAGATGCCCCGCGCGCGCAGCTCGGTGTCGGCGTCGGCATCGAGGACGAAGGTTTCCGGCAGAAAGGCCAGGTGGCGGGTGCGCACGCGGGTTTCCTGGAAGGTCCTGCCGTCCTGGGTTTTCCATACCCGCTCGGTCTTGCGGTACGGCACCACGAGGATCGGACCGCTGATCTGCTGGGCGTGGCTTGAGCTCTGGCCGATGTCCTCGACCACGCTGTCGCGCAGGGACTGCCGCTCGCTGATCAGGCCGCCGATCATCAGCAGGGGAATCAGCAGTCCGATCACCAGCAAGGCGATGATGCCGAGTTTGATACTCAGGGTTTTGTTCATGGAGGGGCTCCGCTTGAGAAGGAGCCCAGTCTGCGAGCGCTGTGTGGAGCGACGCGGGAGTGAATGTGGAGTTTGTGTGGAGATTCAGTCCAGGCGATTGGCGGGCAGCCACAACCGCACGCGCACGCCGTCCTCGACGTTGGCGATCTCCAGCGAGCCGCCGTGCAGTTGCGCCACTTCCTCGACGAAGTTCAGCCCAAGGCCGGTGCTCTTGCGCCCGGTCGCTGGCCGAGGCAACGAGTAGAAACGCTCGCTGAGACGGCCGAGGGCGTAATCGGGAATCGCCTCGCCCTGGTTGTACAGGCTCAGGGCCACGCGCTGTGCATCGTGCTCCAGTTCGAACACCAACCGGCCGCCAGGTGGGGTGAAGTCCAGGGCGTTTTCCAGCAGGTTGCCGATCGCCTGGCGCATCAGGAACGGCTCGCAGTACAGCCGCGCCGTCGCCGGTACTTGCTGACGCACCAGCAGGCCGGCGCTTTCGATGCGGGCGCTGCGGGCCAGCAGCAGGGCGTCGACCATCTCGGCCAGCGCCACTTGTTGCTGGTCTTCCAGGCCTTGACGCTGCTCGACCTGGGCCAGGTCCAGCAGGCGCTCGATCAATTGCTGCATGCGCGCGCTTTCGCTCTCGATGTTTTGGCTGAAGCGCTGGCGCTGCTCCTCCGGCATCGGCCCCTGCAACAGCTCGCTGGCACCGCGGATCGCCGCCAGCGGGCTTTTCAGTTCGTGGGTCAGGGTGTGCACGTAGCGCTCGACGTAGGCTTTGCCTTCAAGCTGGGTGCGCATACGCTCGACCGCGTCCGCCAGTTGCGCCAGCTCGCCGCCGCGGTAGTGCGGCAGGGCCACGCGCTCGCCGGCGCTGACGGCCTGGGCGTAGCGGGTCAGCCGGCGCAGCGAGCGGGTCAGCCACCACGACAGCGCCGCGCCTACCAGCAACCCGAGCACGATCAGGCCGATACCGAGGCTGACCAGGTGTTTCTCCGAGCGGTCGACGTAGGGTTGCAGCGAGCGGTTGGGCTTGGCCACGGTGACCACGCCGATCAGCGTGCCGTTGTCGAGGATCGGTGCGGCGACGTGCATCACCGAGGAGTCCGGGTCGTTCGGGTCGCTGCGGGTCGAGCGCGCGCCGTATTGGCCGCGCAGGGTCAGGTAGACGTCGTTCCAGCGCGAGTAATCCTGGCCCAGCGCCTCGCCGCTGGAGTCCAGCAGGACGATGCCCTTGGCGTCGGTAACGTAGATGCGGTGGTTCACCTCGTTCTTGGCCAGGCCCCAGATCTCGGCGTTGGGCCGGCGCTGGCCGTAGGCGGTGAGCAACTGCGGCAGGGCGCTCTGGCCGAGGGTGCCGGCCTTGACCTGATCGCGGAGGATTTCCGCCAGCAGGTTGGCGGTGTCCACCAGGGTTTCCTCGGTGGATTGGCGCACGGCGGGGCGCACCTGCTCGCGTACCGTGTTGAGGACGAAATACGCGGTCAGCCCGACGAACAGGAAATACACCAGGAAGATGCGGATACCCAGGCGCATCAGCTTTGGTCCGGGTTGTAGCTGTAGCCCAGGCCGCGGTGGGTCTGGATCGGCTCGGCGTCGGCGGCCACCAGGCGCAGCTTGGCCCGCAGGCTCTTGATATGGCTGTCGATGGTGCGCTCGTAGCCGACATCGGCCGCCACGCCAACGGCATCCAGCAACTGCTCGCGACTGAAAACCCGCTGCGGCTGCTCCAACAGGCACTGCAACAGGCGGAATTCGTGGCGTGTGAGGCTGAGCGGGTGCTCGCGGTAGTGGATCTGCATGCGCAGGGTGTCGATGCTGAACGGCGTGGTGCCGGTTGCGGCGGCGATGCTTGCCGCGGGTGCCATGCGCTTGAGGATGGCGCGCACCCGGGCGGCGACTTCCCGCGGGCTGAACGGCTTGACCACATAATCGTCGGCGCCGATTTCCAGGCCCACCACCCGGTCGATCTCGCCGTCGCGGGCGCTTAGAAACATGACCGGCACTTCGCTGAAGCGGCGCAGTTGCTTGCAGGTCTCGAAGCCGCTGATATCCGGCAGGCCGATATCGAGGATGACCAGATCGGCCGGCTGCTGGCGCTGTCGCTCCAGCGCGGCCTGGCCGAGGGTCACCCACTCGGTGCTGTGGCCTTCGCCCTGCAAGGCGTAGATCAGGGTGTCGGCGATGGCCGCTTCGTCTTCAACGATCAGGATGTGGGGCATGGCGGCAACTGCAGGCGGCAAGTGGGAAGCGGCAAGTGTAAAGCGCTGTCCATCACTTTGCCGCTTTGCGTCAGCAGTCCGGCTTGTCGGCGGTGAAGCGGCGGGCCGGGTTCACCGCGGCGCCGAACTCGCGCAGGGCCTTGGCGCCGATCAGCAGCGGGTAGTTGAAGCTGCTGCGGTCGGTCAGGTTGACCTCGACGGTGCGCTTCACATCGCCCAGGCACAGCTCCAGGTCGATGACCGGGCGGTGGGCGATTTCGCTGCCTTCTTCGTCTTCTTCGTCGGCGCGGTTCTTGATCTTGCTGATGCGCGCCAGCTTGTGTTCGAAGACCTTGCTGCCGGCATCCTTGGTGGCCAGGCGGAAACGTACCCAGTCTTCACCGTCACGGCTGAACTGTTCGATGTCCTTGGCGGACAGCGAGGCGGTGAGGGCGCCGGTGTCCATCTTGGCTTTGAGGGTCTGGCCGATTTCCGGCAGGCCGATGTATTCGTAGCGACCATAGAGGGTCGGTTCGGCGGCCATCACTGGCAGGGACAGCAGGCCGAGCAGGGCGATCAGTGGTTTCAATGGAATGACTTCCTTGGGATGGGTCGACCGTTAGACTGCCGTTGCGCTGTAGGTTCGGCAAGCTAGGGTAATGAACACAACGTGAAACATTTGTTCATGAGACTCGCCGGGCAGCATTTGGTGTTCCCGTCGCCGCTGCTTATCATTGCCGACCGTCTTTCCCACACTAAGAGTGGATTTATGCGCCGCCTGCTCACCGGCAGTTTCGTCACCCTGTTGCTGTTGCTCAACACCCTGGTCCTGATCGGACCGCTGCTGCTTTGCGCCGTGCTCAAGCTGGTCTTGCCCGGTCGCTACCGCGATCACGCCTCCCGGGCGGTGATGTGGTTCGCGGAGACCTGGGCCGAAATCGACAAACTGATCTTCGCCCTGTGCATCCCGACCCGCTGGGACGTGCGCGGCAATGCCAACCTGCGCCTGGACACCTCCTACCTCTGCGTCAGCAACCACCAGACCTGGGTCGATATCCCGGCGCTGATCCAGGTGCTGAACCGCAAGATCCCGTTCTTCAAGTTCTTCCTGAAAAAGGAGCTGATCTGGGTGCCGTTGCTGGGCCTGGCCTGGTGGGCGCTGGATTACCCGTTCATGAAGCGCTACAGCAAGGCTTTCCTCGACAAACACCCGCACCTCAAGGGCCAGGACCTGGCCATCACCAAGGCGGCCTGTGAACTGTTCAAGCGCCAGCCGGTGACCGTGGTCAATTACCTGGAAGGCACCCGTTTCACCGAGGCCAAGCGGCAGGAACAGCAATCGCCTTATCGGCACCTGCTCAAGCCCAAGGCCGGCGGTGTCGCCTTCGTGCTGGCGGCGCTGGGCGAGCAGCTCGACGCGCTGCTGGACGTGACCCTCGTCTATCCCGGTGACAAGGCGCCGGGCTTCTGGGATCTGGTCAGCGGTGGGTTGCCGCGGGTGATCGTCGATATTCAGGTGCGCGAGCTGGACCCGGCGCTGTGGGCCGGTGACTACGAAACCGACCCGGCGGTGCGCCAGGCCGTGCAGGACTGGGTCAACCAGTTGTGGCGCGAGAAGGATGCGCGGATCGAGGCCCTGCGCGCGGAATTAAACTGACGGGCCGGTTGCCGGGGCGAGCGGTGCGACGGTGCCGTTGCCCCAGATGCCGGCCAGGTTCTGCAACAACGACCCGGCCACGCCTTGCTGGCCGAGGTACTGCAGGATCAGCGGCGCGAAGCGGGCGATCATGCCGTTCTCCATGCCGAGGGCGCTGAAGGCGTTGTTCAGGTCGGTCCCGTTCTTGACTTCACCGCCCAGTGCATTGCTCAACGCCGAGCCCTGACCGCTCTTGCCGAGCAGCTCCCCCAACCCCGCCAGCCCGCCCAAGGCGTTCTCGCCAGACAGCATGTCGAGGCCCGGCACGGCCTTGCTCAGTTGTTGGTAATCGCCCGTGCTCAACTGATTGCGCGCCAGGCCCAGCAGGGCGCCGGTGCCACCAATGGCTTGTTCCGGGGTGATCTTGAGTTCGCTGCCGAGGGTGTTGAGCAGATTGGCCGAAGCGGCGGGCGCCTGGACGGCGGCGCCATCGGATTTGCCTTGCATGGCGGACACGGCGTTGGCCGCGTCGTTGAGGTTGAAAGCGAAGGCCGAACTGGCGGCCAGGGTCATCAGGGTGACCAGCGCGAAACGTTTCATGGCAAAGACCTCGTCAGCCGTAAAGGCAGGGAAAACGAGGTGTTGGAGTGGATTGGCGGGGGAATGTTCCCGGAGGTGGCGTTGTTGCCCATCGCGAGCAAGCTCGCTCCTACAGGGTAGGGGTAGGGGTAGGAGCGAGCTTGCTCGCGATAAGGAGCCCAGAGACCTACCTGAA
>NZ_JANLOA010000010.1:0-60466 GCF_025466035.1 Pseudomonas sp. 20P_3.2_Bac5 | reverse complement strand
CGTCACATATTCGCGGCAATCCGCTCGGCGCACGCCAGCGCCGCCGAGGTCATGATGTCGAGGTTACCGGCATACGCCGGCAGGTAATGCGCGGCGCCTTCCACTTCGAGGAACACCGACACTTTCAAGCCCTTCCGCCAACCCAGACCCGGAACATTCACCGGCGCCTCCAGGTCCTCGAACTGCACCGCCTGCTTGAGCCGGTAACCCGGCACATAGCCCTGCACCCGCTCGACCATGGCCTGGACACTGGCGCTGATCGCGTCGCGGTCCGCCGGCTCGCACAGCACGAACACGCTGTCGCGCATGATCGGCGGCGGCTCGGCCGGGTTGAGGATGATGATCGCCTTGCCGCGCTCGGCCCCGCCCAGTTGCTCGATGGCGCGGCTGGTGGTTTCGGTGAACTCGTCGATATTGGCCCGGGTGCCGGGACCCGCAGAGCGGCTGGAAATCGAGGCGACGATCTCGGCGTAATGCACCCGCGTGACCTGGGACACCGCCTTGACGATGGGGATGGTCGCCTGCCCGCCGCAGGTCACCATGTTCAGGTTGCCGGCGTCGAGCTGGTCGTCCAGGTTGATCGCCGGGATCACGTAAGGGCCGAGCGCCGCCGGCGTCAGGTCGATGACCCGCACGCCGTGGGCCTGCAGCACCTGATTGTGGCGGGCATGGGCCTGGGCCGAGGTGGCGTCGAAGACGATGCCGATGTCCTTGAAACCCGGTAGCGCGAGCAGACCGTCGAGGCCGCCGTCGGTGGTCGCCACGCCCAGGCGCCGGGCCCGGGCCAGGCCGTCGGAGGCCGGGTCGATGCCGACCATCGCGGCCATCTCGACGTGATGCCCGTGGCGCAGCACCTTGATCATCAGGTCGGTGCCGATGTTGCCCGAACCGATGATCGCCACTTTGCTGCGTGTCGTGGTTGCGTTCATGGGATTCCCTGTGGTTGTCATTGTTCAGGAACCGCGAGGCTGGATTTCAAAGCCCTAGCGTCCGCGTTGCTTGGCGGTCTGCCCGGCGATGCCGAAGTGGCTGGCGGGGATCTCGTTGATGATGACCCGCACCGACTCCAGCGGCGCATCCAGCGCCTCGACCGCCGCCGCCGACAGCGCTTCGATCAGGCGCGCCTTCTGTTCCTCGCTGCGTCCGGCAATAAGGTGGACCTGCATGATGGGCATGGTGAATGCTCTCCCGTGAATTCAAACGAACCGCATGGACACGCTACCCAGATGCTGGAAGCGCACGTTGATGTTGTCGCCGGCTTCCACCGCTACCGCTTCGGTGACGCCGCCCGTGAGGATCAGGGTGCCGGCGGGAATTTCCCGACCGCGCTCGCCGAGCATGTTCGCCAGCATCGCCACGCTCTGCGCCGGATGGCCAAGCACCGCGGCGGCCGAGGCGGTGGCGACGATGCGCCCGTTGCGCTCCATGACCACGCCGAGGTTGCGCAGGTCCAGGCCCTGCACCGGCAGCGGCTGGCCGCCCAGCACATAACGCGCCGAGGAGGTGTTGTCGGCGATCACGCTCTTGAGGTCGAAGCGGAAGTTTTCATAGCGCGAATCGATCACTTCCACTGCCGGCAAGACGAATTCGGTGGCCGCGAGGACCGTGCCGATATGGCAGCCCGGGCCGGACAGCGGCCGGTTGGTGACAAAGGCGATTTCCGCCTCGACCTTCGGGTGGATCAGTTCGCGGGTCTCGATCGTGCCGCCCTCGGGCACCGAGCCGTAGTCGGTGATAAAGCCGTGGATCGGATCGATCACGCCCATCTGGCGCATCTTGGCGTGGGAAGTCAGGCCCATTTTCAGGCCGGCGATACGCACGCCGCGTTGTTCCTTGATCGCGCGGATGGCGTCCTGGATGGCGTAGGCGTCCTGCCAGTCCATGTCCGGGTAATCGTCGGTGATCTTGTGCACCGCGCTGACCGAACGCTCGGCGTTTTCCAGGTGGCGCGCCAGGTGTTCGATGGTCTGGGTATTCAGTGACATGTCGGGTTCCCCGTCGCTCAGATGAATCGCACGCTGGCCGAGCCGATGCCGCCCAGGCTCATGCGCAGGTTGTCGCCGGCCTTGACCGGCACCATGGCCGACAGTGCGCCGGAGAGGATCACTTCGCCGGCCTTCAGGCCCATGTCGAAGCGCCCCAGGGTGTTGGCCAGCCAGGCCACGGCGTTGGCCGGATGGCCCAGGGCCGCGGCGCCGGCGCCGGTGTGGGCGATTTCGCCGTTGAGTTCCAGGGTCATGCCGGTCAGGCACAGGTCGATGGCATGGGGCGACACCGCCGCGTCACCGAGCACGAACAGCCCGGACGAGGCGTTGTCGGCGATGGTGTCCTGGATGGCGATCTTCCAGTCGCGAATCCGCGAGTCGACGATCTCGAAGCACGGCATCACGCATTCGGTGGCGCGCAGTACATCGGCGACGGTCACGCCCGGGCCGGACAGGTCGTGCTTGAGCAGGAAGGCGATCTCGCCTTCGGCCTTCGGTGCGATCAGGCTGGCGGCCTCGATGGCGGCGCCGTCTTCGCGCAGCATTGCCGAGGTGAGGTGGCCGAAGTCCGGCTGATCGACCTTCAACTGGGCCATCACCGCCGCGCTGGTGACGCCGATCTTCTTGCCGATGACGGTCTCGCCGTCTTCTTCCTGGCGCCGCGCCAACACCCGCAGTTGCAGGACGTAGGCCTGCTCGAGGGTAATCTGCGGGAAGCGCGCGGTGAGCGGCTCGATCGCCTGGTTGTGCTTGAGTGCGCGGTACAGCTCGTCACTCACGGATTCAAATTGATTTGACTGCATGGGTACCTGCCATGGATGCCGTTTTGGGCCTGCCGCGGTCAGCGGCGGTGAAGCCAAGGTACGGTGGAGCAACAATGCAGTCCAATACTGTATAGTCACCGAACGATGCGTTTCATGCATTGTTGAATGTCGCATAAATCAGCCAGGGACATTGCGGATGGAAATCAGGCAGTTGCGTTACTTCGTCGCCGTTGCCGAGGCGCTCAATTTCAACCGTGCGGCCGAGCGCCTGCACCTTTCCCAGTCGGCCCTGAGCCGACAAATCCAGCAACTGGAAGAAAACGTCTCGGCAGTGTTGCTGGAGCGCAACTCCAAACGCGTGGCGCTGACCGAGGCCGGCGAATCCTTCTATCACCATGCCCAGCGCATCCTCGGCGAGCTGCAGTTCGCCGCCGAAGAATCGCGGCTGCTCTCCTCCGGCCAGCGCGGCAGCCTGGCCATCGGCATTTTCGGTTCGTCGATCCTCGACCTGATTCCCCAGGTGCTCAAGCGCTTCACCGCGGCCTACCCGAGCGTGCACATCTCGCTGCACCCGATGGACAAGGACGCGCAGATCCAGGCCCTGCGCGAACGGCGCCTGACCATCGGCTTCAATCGCCTGGTGCCGGTCGAGCCGGATATCGAACAGGAAGAAGTGCGCCAGGAGCCGCTGATGCTGGCCCTCGGCGAAGGCCATCCGTTGGCGGGCGAAGACTGCATCGACCTGGAGCAGATCCTCGACCAGCCGATGATTCTCTACCCGCGCGGCGTGCGCAGCAGCCTGGCGTTGCAGATCCGCGAGATGTTCGGCGAATACGGCGCGCAGCCGCACATCGCCCATGAAGTCACCGACGTCACCACCGCCATCGCCCTGGTCGGCGGCGGGATGGGCCTGAGCGTCGTGCCGCGGGCGGCGACCAACCTGCGCTTGCCGGGGGTGGTCTATCGCGAGCTGGCCTGTCGGCGGCCGTCGCTGATCGAGTTGATCTGCCTGTACCGCAAAGGCGACCAGTCGCCGGTGTTGCAGGCATTTCTGACTATCCTTCGTGAATTCCGCGAGACCGCCCCATGAACACGATCGACCAGTACCTGCAAGCCGCCGTTCGCGACAACACCCGTCGCAGCTACCGCTCGGCCATCGAACACTTCGAGGTGACCTGGGGCGGCTTTCTGCCCGCCACCGCCGACAGCATCGCTCGCTACCTGGCGGATTTCGCCGGCGAACACTCCATCAACACCCTGCGCCAGCGCCTTGCCGCGCTGGGGCAGTGGCATGTCAGCCAGGGCTTTCCCGACCCGACCAAGGCGCCGCTGGTGCGGCAGATGCTCAAGGGCATCCGCGCCCTGCACCCGGTGCAGGAACGCCAGGCCGCGCCGCTGACCCTGGACCATCTGCAACGCACCATCAGCCACCTGCAACAGTGCGCCGAACAGGCCCAGCGCGATCAGGCGTTGCCAGCGCTGCTGCGCGCCCGCCGGGATGCGGCGCTGCTCTTGATCGGGTTTTGGCGCGGCTTTCGTGGCGATGAGTTGGCGCGCTTGCGCGTCGAACACATCCAGGCCCAGGCCGGCGGCGGCATGTTGCTGTACCTGGCGCAGAGCAAGGGCGATCGCCAGGGACGCGGCGTCACCCACCGCATGCCGGCGTTGAAAAGCCTGTGTCCGGTGCAGGCGTACCTGGAATGGATTCGCGTGGCGGGGATCGCCCGCGGGCCGGTGTTCCGCAAGCTCGACCGCTGGGGCAACCTCGGTGAAGAAGCACTGAACAGCGGCAGCCTGATCGCGCTGTTGCGGCGGATCTTCGAAGGCGCCGGGCTGCCCGCCGAGACCTACAGCGCCCACTCGTTGCGGCGCGGCTTCGCCACCTGGGCCAGCAGCAACGGCTGGGACACCAAGGCGCTGATGAGCCACGTCGGCTGGCGCGACATGAAATCGGCGCTGCGTTATGTCGACGCCAGCGCCTCGTTCGGTGAGCTTGAGCTGTCAGCGCCGGTGGTGCCGGCGCTGAACCAGTTGCCGGACTGAATCAACCGCGCCGAGCGCTGCTCCACAAGCGGATGATGTCGCCCGCCCGGGCCGCCAGCAGCGGCGCGGCGTTGGCGCAGGCCTGTTGCAGGGTCATCGGACCGTTGGTGACGGCAAAAGCGGCGTCGATGCCGTGGCCATACAGTTCCTGATAGCCCTCGCCGAGCGTGCCGGCGATCACCACCACCGGTACGCCGTGACGACGGGCGATACGGGCCACGCCGAACGGCGTCTTGCCGCGCAGGGTCTGCGCATCGAAACGGCCCTCACCGGTAATCACCAGATCGGCGCCCTGCACCGCGTCTTCCAGTCCCGCCAACTCGGCGACCACCTCGATGCCCGGCCGGAACTGCGCGTCGAGAAATGCCTTGGCGGCGAAGCCCATGCCACCGGCGGCGCCACAGCCGGGGAAGTCCCGCACATCGCGGCCCAGCAATTGCGCGCAGTGATCGGCGAAATGGCCGAGGGCGTGATCCAGCAGCTCGACCTGCTCGGGGTTGGCGCCCTTTTGCGGACCGAAGATCGCCGAGGCGCCGTTGCTGCCACACAGCGGGTTGTCGACGTCCGCCGCCACTTCCAGGCGCACAACGGCCAGACGCGAATCAAGACCGCTGGCATCCAGGCGAGCGACCTGCGACAACGCCAGACCACCCTCCTCCAGCTCGCTGCCTTGGGCATCGAAGGTTCGCAGGCCGAGGGCGCGGAGCATGCCGCTGCCAGCGTCGTTGGTGGCGCTACCGCCGATGGCCAGGATGATCCGCTCGGCGCCGGCATCCAGCGCCGCACCGATCAACTGGCCGGTGCCGAAGGTGCTGGTGCGGCAGGCGTCGCGTTGTTCCAGGGTCAGCAATTGCAAGCCGCTGGCCTGGGCCATCTCGATGATCGCGGTGCGGCTGTCGGCCAGCCAGCCCCAGTGCGCGCTGACCTCAAAGCCCAGCGGGCCGCGAACATTCAGCGCGCGCTGCTCACCGTGGCAGGCGGCAACGATGGCGTCCATGGTGCCTTCGCCGCCGTCGGCCATCGGGCAGCAAATCAGTTGTGAGTCCGGCAGTACCGCGGCGATGCCCTCGGCAATGGCGGCGGCGACCCCTTCGGCGCTGAGGCTGTCCTTGAACGAGTCAGGGGCGATGACGATTTTCATGAGGAACTCCTTTTGCAGATGCCTGCATGCTGCCAGTTGCCGCAGTGGCGGGCCTCGGTCGAGTGCACAAGATCGGCGGTGGTTGTTTGGTCAGTTGGACAACAGCCGCTGCCTGAGGTGTAGGAGCGAGCTTGCTCGCGATACGCAACACCCTGACAAGCCCCCCTGCTTACTCCGCCGCCAACAACTGCAACCCCAGATACAAACTCAACATCCCTTCGAGCCGCAACGGGTCCACCCCGCTCAACTCGCCGATCCGCTCCAGCCGGTAACGCAGGCTGTTGCGGTGAATGCCCAGCGCCTCGGCGCAGGCCTGGCTCTGGCCGTCATGGGCACACCAGGCGCGCAGGGTCGCGAGCAACTGGCCGCTGACGTCCTTGACGCGGATGCGCTGCAAGGGTTCCAGCAGTTCATCCAGAGCGTCATCCTGGCGATGGCGCCAGAGCAATGCCGGCAAGCGGAAACGGGCCAACGTCAGCAGGCGCTCATCAGGCACGACGTCTTGCCCGTAGGCCAGCAGGTCGCGCACGCGGCGGTAGCCTCGGCGCAGTTTGTCCACGCCATCGGCGACGCCGCCCACTGCCAGGCGCTGTACCTGCCAGCCCTGGCCCTGGAGTTTTTCCAGCAGCCGCGCTTCATCCAGCACCAGCGTCGCCGGGCGGCACCAGAGCAGCGATTGCCGCGCCGGGCTGACGCACCAACTGTCCGGGTAACGCTGCATCAGCCACACCGACAGCGCTTCCGCGCCCGGACCTTCGTCCAGTTCGAACAGGCAGGGAATCCGCGGCAGTTGCGGTTTCAGGCCCAGTTGCCGGGCTTCGTCCACCAGTCGCGGCGCGTCGCCGCTGCCGCCCAGCAACAAGGCCAGCAGGTCGTCGCAGCGCTGCCGGCGCCATTGCTGTTCGACTTGCAGGTGACGCTGGGCCAGGAGCATTTCCGCGGTCATCCGCACCAGTTCGGCGTAGGTGCGCAGTTGCTGCGGCTCGCCGGTGATGCCGAGCACGCCGATCAGCCGGCCATCGAGCATCAGCGGCAGGTTGACCCCCGGCTGAACGCCCTTGAGGCATTTGGCGGCTACGCTGTCGATTTCGACGATGCGTTCGTTGGCCAGCACCAGTTGCGCGCCTTCGTGACGGGTGTTGATGCGCTGGCGCTCGCCACTGCCGAGGATCAGGCCCTGGCTGTCCATGACATTGACGTTGTGGGGCAGAATCGCCATCGCCCGGTCGACGATGTCCTGCGCCAGGTCATGGTCCAGTTCGAACATGCGCGGTTCCTTGAAGGTCTACAGGTTGGTCGGCAGCACAGCAGTGCGCCGTAAATGCTGTGCAAAAGCACAAAGACAGGGCTCCTGCGCTGGTCGAGACTTCGTTGAAGCGCCCGCCTCGCCGCGGGATGCCGCACAACCATAACAACAGAGAGAGAATCATGTCATCCAGCCCTGCCTCTGACCACGGCCACGACATCAACCGCGACGCGCTGTACCGGCGCATCACCCTGCGGCTGATCCCCTTCATCTTCATCTGCTACCTGTTCAACTACCTCGACCGGGTCAACGTTGGCTTCGCCAAGTTACAGATGCTCGATGCCCTGAATTTCAGCGAAACCATCTACGGCCTCGGCGCCGGGATCTTCTTCATCGGTTATGTGCTCTGCGGCCTGCCCAGCAACCTGGCGCTGAACCGTTTTGGCCCGCGGCGCTGGATCGCGTTGATGATGATCACCTGGGGCACGCTGTCGACCTGTCTGCTGTTCGTCACCACGCCGACCCAGTTCTATGTGCTGCGCCTGTTCACCGGCGCCGCTGAAGCCGGGTTTTTCCCGGGTATCGTGCTGTACCTCTCGCAGTGGTTCCCGGCCCAGCGCCGCGGCCGCATCATGGCCCTGTTCATGTCGGCGATCCCGGTGTCGGGGCTGCTTGGCGGGCCGTTCTCGGGCTGGATCCTCAACCATTTCGCCGCGGGCCAGGGCGGCCTCGCCGGCTGGCAGTGGATGTTCCTGATCCAGGGCCTGCCGACCGTGGCGCTGGGCTGCATGGCGGTGTTCCTGCTCAGTGACGGCTTCACCAAGGCCGGCTGGCTCAGCCCGGCCGAGCGCCAGGCGGTGGCCGCCGACCTGCAGCAGGACGCGGCGAACAAGCCGGGCACGGTCAGCGATGGCCTGATGTCGGTGCTGACCAACCCGCTGATCTGGACCTTCGGTTTCGTCTACTTCTGCATCCAGAGCGGTGTCTACGCGATCAACTTCTGGCTGCCGTCGATCATCAAGAGCCTCGGTTTCAGCGATGCCCTGCTGATCGGCTGGCTGAGCGCGATTCCCTACCTGCTGGCCGGCGTGTTCATGTTGCTGGTGGGCCGTTCGGCGGACCTACGCAACGAGCGCCGCTGGCACCTCGTGGTGCCGATGCTGATGGGCGCCATCGGCCTGCTGATCGCGGTGAACTTCGCCCATAACCCGGTCATCGCCATCCTCGGCCTGAGCATCGCCACCATGGGCGCCCTCACCGGCCTGCCGATGTTCTGGCCGATGCCCACCGCCCTGCTCAGCGCCGGCACCGCGGTCGCGGGCCTGGCGATCATCAACTCGGTCGGGCAGATGGCCGGCTTCCTCAGCCCGTACCTGGTGGGCTGGATCAAGGACCAGACGGGCTCGACCGATGCGGCGCTGTATTCGCTGGCGGGGTTGATCGTGTTTGGCAGCCTGGTGGCGTTGCGGGTTTCGCGGAATCGGCAAGGGGCGGCGGTTACTGCCCGGTAGGGTTTGATCCAGGAGAGCCTCATCGCCGGCAAGACCGGCTCCCACGGGTAGGGAGCTGGCTTGCCAGCGATGCTTTTCCCCCTGTACAACACCCCTTCCATACCGCGAAGGGGCTTTCGACCATGATCTACCGTCCTCTCGGCCGCAGTGGCCTGCAAGTCTCCGCCCTGACCCTGGGCAGCATGATGTTCGGCGAGCAGACCCGTACCGAGGATTCTCTGCGCATCATCGACAAGGCCTGGGACCAGGGCGTCAATTTCATCGACACGGCGGACGTCTATAACGCCGGTCGCTCGGAAGAAATCGTCGGCGAAGGCATCGCCCGCCACCGCCACGACTGGGTCCTCGCCACCAAGGTCGGCTATGGCCCGGCAGACGGCGTGCCGAACCGCAGCGGGCTGTCGCGCAAGCATATCTTCAACGCCATCGAAGCCAGCCTGACCCGTCTGGGCACCGACTACCTGGACATCTATTACCTGCACCGCGAAGACCACGCCACGCCGCTGGACATCACCGTCTCGGCCATCGGCGATCTACTGCGCCAGGGCAAGATCCGTCATTGGGGCGTGTCCAACTTCCGTGGCTGGCGCATCGCTGAAATCTGCAACCTGGCCGAGCGTCTCGGCGTACCGAAGCCGGTGGTCAGCCAGCCGCTGTACAACATCGTCAATCGCCAGGTCGAGACCGAGCAACTGGCCGCGGCGGCGTTTCATGGTCTCGGCGTGGTGCCGTTCAGTCCGTTGGCCCGCGGCGTGCTCAGCGGCAAGTACGCGCCCAATGCCGAACCCGAGGCCGGCAGCCGCGCGGCGCGGCAGGACAAGCGCATCCTCGAAGTGGAATGGCGGGCTGAATCCCTGGCCATCGCCCAGAAAATCCAGGCCTACACCCAGGCCAAAGGCGTTGGCATCGTCGAGTTCGCCATCGCCTGGGTGCTGAACAACCAGTCGGTCAGTTCAGCGATCGTCGGCCCGCGCACCGAAGCCCAGTGGGACACCTACGGCGGCGCGCTGGAGGTGAAGATCAGCGCCGAGGACGAAGCCTTCATCGATTCGCTGGTCACTCCGGGCCACCCGTCGACCCACGGTTTCAACGACGTCGCCCACTTCGTCAGTGGACGCCTGCCACGCTGAGCTCGCTGCCCAGCAGGTGACTGATCGCGGCCTTGAGCTTCATCGGCCGCACCGGTTTGTGCATCAGGGTATGGCCCAGTTCACGCACCTGCTGCTTGAGTTCGTTGCTGTAGTTGGCGGTGATCATCAGTGCCGGCAAGGGCGAAACCCGCCGCGCATTGATCGCCGCCACCGCTTCCAGGCCGTTGCGGTCGTGGTCCAGGTGGTAATCCACGATCAGCAGCCCGGCTTCGGCTTCGTCCGCCGGTAATTGCCCGGCCAGGTCTTCCTCGTTCAACGCCGTACTGACCCGGCAGCCCCATTGCTCCAGCAAGGTGCGCATGCCGGCACAGATGGCCGCGTCGTTATCCAGCACCCAAATCCGCGCGCCTTCCAGACGCTCCAGCAGCGGCATTACTTCCGGCACCGGCTCCCGGGCCCGTGGCACCTGGCGGCTGAGCGGTACTTCGATGGAAAACACCGAGCCCTTGCCGGGCGTCGAGCGCACCTGGATACGGTGGCCGAGAATCCCGGCGATCTTCTCGACGATGGCCAGACCCAGGCCGAGGCCGCGGTCCTGGTCCGGGCGCTGCGAGTCGCCGCGCTTGAACTCCTGGAAAATCTCTTCGCGCTTGTCCAGCGGAATGCCGATGCCGGTGTCCCAGACTTCGATCCACAAACGCCGTCCCCGCCGCCGGCAGCCCAGCAGCAGGCGGCCTTGCGGGGTGTAGCGAATGGCGTTGCTGAGCAGGTTGCGCAGGATCCGCGCCAGTAGCTGGATATCGCTGCGCACCCGCAGGCCGGTCGGCACATAGTGCAGGCGCAGGCCCTCGCTGGCGGCGGTGGCGGCGTATTCGGCAGCGAGGTTGTCGAGCAGGTCGCTGACGGCAAAGGTGGCGACATCGGCCTTGATCACCCCGGCATCCAGCTTGGAGATGTCCACCAGGGTGCCCAGCAGCGATTCCACATCATCCAGCGCGTTGCTGACGTTGCGCACCAGCGCCGGGCTGTTGCTCTGCTCCTGCAGGGCGCTGGTGAACAGGCGCGCGGCATTGAGCGGTTGCAGCAGGTCGTGGCTGACCGCGGCGAGGAATTTGGTTTTCGACAGGTTGGCCTGGTCGGCCTCCTGCTTGGCATCGCGCAGCCGCGCCTCGGCGCGCCGGCGCTCCTCGATTTCCTTCAGCAATTGCTGGTTGAGCTGAGTCAGTTCGGTGGTGCGCTCGCGTACCCGCACCTCCAGGTGCTGGTATGCCTGGTGCAGCGCCTCGGCGGTGCGGCGGCGCTCGGTGATATCGCGGATCAGCACGAAAATCCCGACCACCTCGCCATTGGGCAGGCTGTTGGGCACATAGGAGCGCAGCATGTAGCGCTCCTGGCCGTGGGCGTTGGTCTCGGCGAACTCGAAGGTCACGCTCTCGCCAGCCAGGGCCTGGCCGATGTAGGTTTCCAGGCGCTGGTAATGCTCGGCGCTGTGCACGTCGCGCAGGCGCTGGCCGAGCATCGCCGCGTGCGGCCAGCAGTACCACTGCTCGTAGACCTTGTTGGTGAATTCGTAGACCAGATCGGCGTTGAGGTAGGCGATCAGCGCCGGCACCTGGTCGGTAATCAGGCGGATCCAGCGCTCGCTTTCGCTCAGGGCCTCGGCGTGCTGGTAGCGCTCGGTGATGTCGGTGAAGGTGTTGACGAAGCCGCCGGTGGGCAGCGGATGGGTGCGGATTTCCAGCATGCGTCCGTCGTACAGGCGCTGCTCCAGTTCCCGCGTTGGCCGGCCGTTGCAGTCACGGGTGGCCGGGGTCAGCAAGGCCAGCTCGCTGTCGCCGATCACGTCGGCGAACTGCCGGTGCGCGGCGATCGGCGCCAGCCCGCTGAGTTCCAGGAAGCGCCGGTTCCACAGCTCCAGCACGCCGTCGGCATTGACCATCGCCACGCCCTGGGACAGGTTGTCCACCGCGCGCTGCAACAGGTGGGATTTCTGCGCAACAGCCTGCTCGCGGCGCTGGGTTTCGCTGTGCTTGACCTCAGTGATGTCGGTCAGCAGCACCACGCGCCCGCCGCCCTGGGTCGGGCGTTCGCTGACCTGCAGCCAGCGCCCGTCCTTGAGCCGGTACAGCAGGTTTTCGTCGTTGATATTGCGCGACTCTTCGGTGAACAGCCCGGTGCGCAGCATCAGCCGGCGCACCTCCGACAGGTGCATGCCGCTGATGATGCGGATCCGGCTGTTGGCCCAAAGCGCCTTGAAGCGCTGGTTGAACAGGACGATGCGCAAGTCGGTGTCGAACAGCACGAAGGCATCGGAAATGCTCTCGATGGCGTCCACCAGGTACTGGTGCGCGGTCTCGGCGCGCATCCGCGCATCGCTGAGCAGGTGGTTGCTGGCCTTGAGTTCGGCCATGGCCTGGTTGAGCGCGTCAGTGCGTTCGCGCACTTGCTCGGCCAGGGTCACCGAGTGCTGGAACGCCGCGTAGGAGTCGTCCGGGCGCGCCGCCCCCGACTCCAGGCGCTCGATCAACGCCGCGTTGATGCGGCTGAGCTTGTGGTTTTCGTGACGCAGTTGCTCGATCAGCAACCGCGCTTCAGTCAAATCGCCGGGCACGGGACCGTCCGATGGCAACGCCGGTGAAGGTCTGGTTGATGTGCATGCCATTGAACTGTTCTCCGTAGGAGTTGAAACCCACCACCGCGTGCTTGCGCAGGATCGCCTCGACGTGGTCGGTCTGCGGCGTGCCGTCCAGTTCCAGGCGGCGCAGGAAGCAGTCGCAGCCGATGGTCAGCAACAGGTCGCCGAGCCGCTCGCAGAGGCCGTCGAACAAGGTATTCAGGTTCGGCACCAGCGGCCCGGGGCTCATGGCGGTGAGGACGATGCCGTTCTCCACGGCGCAGTAGAAGCTCAGGCTGAAATCGTCGTGCACCCGCTGGATGGCGCGCACGTAATAGCGCTCGTTGATCCGCACCGCCAGCGGGTGGGCGGCGAACGTGCGCAGGTCGAGCTGGTCCACCGGCACGCCGATCAGTTGCGCGTATTCCAGGGCGGCGGGCTCGGCGTTCAGTTCGTAGACCCGGCGCAGGGTGCGATCGGCGCGGGTCACCACCAGTTTTTCGGCGCGCGGCTGGATGTGGTGGGTGGTGAACACTTCGAAATCCAGCCAGGTGTTGACCAGCAGCACCACCGCCGCGCTGTTGTGGAAGACGCCGTCGTAGTAGACGTGGGTGCGATTGAGGTAATTGTCGTCGCCAGCCGAGCCGCCAAAGTGCGGGATGTCGCCCAGGGCGGCGTTGAGCGCGGCGAGGAGCATTTCTTCGCGACTGGACAGGCCGTCGAGCAAGGTCAGGGCGAAGCTGTGGCCTTTGATCGGCGCCAGGGTGTTGCCACGGCACTCGTTGACCAGTCGTTCGACGCAGCGCTGGGCGTCGATCAGGCTGAAGTCGTGCATCGGCGCGATCAGTTCAGCGGCGATGGAAAACTGCCGATGGTCGAAGCCCAGTGCGGTGATGCAGCCGCGACCATAGCCTTCCGGGGTGATTTCACCGGCGCTGGTGCAGCCGGCCAGGCGGATCCCGCCAAAACTTTCCTGCAGCGCCTGGGCCAGGGCCGGCAGGTCGTATTCGGCGGAACAGAAGAACAGGACGAAGCCCAGGTGCGGGTGCATCAATTGCCGGGCGAGGTCCTGGGCAGCCTCCTCGGCGTCAATGGCACGGGATACAGCACTGAGGACGCCTTCGGCGTTGGACTGCGACATAAGCAGCCTCCAGCGTATTGGGAATGGATGCCGGCAGTGTACGAAGCGAGGGGATGGGGCCGAATGCTACTTGGGTAGGGGGTGGTGGTGGCATTGGTTGTAGAGCGGCGGCCAGGAAAAACACCGCGCAACAGAACTCCAGCCGGCAGGATGCGCCTTGCCGAGCTGAAGCCCTGTCCCGCGGTGGTGGGGTTTACCAGGTCAGAACAGCACCGACGGCGAAGGTGTCGGTGTCTTCGTTTTGCGTGTTGCCTTCATGGCCGTTGATTTCGAACTGGTTGTACTCGGCCACCAGCTTGAGGTTGTCGTTGATGGTGTGGAACAGCGCGATACCGCGGGTTTCGTAGTCGGCGCCGGTGTTCACCGCGCCGTTGCCGTCGTCCTTGGTCTTGCCGTAGGACAGTGCCAGGCGGTTTTTGCCCAGGGTGTACGAGCCCTGCAGCAGGTAGCCCTTGCTGTCCACTTCGCGCAGCGTGGCTTCGCCGGCGTTGTTGGTGAAGAACGGGTTGATGCCTTTGGCGGTGAAGCCAGAGCCGGTCAGCGAGAAGTCACCCATCTTGGCCTGCACGCCGTAACCCACGCCTTTGGAGGTCACGCTGTCGACGTTGTGGTCGGTGTTGTCCGAGGTCTGGTAGCTGCCGTTGAGCCAGCTATAGATCTTCGCGCCACCCAGATCGAACTGGTAGGTGATCTCGCTCTCGGTGCGTGGGTTCTTCTGGTAAGCCTTGCCGACCGCGCTGTCGTCGTTGGTATCGACCGGGTCCATGATGCCCACGGCGACCCGCAACCCTTCCATCACAGGTGTGCGGTAGGTGATCTGCGACGTCGGGAACGGGTACGGGTAGCCGCTGCCGATATTGCCGAAGGACACGCCGCCGCCGTCCACCAGGCCGAGGGTGTCACTGACCTGGCCATAACCGGCCAGCAGTTCGTCGAGCAGGATGTTGGAGCGGGCGAACAGGCCGAAGTCCTTACCGATCAGCACTTCACCCCACTCGGGGTTGGCCACGGTGCCGTAGAACTGACGAACGTCGATGGCGGTGTCGGTGCCGTTCTGTTCGCTGTCGTTGATGGTTACCCAGAACGAGGCGCGACCGCCCAGCTTCAGGTCGCCCATCTGCTTGGTCATGTTGAAACCCAGGTAGTTGGGCAGGAAGCCCATCTTCACCCGCGACTGGCGACGGTCGTACTGCTCGCCATCACGGTCGACATCGCTGTTGACGTAGAAGGCGTTGACGTAGCCGTCGGTGGAGAAGGTCGTCTCATCCTTGTCGTACAGCATGATTTCGGCTTGAGCCAGCGGGACCAGGCCAAAGGTGGCGAGGCCAGCCAAAAAGGGCAGGAAACGGGCATTGGCATTCTTATTGTTGTGCATGACGCTCTCCGCGAACGTTGGGGACGGTTGTCGGGAGGGATTATCGAAAGCCGACAGCCGGTGCCCTACGCTGCATTGGACGCAAGCGGGCGCTGCTTTGGCCGGGGCCGGGAACGCGCCGGCCGAGGGAACTAATCCCCTGTGCTAGCGGGTCACAAGGCTAAAGTGTCGACACCGCTGACGAAGGTCGCGGTTGCACATGCAAAAATGCAGATTGCTATTGCAGTTTTGCGGATTGAACTCGGCAAATTTGCACTGTTACGATCCGGACGATCCTTGACCGCTCGTCCACACCGTGACAAATCACGTGGAAAATCAATAACAAAGCAGGGAGACAGCGATGACCGCGCAAGCTCAAGCACCGGCCACTTCAGACACCGACAACGCCCAGGTACTGGCCGACGTCCGCAACCATATCGGCCACCTGACCCTCAACCGCCCCGCCGGCCTCAACGCCCTGACCCTGCAGATGGTTCGCAGCCTGCGCCTGCAACTGGAAGCCTGGGCCATCGACCCGCAGATCCACGCCGTGGTGCTGCGCGGCGCGGGGCCCAAGGGTTTCTGCGCCGGTGGCGATATCCGCTCGCTGTACGACAGCTATAAAAGCGGCGCCACGCTGCACCGCGACTTCTTCATCGAGGAATACGACCTCGACCTGTTCATCCACCACTACCGCAAGCCGATCGTGGCGTTGATGGACGGCTTCACCCTCGGCGGCGGCATGGGCCTGGCCCAGGGCGCCGAACTGCGCGTGGTCACCGAACGCAGCCGCCTGGCGATGCCGGAAGTCGGTATCGGCTACTTCCCGGATGTCGGCGGCAGCTATTTCCTGTCGCGCATTCCCGGCGAACTCGGCACCTATCTGGGCGTCACCGGCGTGCAGGTCCAGGCCGCCGATGCCCTGTATTGCGGCCTGGCCGACTGGTACGTCGACAGTGACCAACTGGGCGCCCTCGACCAGGGTTTCGATGGCATCAAGTGGAGCGAATACCCGCTCAAGGACCTGCAAGGCGTGCTCGCCAGCCTTGGCACCCAGACCCTGGTCGATCCGCCGCTGGCCGACCTGCGCCCGGCCATCGACCACTTCTTCGCCCTGCCCGATGTCGCCAGCATGATCGAACAACTGCGTAGCGTGACCGTCGGCGACAGCCATGAGTGGGCGCTGAAGACCGCCGACCTGATGGAGACCCGCTCGCCGCTGGGCATGGCGGTGACCCTGGAGCTGCTTCGTCGGGGCCGGCGCTTGAGCCTTGAAGAGTGCTTCAGAATGGAGCTGCACCTGGACCAGCAATGGTTCGATCACGGCGACCTGATCGAAGGCGTGCGCGCCCTGCTCATCGACAAGGACAAACAACCGCGCTGGAACCCCGCCACTGTCGCCGGTCTGAAGCCTCAGCGGGTAGACCAATTCTTCGAAGGCCTGTGAGGGCTGGAGTACGCACATGCAAGACCTGGAACTGACTGAAGAACAGATCATGATCCGCGACATGGCGCGGGACTTCGCCCGTGGCGAGATCGCGCCCCATGCCCAGGCCTGGGAAAAGGCCGGCTGGATCGACGATGGCGTGGTCGCCAAAATGGGCGAGCTGGGCCTGCTCGGCATGGTGGTGCCGGAAGACTGGGGCGGCAGCTACACCGACTACGTCGCCTACGCCCTGGCGGTGGAAGAAATCGCCGCCGGCGACGGCGCCACCGGCGCACTGATGAGCATCCACAACTCGGTGGGCTGCGGCCCGCTGCTCGCCTACGGCAGCGATGAACAGCAACAGGCCTGGCTGCCACGCCTGGCCAGCGGTGAAGTGATCGGCTGCTTCTGCCTGACCGAACCGCAGGCCGGTTCCGAAGCCCACAACCTGCGCACCCGCGCCGAACTGCAGGATGGCCACTGGGTCATCAATGGCGCCAAGCAGTTCGTCAGCAATGCCCGCCGGGCCAAGCTGGCCATCGTCTTCGCGGTGACCGACCCGGACCTGGGCAAGAAAGGCATCTCGGCCTTCCTCGTGCCGACCGACAATGCCGGTTTCGTGGTCGATCGCAGCGAACACAAGATGGGCATCCGCGCCTCCGATACTTGCGCGGTGACCCTGAACAACTGCCGTATTCCCGAGGCCAACATCCTCGGCCAGCGTGGCAAGGGCCTGGCGATTGCCCTGTCCAACCTCGAGGGTGGCCGCATCGGCATTGCCGCCCAGGCACTGGGCATCGCCCGCGCCGCGTTCGAAGCGGCGCTGGTGTATTCCCGCGAGCGCATCCAGTTCGGCAAACCGATCAACGAACACCAGAGCATCGCCAACCTGCTGGCCGACATGCAGGTGCAGATCAACGCCACCCGCCTGCTGATCCTCCACGCCGCCCGCCTGCGCAGCGCCGGCAAACCCTGCCTGAGCGAAGCCTCCCAGGCCAAGCTGTTCGCCTCGGAAATGGCCGAACGGGTCTGCTCCATGGCGATCCAGGTGCATGGTGGTTACGGCTATCTGGAGGATTACCCGGTGGAGCGTTACTACCGGGATGCGCGGATTACCCAGATCTATGAAGGCTCGAGCGAGATTCAACGGATGTTGATTGCGCGGGAGTTGAAAAACTATCCGCTGTGACCGCGACCTCCCCCCTCCCGGTAGGAGCGAGCTTGCTCGCGATTCGCCATCAGCGGCGGTGTTGCTGATGGCCTCATCGCTGGCAAGCCAGCTCTCACGGGGCAGATCCCTGTGGGAGCCGGCTTGCCGGCGATAGCGTTCTCAGCTCCCCCACACCTTCTGCGCCTTGGGCGCCTCGGCGAGAATGGTATTCACCGCGGACCCGACCTCGTCCACTCGCCACAACGCGCCCTTGTCCCGGGTCACGCCGGTCCTCCAGCCATCCCCCAGCGAAATCCGCCCGCCCTGGCTTTCGAACACCTGGCCGCTGACATGCGCCGACTGTTCGCTGCCCAGCCACACCACCAGCGGTGCGACGTTTTCCGGGGCCCAGGCGTCGAAGCTGCCGTCATCGGGCTTGCGCACCACGTCCGGCATGGCGCTTTCGGTCATTGCGGTGCGTGCCGCCGGGGCCAGGGCGTTGGCGGTGACGCCGTAACGCGCCAGTTCCGCCGCCTGCACCAGGGTCAACGCGGCAATCCCGCCCTTGGCCGCCGAGTAGTTGGACTGGCCGATGGAACCCTGCAAACCCGCACCGGAGCTGGTGTTGATGATGCGCGCGGCCACCGGCGTGCCGGCCTTGGCCTGGTCGCGCCAGCGCCGACCAAGAATGTTCGCCAGGCAGTAATGCCCTTTCAAATGCACGCGCATCACCAGGTCCCAGTCTTCTTCCGACAGGCTGATAAACATGCGATCCCGCAACACGCCGGCGTTGTTGACCAGCACGTGCACTTCGCCAAACGCCGCCAGCGCCGCGTCGACGATGCGCTGGGCGCTGTCGAGGCTGGTGATGTCGTCGCTGTTGGCGATGGCGCGGCCGCCATTGCCGACGATTTCGCCCGCCACATCCTGCGCCGCCTCGGCGCGGATATCGTTGATCACCACATTGGCGCCCTCGGCCGCGAAGGCCAGGGCGTAGGCGCGGCCGAGGCCGCCGCCGGCACCGGTGATGATCACCGTCCGGCCGTTACAGATAGCCATGTCTGACTCCTTGATTCAAAGACGTTCGATGATCGTGACGTTGGCCTGGCCACCGCCCTCGCACATGGTTTGCAGGCCGTAGCGACCGCCGCTGCATTCCAGTTCGTTGAGCAGCGTGGTCATCAGCCGCGCACCGGTGGCGCCCAGGGGGTGACCGAGGGCAATGGCGCCGCCGTTGACGTTGGTCCGCGCCGGGTCGTAATCCAGTTCCTTGGCCCAGGCCATGACCACCGAGGCGAACGCCTCGTTGATCTCCACCCGGTCGATGTCGCTCATGCGCAGCCCGGTCTTTGCCAGGGCGCGGCGGGTCGCCGCGATCGGCGCGGTGAGGTGCCAGATCGGGTCGTCGCCCAGCACCGTCAGGTGATGGATGCGCGCACGCGGGGTCAGGTCGTAGCGTTTTAGCGCCGCCTCCGACACCACCAGCAGCGCCGCCGAGGCGTCGCAGGTCTGGCTCGATACCGCGGCGGTGATCGACGGGAAACGCGGGTCCACCGGTTGCAACTCGGCCATTTTCGCCAGGCTGGTCTGTCGTGGTGTTTCGTCTTCGCTCAGCCCTTCACAGGCGACGATCTCGCGGGCGAAGCGTCCGCTGTCCCGGGCCGCCAGGGCGCGCCGATGACTTTCCAGGGCGAAGGCCTCCATCTGCTCGCGGCTGATTCCCCAGTGATCGGCGATCCGCTGCGCGGCGTAGAACTGGTCCACCGGCTGCGTGCCGAAACGGGCGCGCCAGCCGTGGCTGCCGGAGAACGGATCGGCGAAGCCCAGCGGCTGGCCGGCCAGCATCGCCGAGGAAATCGGGATGCGGGTCATGGTCTGCACGCCGCCGACGGCGACCACGTCCTGGGTGCCGCTCATCACCGCCTGGGCGGCGAAATGCACGGCCTGCTGCGACGATCCGCACTGGCGATCCACCGTGGTGCCCGGCACCGACAGCGGCAGGCCGGCGGCCAGCCAACTGGTGCGGGCGATGTCGCCGGCCTGGGCGCCGATGGTGTCGACGCAACCGAAGATCACGTCGTCGTAGTCTTCCGCCGGGATCGCATTGCGTTGCACCAGCGCCTTAAGCACATGGGCGCCGAGGTCGATGGCGTGCACCTCGGACAGCGCGCCCTTGCGCTTGCCGGTGGGGCTGCGCAGGGCATCGACGATATAGGCTTCTGGCATCGCTCAGTCCTCGAAGGTGTGGCCCGGACCCAGCCGGGCGGCGTCAGCGAACAGGTATTCGCCGACGCGGGATTTATGGAAACCGCGATCGCCCCACGACGCATCGAGGGCCCAGGCGCGCTTCATGAACATCTGCAAGTCGACTTCCCAGGTGTACCCCATGGCGCCATGCACCTGGATGCCTTTGCGCGCCGCCAGCCAACTGGCTTCGCAGCAGGCCAGGCGCGCCTGCGACACCCACAGCGAGGCCGAGGCATCGCCGCGCGCCAGGCCGTGGGCGGCGCGGTAGAGCACCGGCTTGGCCTGTTCGATCTGCCGCGCAACGTCGGCCAGGTGGTGCTTGACCGCCTGGAAGCTGCCGATCGGCTTGCCGAACTGCTTGCGCTGGGCGACGTAGTCCACCGACAGGTCGAGCATGCGCTGGGCCAGGCCGAGCAGTTGCCCGGCCACCGACAACGCGCCGCGATCGAGCAGTTGCGCCTGCACTGCCCTGCCCTTCGCGCCACCGACCAGCAAGGTCACCGGCGTCGGGTTCCAGGTGACTCGGCCGAGCCGGCGCGAGGCATCGATGCTCGGGTTGGCCTCGACGTCCACCGCCGCCCGCTGCAGCAGGTGGATTTCATCGCCATGGGGCAGGATCAGCACCTCGGCCAATTGCGCGTCGCTGACCAACGGGTTGATCGAATGCCCGATCGCCAGGCGCAGGCTGCCTTCGCCGATACGCGGCAGCAGGCTGGCGCGGGCCGGATGACCCGGGTCGAGCGCGGCCAGCAGGCCAACGGCGACGTAGGCGGTATCGGCCAGGGAATCGGGAATGGCGTAGTAGCCCAGCTCCTGGGTCATCAGTGCCCAGGCCACGTCGTCCATGCCCAGGCCGCCGTCCTCTTCGGGGATCGACAGGGCGGTGAGGCCCTGGGCGGCAATCTTGTTGCGCAGGTCGGGCGAACGCCCGGCGTCGGTTTCCCAGATCTCGCGGAGCATTTCCGGAGCGGCTTCGGTCATCAGGAAACGGCTGATGGCCTCGCGGAAGGCGAGCTGGTCATCGTTGAAAGTGAAGTCCATGGCCGCTCCTTACTTCGGCAGGCCGAGCATGCGCTCGGCGATAATGTTGCGCTGAATCTCGTTGGTGCCGGCGTAGACCGGCCCGGCCTGGGCAAACAAGAAGCCCTCCAGCCAGTGCGCCGCGTCGCCGGCGGCCGGTGCGCCGGCAATCAGTTCGGCACGGGCGCCGAGCAGGCGCATGGCGGTCTCGTGCATCTTCAGATCGAGTTCCGACCAGATGATCTTGTTGATGCTCGACTCGGCGCCGATCTGCTCGCCGCGGCCCAGCCGGCCCACGGTGTGGTAGGCCGACAGCGCGTAGGCTTCGGCGCCCATCCAGCATTCCAGCACCGCGTCGCGCAGCCCCGGATCACGCTCGGCGGCGGCGGGCTCGGCCTTGAACAGTTCGACCAGCTTGCGCGCGGTGTACTGGAAGCGGGCGGGCGAACGCAGCAGCAGGCCGCGCTCGAAACCGGCGGTGGCCATCGCCACGTGCCAGCCCTGCCCTTCGGCGCCGATCAGGTTGCCCACCGGCACCCGCACATCGTCGAAGAACACTTCGGCGAAGGCGTCCTTGCCGTTCAGCGCCTTGATCGGGCGAATGCTCACGCCCTCGGCATTCAGCGGCACCATCAGGAACGACAGGCCATGGTGGCGGCTGGAGCCCGGCTCGCTGCGGAACAGGCCGAACAGCCAGTCGGCGAAGGTGGCGCGGGTGGACCAGGTCTTCTGGCCGTTGATCACGTAGTGATCGCCGTCGCGCACCGCCTTGCTGGTGATCGCCGCCATGTCCGAGCCGGCGTTGGGCTCGGACCAGCCCTGGGCCCACATGTCGACGCTGGCGGCCATGCGCGGCAGGAAGTGTTTTTTCTGCGCCTCGGTGCCGAATTCCATCAGGGTCGGGCCCAGCAGCAACTGGCCGTTCTGGTTGACCCGCATCGGCGCGCCGGCGCCGTAATACTCTTCCTCGAAGATCAGCCACTCGATCAGGTCGCAGCCGCGCCCGCCGAGTTCGGCCGGCCACATCACCATCGACCAGCGGCTGTCGAACAGCTTCGCTTCCCAGGCCCGGTGTTGTTCGAAGCCTTCGCGGGTGTCGTAGCTGGCCAGCGGTTCGCGTGGCAGGTTATTCGCCAGCCAGGCACGCACTTCGGCGCGGAAGGCTTGTTGTTTGGGGGTATAGGTCAGTTCCATGGCGCCTCCTCAGAACTTCGCTTCGCGTTTTTCGACGAAGGCGCGACGGGTTTCCGCCGAGTCCGGGCTGGTGTACGCCTGCAGGGTGAAACCCTGCTCCCAGCGGTACTTGTCTTCCAGGTTGCCGTCCTCGATGCCGTTAAGGGCCTCCTTGGCGATGCGGATCATGCCCGGGCTTTTCGCGGCGATGCGCGCGGCGATTTCCAGGGCGGTTTCGCGCAGTTGCTCCTTGCTGACCAAGCGCTCGATAAAGCCGTATTGCATGGCTTCGCGGGCGCCGATGGTGTCGCCGGTGAAGAACAGGTAGCGAACCTTCTGCAGCGGGAACAAGCGTTGCAGGTGGGCGCCGCCGCCCATGGCACCGCGGTCCACTTCCGGCAAGGCGAAGGTCGCGCATTCGGCGGCGACGACGATATCCGCCGCGCCGGTGATGCCGATGCCGCCACCGAGGACAAAGCCGTGCACCGCGACGATCACCGGCACCGGGCAACGGTGCACGGCCTTGAAGGTGGCGTAGTTGCCGGCGTTGACCTCGACGATGCGCTCGGGATGGGCGTCCAGTTCCTTGATATCGACGCCGGCGCAGAAGCCGCGGCCTTCGGCACGGATGACGATGACCCGCACCTCGGGGTTGGCCCCAAGGCTGTCGATTTCACGGGCCAGGGCGTTCCATTCCTGGCTGTCGAGGGCGTTGACCGGGGGTTTGGCGATCACGAGTTCCGCGATCCCCTGTTGAAGCTGAGTGCTGAATGCCTGGGTCACAGGGGTTCTCCAATACTGATGGGCTGATTCGCTGGGCGTTGGCTGCCTTGTCGGGCGAACAGGCTGTCGAAGCACTGTTCGGCCTCGCGGGCGATGCCTTCGATCACCTCTTGGCAACTGAGCAGTTCACCGATGGCAGCGGCCACCTGGCCGCTGGGCAGGATGCCGTCGTCGGGCTGGCCGTCGACCATCGAGCGCTGCAACAGCACCGGTTGGTTGGCGGCCATGACCACTTGCGACAGCGCCGACGGGTCTTCCCGCAGCGCACGCAGGAACACCCCGGCCATATGGCCGAGGCTCATGCCGGTGTGCTGTTTCCACTGCCAGGCACTGCCGAGGGCAATACGCAGGCGGCCAAACGGCCCGGCCTGTTCGAGGTGATTGATGAAGCGGTTTTCGATCATGCGGTGGCGCATGCCGTCCACCGCCGTGGTGACCCGCACCCGTTGCGGGTCATTGACCTTCAGGTAGCGTTCCAGCGTCGCTTTCGGCGTGGGTGATTCGCGGGTCATCAGAAAGCGCGTGCCCATGGCGATGCCCGCCGCGCCGGCCGCCAGCGCCGAGGCCAGGCCACGCCCGGTGGCGAAACCGCCGGCGGCGATCACCGGCACATTTACCGCGTCCAGCACCTGGGGCAACAGGATCGAGCTGGGCACGCCGCCGGTGTGACCGCCGCCCTCGCCGCCCTGGATGGTGATCATGTCGGCGCCCAACTCCACCGCCTTGATCGCATGCTTGAGCGCGCCGACGGTGGGAATGCACAGCACCTGGGCGGCCTTGAAGCGAGCGATGGTCTGTTTGTCCGGGCCGCGGCCGTAGCTGACCGCCCGCAGGCGATAGGCGATGGCGAGGTCGACGCACTGCGCGGCGTTGTCCTGGAACATATGGAAATTCAGGCCGAAGTTGCTGCCGCCGGTGGCGTCGATCACCTTGCGGATTTCACCCTCCAACTCATGGGCGGGAATGGTCGCCCCGGCGAGAAAGCCGAAGCCGCCCGCGCGGGTGGTGGCGATCACCAGATTGGCGTCGGCGACCCAGCCCATGGCCGTCTGCACGATGGGATAACGGCAGCCCAGCGCTTCGGTCAACGGAGTCTGCAGCCAGCCGCTCATGCGCCATCGCTCCCGGCGGCGACCGCCTGTTTGTTGGCCTGGGCCATGCCCTTGGCGTCGAAGCCGCCGAGCTTGTCGCCCGACAGCAATTCGTTATGGGCGTGGGCGAAGTGGTGCCAGGCGAACGCCGCGTCCATGGCCGTGCGCTTGCCTTGCAGGTCTTCGACGTGGTTGATCGCCTGTTTGGTCAGGGCCAGACCCATGCGCGGCTGGCGGGCGATGGTCGCGGCCATGGCGTAAGTGGTGTTTTCGAGGTCGTCGCGGGGCACCACGCGGTTGAGCATGCCCATCTGGTAGGCGCGCTCGGCGCTCATGCGGTCGCCGCAAAAAAGGAATTCCTTGGCGATGCGCGGGTTCAGTTCATAGGGGTGGGCGAAGTACTCGACCCCCGGAATGCCCATGCGCACCACCGGGTCCTGGAAGAAGGCGTCGTCGCTGGCGACGATCAGGTCGCAGACCCACGCCAGCATCAGCCCGCCCGCGACGCAGGCGCCCTGGACCATGGCGATGGTCGGCTTGGGCAACTCGCGCCAGCGCCGGCACATACCCAGGTAAACCTCCTGTTCGCGGGCGTACAACTGCTCGCCGCCAGGCTTGTTGGTGTGGTCCCACCACAGGTGGGCGCGTTCGAACGGCTTGTCGATGTCGCGCCCCGGCGTACCGATATCGTGGCCGGCGGAAAAGTGCCGGCCAGCGCCGCGCAGCACGATCACCTTGACCCCGTCGTCGTCCACCGCCCGGCGCAGGGCGGCGTCGAGGGCGTAGGTCATCTGCGAGTTCTGCGCGTTGTTGAAGTTGGGCCGGTTCAGGGTGACGCTGGCGATGCCGTCGGCCACCCCGTACAGCACCGGCTCGTCGGTCTCGTAGGCCGACCGGTCCTGGCGCACGACGAATTCGCTGTCGTTGCTGTGCATGTTCGCGCTCCTGTCTCAGGCGGTACGGATGCCGGGCGGGTTGCCCTTGAGCGCGCTGGCGCGCAGGTCGTGGGGATCGAGCCGGCGGATCAGCGCCAGTTGTTCAGCGGTCGGGTGCGCGGTCTGTTTCAGGTGCGGTGACTTGAGCAGCGGGAAGCCGGTGTTGTCCTGAACCTGTTCGAAGCTCACGCCCGGGTGCAGGCTGCGCACCTGCACGGCGCGCTCGGGGCCGTCGAAGTCGAGGACGCAGAGGTCGCTGACCACCACGCGGATATCCATCAGGTCGCGGCGCGCGCCTTCGGGCCAGCGATCGGCCTTGAAGCCGACGCCGGAAACCATGTCCACTTCGCCGCTGACGAACACCCGGGTGTTGTGATTGGGCACGAAGAACGAATTGAGGTGGTTGATGCTGTTGCCCGGCAGGCCGCGCACACCGAGGATCGCGGTCTTCGGCTTGTGGTAGTCGCCGACGCAGGACAGGTTGGTCTGGCCCCAGCGGTCGATCTGGGTCGGGCCGATCATGGCGTGGCGGCGCCCGCCCCAGACGCATTCGAAGACCCGCTCGAAGGACATATAGCCCGAGTAGCGCGGCTGATAATCCCCGCGCGGACCCAGCGGCACCGGCTCTTCCACCAGGAAGGCCTCGCTGTCGGTCATCAGCAGTTCCGGGCTGTGGCTGAGCTTGGCGACGCTGGCCCCCAGGCGCGGAATCACGCCGAGGCCCGAGGCGATCAGCTCGCCGTTGCCGCGCCAGGCTTCGGCGGCGGCGACGATCAGCAGTTCGGCGAGGGTGAAATCACAATTGGCAGACATTCTTCGCTCTCCTCAGAACACGGGAAGGGGCAACGCGCCCATGCGCTCGGCACCGCCGTTTTGCGCTTGATAGGCCTGCTCGCCGCCGGCCACGTAGGTCTGCAGGTACTGCGCCCAGCCGCCCTCCTCGCTGGCACTGGCGACGTAGCGTTTGAGGTGCTGCAGGTCCCAGCCGTAGTCGGACGGGCATGAGGTCGGATGCGCGCCCAGCGGTGCGTGAATCACGCCGGTCACCAGGTAGCGCTCGAAGGTATTGAAGCGGGCGTTTTCGGCGGTCAGTTCCAGGCGCTCCTCGAGCTTTTCGCAGGAGACGAAGCACTGCTGCGCGGCGCGGGCGAACAGGTGGTCGAAGTACGGATCGGGACCGGTGACCAGGCAGTTGCCCAGGCGGTCGGCGACGTTGACGTGGAGGAAGGCGACATCCAGGTTCAGCGCCGGCATCGCCAGCAGTACCTCGCCGTCAGCGTAGGGCGAGCGGATTTCCTTGATCTCGGGGTTGAGCCGCGCCACGTCGGTAGCCAGGCCGCAACGGGTCGGCAGGAACGGCAGGCGCATGCCGGCGGCGCGCAGGCCCCACTGGAACATGCCTTCGTCCAGTTCCATCAGCTCCAGCTCACCGGCTTCGCGGGCCTTGCGGTAGTAGGGTTCCAGCGGAATGGCGTCGAGGGTGGCGAAGCCGAACACCAGTTTGCGCACCTTGCCGGCGGCACAGAGCATGCCGACTTCCGGGCCACCGTAGGCGACCACGGTGAGGTCTTTCACTGGCGAACGAAGGATCTCGCGGACGATCGCCATCGGCTTGCGCCGCGGGCCCCAGCCACCGAAACCGATGGTCATGCCGTCGCGCAGTTGGGCGACCGCATCGGCCGCCGTCAGTTGTTTGTTCATGTCAGGCTCCTTGCTGGCCGACCGAGAAGTCATGGCCCCAGATGCTCACGCGGGTGAACTCGAAGGCCGAGTGTTGCGCCCAGTCCACTTGCAGGCCGCCGAAGCCGTATTCGAGGTCGAAGCCGGACGGGGTCTGCATGTAGAAGCTGGTCATGCGGTCGTTGAGGTGCTGGCCGAGGGTGGCCGAGAGCTTCACGCCCTGGGCCAGGTGGCGGTCATAGGCGCGGCCGACTTCGGTCATCGAATCGACCTCGACCATCACGTGCACGCAGCCCGACGGCACCGGGTACTCGGCCAGGGCCAGGCTGTGGTGGCGGGCGTTGCCGCAGTGCAGGAAGTGGATGCGCACCGGTGGGGCCGACGGGTCGGGGCGGAAATTGAAGATGTCCGACAGGCCGAAGCCGAGCACATCCTTGGCGAATGCCAGGGTCGCGTCGAAGTTCGGCGCCGGCAGGACCGTGTGGCCCAGGCCCATATCGCCGGTGATGAAACGCGGCACGCCCAGGGGCGAGACGAATGGCAGGCAGTCGGAGCGATGGCCCCAGCTCAGCTCATGGCGATTGCCGGATGGATCGACCACCGACGCCAGCGCCTGCACGCCGCGCTGGTCGATGTCCTCGGCGCTGCCGGCCTGCCATTCCACGCCCTGCTCGTCCAGATGGCGCAAGGCGGCGTTGAACGCCTGCTCCGAGGCCAGCTCCCAGCCCGACGCGACATAGCGCGCCGCGCTGCCTTCGACGATCAGCATGCGAAACGGCCGCTCGTCCATCTTCACATACAGCCCGCCCGCCGGCGCCGGCCGGACCTGCATGCCGAGCACATCCTCGGCGTAGCGCTGCCATTGGCTGAGGTTTTCGACCTGTGCGACGAAATAGCCCAAACCGCGAATCTCGATCATGCCCCTGTTCCTCGATGGCTGAATTCGGTATCGAGGTCATTGTGCGCAGCGGCACTGGGGGCATCATCGTCCGTTGAGACTAAGCGGGTTGGGCGGGCGGACTAGCTGAAAATGGACAAGGCCATCCTGCCGATCAGGAAGACCAGCAGGATCAGGAAGAACACGCGAATAAAGCCGCTGCCATAGCGCAGCGCCAGAAAGGTGCCGACGAAAGCCCCGGCCATATTGCTGAGGCACACCAACCCGCCAATGGCCCACAGCACATGGCCGGACGGGATGAAGAACAGCAGCGCCGCGCAGAACGTCGCCAGATTGACCAGCTTCGCCGACGCGGAGGCGTTGAGGAAATCGAAACCAAAGACCTTCACGAAGGCAAATAGCAGCAGGCTGCCGCTGCCGGGACCGAAGACGCCGTCATAAAAGCCGATCAGCGCGCCGAGGCAGATGCCCCACGCGACGGTTCGCCCGCTGCGGTGAACGTGCGCATGCGTCCTGCCGAGGTCCTTTTTGGCAAACGTGTACACGGCCATCAGTACCAGCACGATGAACACCGCGTATTCCATGACCGATCGGGGAATCAGCGACACCGAAAAGGCGCCGAGAAACGAGCCTGCGAACGCCGACGCCATGGTGGGAATCAAGAGCCACCAGACGATCCTGACGCGCTTCGCGTAGCTGAAGATCGAAGCGAGGTTACCCGCCAGCACCGCCAGCTTATTGGTGCCGAAGACGGTAGCCAGACTGTATTGAGGTAGCGCATGCAGGAGTGCGGGAACCTGTACCAGCCCGCCTCCGCCTACCGCGGCATCGATCAGGCCTCCGCAGAAAGCAAATAACGCCAGAATGACCAGGGCATTTTCAAACGCCATCAAAACCTCGTTCAAACGCGGGAATACGAAAACCTTTTTTAACGTTCCGAGCTATTTGCGGATTACATAAGCACATCGCACAAAGCGCAAAAAGCCGCTCCGACACGTTTGTTGTAATCCAGCATTATGTTCTGCATCCGATCAGTCTCGAAGGGAAGACCGGCCTGCCGGCCAAATGCCTGGACGGCGGCAAGCGCATGAAGACCATGCCTGTTTTCCACGTCACCAGAGTGCCCGGTGACATAAGCCCTGGCATTACGAATGCCTTTGGCATCCGCTCTAAACGAGGCATTGAGGGTGTGCAGCTTTTCCTCGATGTACTGCGCAAGGAAATTGTATTCACGGCCATTCCAAAGCTCTGACGCGACGGAGACCAGCATGGCGTCCATCATCGATTGCTGATACCTGGCGGATTGCACTGGAGCGCCATGCGCCGCCACCCCTGTTTGATAAAGAAAACCGGAAAACCTGTTGCACGCCTCAACGGTGTAACGACTGGCGACCCAATCCGAAGCGCCAAAAGCGGCTGTCATGTGAGCGTACATTCCATCATGCCCCTCATGCCCGAGGCCAAAGTCATCTTTGGCGACCTCATGCATGTGCGCCATTACGAGGCTGTGGTTCATTTGCTCATTCACCGGCACGGACACTGCGTCCGCGGATAGACGCATGATGATTTTTGCCGAGACCAGGCTGGTCGTTTTATGAAGTTCATTCCAGCCATTGAAGAACTTCAAGACACCGTCGTCAGCGTCGGTCTTGTTCAGGAAGGCCCTGAATGCGGTCTCGGCATAGCGTTGTGCAGTCTGCGTGATGGGGGCGTCAAGAACATTGCGCATTGCCTGTTTGATACTCGTCACATGCTCAATTTGTGCACGCAAGGGTCCTCTGCGCATGCCTTCCGTTATTGCCCGTCCTGGAATTTTTAAATGGGCGATATGCTGGGGAAGCGTCTTGATGAAACTCAGCCCAAAGCCGTGCATGGATTTGGCGCCCACAAAGCCCTCAACGCCGTGCCCTTCAAACATGGAACTCATGCTTATCTCCTTGAAGTGAATCGAAAAGAGAGACCCGCAGAAGATTCGAACTCCTGGCATTAAAGCCAGTACCGCACGATTAACAAACCTTCAGAGTGCCGCATCAATACTGCGTCAACACTAGCCAACTCCAAGATGAGAACAAGAACAAAAACCAATGAAATGTCTCGCAATCACGTAGGAGACTTCTCCATCGAGAGATTGCGAAGAATCTTATGCAAGGTCGAAGTGCCGGAGCGGTTTAATAAAACTTGCGCCCTGCAGGAGAAGTACACGCTGATTCTTGCGCCTGGATCGACCAAGGACAACGACGGTAACCGAGATCCGGAGACGCATCAGACAATGCCTGTGGTTATGTCATGACGGACGCAGAGCTCTTGGCCCAAGACTGAGACCGGGCGAGCCGATGTCGCCTGACAATGGTCAATACGCTGTAGGGACTGGAGTCGATTGGTGCGCTACATCGAGGCCGGCTTCTTGCAAGTCGACAACAACCGGTTTTTTAGGGGGCGACAGCAGTTGCTATCGAGCATGCAGACGCAATATACCTGCAGGATATGGTTACCAGGGCAGCGCCCTGGCAACCATTGCGACACATGCAAAAACCTCTTGAATTATTAATTTAAACGCCATGTAGTCCGGAAGCGCCGGGACGCGGAAAAAACTTGACAGGACTGTATCTGAAATTCAACCACAGGTCATATTGCACCGGATCAAACATATGAGACTGGTTAATCGGATTAAAAGGATTCACTTTTGTAATCCTGAGCGAATCCATGTTGGCAATTAATCCATTAATTACTTTTCCACCTCCAAACTCCCCGAGAGCAAACCCCTGACCGACTTCATTCGCCGTATAGTTCGAATACACACCCCCCACATACCCTTTCACCTTGGAACGCGTGAGGTCAGCAAAGCGCTGGGCAAAGGAATTATTCAATCCATCGGCCGAATGGCACATGATCAATCGAATATTGGGATATTTTTCAAAATTGACAAAACCCCTGAGCTTTCTATATACGTCATCCGCCAACTTCAAGCCATCATCCAGCGCCATCATCCCACTGTTACCAACCAGGCCTCCATGGGCGTGTATATTCAACCGCGGAGCCCCTTTGTATGTATCTTCAAATATATACCCCAGGTCACCAGCGAGCCGGGCATTCCTGCCGTCACGCCCCATCTTTTCATATACAGTTACCGAGGCGCCGGTTCTCCCACCGGCGGCAACTTTCCCGCCGGTACGTCGAGCAGTATCCAGATAACGCCCGCTACGCGACGCTTTAAACAGCGCACTGACGCCCTGGAGTTTCACGAAATGGCGCAAACTGCGCAGCGCCTGAATGCCCGCGCGTACGCCTTTGGCGATCAGCCCGGCTATTTTCGCAAAGGCCGCCCCCGAAGCATCGAAGAAGCTGAGCGCTGTCGATGCCCACCCCAGCTTGTCAGACAACGCCGGGTTGCTTTGCTTGAGTGCCAGTGATGTTGCGCCCAGTGCGAATCCCGTCGCGCCAACGGCCAACAACACCACACCCAGCACACCGCCGGTCATGATCGAGCCGATAACCGCAAGCGCACCAAACACCCCGAGCAGTAACCATTCCCACCACTCCGCCGGCTCATGAGTGGGTGGCGTCGACTGCAGGATCATGTCGTCCAGTGAGGCCAGGCTTTGCGCCTGGGCCCGGCGGTTGATCATGATGTGCCCGTCCTTGTCCCACCAGTTCACCGGGTCTCTGCCGGCGCAGTAGGCCCGGTCATTGAGCCCGCCTTTGCCGAACGGGCTCAGGCTGTCGCCCTGATAAAACGCCTGGTGTTGCGGATCATAGACCCGGTAGCCATGCCCTGGATGGTAGTTGCCGGTCACCGGATCAACGCGCTGGCCGTTATAGCCCAGGCCGCTTTTCATGGCGTTCAGCTCTCCCAGAGGGGCCTCTCCCCAAGGGGTAAAGCCGACGAAGCGGCTTTCCCATTCGCCCTTGGCGTTTAACCAGAACTCCTCTCCACCGCCATTCTGTGGGTCGGCCAGGATGAACAGGGTCTCGGTGGTTTCGCTCGCACCCTGACCTTCACGCATCTGCACCACCAGGCCTGCTTCTTCATCGAGGACGCGCCGCTTGATAGCATCGCCCTTTGCATCCAGCCAGACTTCGCCGCACAACTGATTGTCGCTGTATTGCAATACCCGGCGCTGCTTGTTCGCCTCATCCCACTGGGCCGCCAGGCGTCCAAACTCGTCATATTCATAGGTTGCAAGCGTGGCTCCGTTCTCTGTTGAGGTGACAGATTGCAGTTGCCCCGTGTGGGTATAGGCGAATACCTGCTTCCGCTCGGTATTTTTTTGGTTACCGCTGTTGTAATAGTCCAACTGCGTTTCTATCGACTGGCTGGCAGGTTCATCTTTTGGGGTCCGTATTACGGTCACGCGGGTTCGCAGAGTCGGTTGTTTGAGATTACCGTAACTATAAAGTTGTTCTTCTTTGTCTTCATTCGCGAATGTTGTGACGCAGCTCAGAAGACTTCCCAGCGTCGTATAGGTATACGACTGGCTAATGAGCACATCGCCCTGCGCATTCTTGATTTCATGGCCCGCGGTTGCATTGACGGACCAGAAGCACAACTCGTCTCGCCAAGTCAGATAAGCAAAGTTCTCCGTTCTGGCAGGGGTGCTTTCCCCGTTTCGATACCACGTCTTGCTGGATAACTGCCCTATCGCGGTCCAGGTCTGGACGTAGCGACTTTTGACGATCCCGTCCAGGCGGTAAGTGCGTTCCACCTCCCGGCCGTGTTCATCGTAACGGTACGCAATGGTTTGTTTACGCCCGGTACGCATGTCCTCGACGGCGACATATTCGCACTCACCTTGCGCGCCATACCGGTAGCGGTATTCCAGTTGGCCGCGTCGCACCCGGCTGCGCCGGTTCTGACTATCCGTCCAGGCCCGACTGAAAACACCGCTGGGGTGCAAGCCTCCCGCCTCACTCCCACGCAGCGAATGCTGGCTGCACCTCGATTGTGTAACGCCACGCACCACCCGGTTGGTACGGTGTAGCCCCAAAAGCTGCGGCGACAAACATTCACTGGTAATGGCGCTTTGTAGATTGTCCTTGGTGGCGAGTCGGTTAGCCTTGATCCCCCGCGTGAGCGGGGTGTATTCGAATTTGACCAGCAGCGTTGATTCGTTATGTTTTTGGGCATACCAGTAGGTCGTGTTGCCGTCTTCACTGCTCCCGCAATAGAGGCGCGTTTTGTCCGGGCGAACATGTCCCTCGTCGTCATATTCGAAAGTCAGTGGTGAGCCCTCTGCGCCCACCGTCCGTGTCTTGATCTCGTCGCCCTGATTACCTGCGCCGCGCAGGGTTTGTTTGCCCATCACTACTATCGAGCCGCTGGAGCCCTTGATGCTGATTTTGGTAGGCGTGGTGCTCAGGCCCTCATATGCCCATTGCACCCCCCGGGTATCAGGCGCAATGACTTCTGTTCGCCGCCCAAGTTCGTCAAACGTGGTGGTCCATTTACGCGTCACTGGCTCAGTACCGCTTCCAGGCAGGGTTTCCGTGAGGCTGACACGGTGCCCCTTGGCATTGACGACCTCTTCGGTGACCACGCCGGTGCCTTTCAATTTATCGGTGCCCGCCTCCCAGCTTTTCTGGGTCTGCGTCAACGTCACCTGCCCGTCCCGGTGATTGCGCTGCTTCGTCTCCAACGCGTGCTGCGGGCCTTTGAGCACGGTGCCGGTCAGCCTTTCGGTCGTCAGGCTATCGCCCTGCTCCGCATCGGTCTTGCCGGTAGTTTTTTCGGACGTCCAGAACCAGTCGCGCAGGTTGTCCGGCAAGGCGATGCCGTCACTGCGCAGGCATAACCCTCCGGGGAAATAGTCATACACGCACTGCTGTGCGACTTCACCATCGGCACCGTAGGTCATTTCCTGGAGACAGACATAGTTGCTGTCAGCGTGATCAGCGCCGGCCGTGCGTTGCAACTCCCAGCGTACCGGGCGCTGCAGGCCGTCCAGCAGCACTCGGCCACAACGACCGTCCGGGCCGGTCGTACTGACCCAGGTGCCGCTGTGGGTATCCGTCCACGTGATTGTCTCGACGGTTTGCCCTTCCTCTGGCATTGAACCGTCCAGAAAGCTTTCTTCGTCATAAGGACAGGTTGTGCTGCCGAGCAACCGGTCTCGGGCATCGTAGGTGTGAAATAGCATTCTTTCCGGGCGACCCAGGTCATCCTGCTGCGTTTCGCGCACTGTCCGACCGCTGCGCGCAGACCGGATGTGGTGTGACAAGACGGGGCTCAACTCAAGATTTTCAACCTTCAATGTGGTTGCACTTTTCGCCCGCAACGTCCCTTCGTCGTGATCTGCTGTCAGGGTCTCCACCAATTTCCGGGTCTGGCGAGCCGCGTTGTCCTTGTACCAGGCAGTGGCGGTGCTCACGGTTGTCCGCACGTCGTCGTCTTTTTTACGCTCGACCTGCTGCAAGCCGACCGACAGTCCTGCTCGTCCCGTTGCTTTTGTCACGGTCCAGGGCACGGTAGTGGTATCTACTGTCACCCCCTCCAGACTCAAAATCGTATCCGGAATCAGCACGCCTTCCTGGTTCAGGCTTGCCTTGGCATACCCGTACACCGTCAGCGTAGCGTCGGACACGCTGCCGTCAGGAAATGCCAGAAACTGATACTGCGCCATCAGCGGCGGTTGCGTTGTGTCATGGATCACCGGGCACGTCAGCGCCATGGCCGTTGACAAGGGCGTTGCGTCACTGTTTTCCAGTTGCAGGCCAGTGATCAGGCCTGACACTTGGGGGGCCTTGTCACTGTGATCCGGCTTACTCGCAGTGGCAGCCACGGGGTAATAGCAAAAATGAGTCGTCTGGCCGTCTCCTGCCACGACCTTCGTCGGCAGTCCTAGCGCAGGATCACAGGTCACGAGGGTGGTTTCTGTTACTGAAGTGCTTGCTGTTGTCTGACTCATGACAGTTTCTCCTGCGCAGCGGGAGCCGAGGGTGTCGTCTGCAGATCTTCCGTGGTCACGCTGACTTTGACGGGCTGGGTAGCCCAACGGTATTTGGCCGCCAAGGTGTCGCCACTGACCTTGTCCGGGTATTCCATGCGGGTTGTAGTGCGGGAACTTCCCGGAACTTCCTCCACAATCTCCGTTTCAAGGCAATGGCTGTTCTTGAGCGTCCAGGTGCGTCGAGTGAACGGGCCGCTGACGCCATCACCCAGGTCCAGGGTTTGCGTAGAGGAAAATGAATCGCCCTCTGCTTGCAGCGCGTTATTAATGCCCCTCCACTGCCAGGTGTGACTGATCACGGCCTGACCGGCCCCCGGCACCAGGGTATGGCGCCCAACCTGTGGCAGCGGGATGTGAAGACTCTTACTGGGATCCCAGGTTTTCCAGGCCGTTACATAGCTCACCACCTCCAGCGAGCCGTCTTCCTCAGCCACCGAGTTCAGCACTCGGTCCAGTACCGGGTCATCGCAATAGCCGAAGACTACGGTTTGCGTTGGCAAGGCATCGTTTTTGCCTTTGCGGGTCAGTCTGGTCAGCAGGCAATCGGTGATATCCAGCGTGACGCTGTACTCCTCCTCCGTGCCCGGCCAAACGGTGAACGTGCTGGTGTACTTTCCGCTGGCGACGGGGGCGCCATGCGTGGCAGTCAACAGGTTGACCCCGTAGTAACTGATGGTGTTCAGCCGGACATGGCCGTCTTTTCCTTCCCACGCCAGGTACAGGCTTTTGCCTTGTGGTGACGTGATAGTGGACGGCACCAGTATCAGGGACGTGCGCTTCATCTCTGACTTGAGGTTGCCGAGTGCTTTGATCTCGTCTTTGATCTCCTGAGTGGATTCGCTTGAGACGCCGCTCTCCCTCTGCCATTGCTCCAGATTCTTTCGGTAGCGATCCAGCTTTTCCACATACGCCATCTTGTAGTGCTCACTGGCCTCTTTGTTGTCGTGGGTACCCGGTACGGCTAGCACCTCCTGTCGTCCGGAAGGGAATATCACCGTGAGGTCGGTCAGTTTGTCGAACGAGCCTTTCGCACCCGTCAAGGTCACGCCGTTGATGGGCAGGCGCTTTTTATCTGTCGCATCAGCGATATTGGCCGCGGTCAAGGTCAGCGTCTGGCCTGTGGCAAGCGTCAGGCGGTGCAGACGATTGTCATAAGAGGAGAAGCGAAACGCCCAGCCGTCCCCAAGAGCGCTTTCATTGGCCCGGGTGGCCGAATAGTGCAACGTGAGGTCGATGTTGGGGCCTGTGTCGTAAAGCCCGCGGATCACCCCCACCGGATAATGCGCGTGAAACAGCCCGGTTCTGGGATCGACACCGTTCTCGACAGCCCCACTGACGTCATAAACCTCTGAGCCGGGGGTGTTGGCGTAGTCGGCACAGAGCGAATCACTGGGAATAAAGCGTTTGCCCGTGATGGGTGGATCGATAGTAAGTGCTGAAGCAGCAGCGCGGGTAATACCAGCCTCGCTGATGTAATTTGCGCACGCGAGCGGATGGTTTGACGTTATCGTCATCCCGTCAGGGATATGGAGGTGAATGCCACCACTTCGATGGTAGTTCTCCTGCAAGGGAAGTACTTTGATAGGTGTTGTTCCTGGTATCAATTCGGGAGCACAGAAAGCAAACCGGATGCCCGACTCAACGATATTTGGCAGCAATTGCAGGTCCAGCGTGATTGTTTCAAAAAACTCAAATTTCTTGAGAATTCGAATAAGCTCTAACGTTGCAGGCGTGGTCGTCACCTCGAAACCTTTTAAACCACCATCGGCATTAAACCCTACGGAACCAAGTTCAAGCATCTCAAGTATCTCGGTTACACTTAGCCTTTGCAGAACATCTTCCTTCAGCCATAGGAATAACTTCAGAGTCTCGTATTGAATCATCTCTTCCCTGCGATATTTCAGCCTTGACAGTATCGCGTACAGTTGACTTTGTGCGCACTTTACCAGTGCTTTCCTTAGTGTGCACTTTATTGGTGTAAGCGAATCCTCCCCCGGGATCTCGACACTTTGTTCCAGCGCGCTAACACTCAGCCCATGAGAAACAGTAACGCTCAGTACCATATGGCTCTCAGTACAAGATAGACACTCTTTAATCCGATATGCAGAAGGCAACCGCAACTGCCAAAGTTCCACTTCCTCGGAGGGGATATCTTCACGCGCAACGCGAGAGGCTGGCAATGCAGAAGTATTTTGCTCAGCCAGTTCGGACCTAAAGATACCCTTAGCATATATTTCATTCGAAACACAGTTCCACCATATATCTGAAAGAGCTTTTGTTGTCCAGACATCACCACCCAAGGCTTCTTTGACTATCTTTTCAACCCTAAGCCCTGCAATGCCCTTGCCATAGTGTATAAATCCTTCATCACCGCTCCACGCGTGCAGCTGACGAAAGTAGTGCGCCGCCGAGTACTTCGCTCTGTCATACGGTTCAGCGAGGCCTAGTATTTCCCCCATAATCAACACTTCTTCAGCCACCAACTTGTCTCTCAGAAACATCAGCTTGGTGCCCAATTGAACAGGGACTACCTTATTTTTGTTTACCCTAGCGACCCACAGTTCTGCATGCAGTACCCCCTCTGTCTCCGGCGGCAGCCACAGGGTCCAGGTTTCAAACTTTTTATCTGTATCAATGGGCACACTCGGTTGAGCGTTGTTCTCACCGCACCCCACAAACGGCGCATCGGTGGCGAATTTCGAACCGAGGAATACACAAAGCGCCCTAACCCAGGCATCCTTTGTTGCCTTGTCGGCAACGCTCGGTTCAAATGCCCAAGCCTGTGCGATCTGACCACTCCACCGATCACACAGCGTGATACGTACGCCGTCTTTGTACTTGTCAAACAACTCACCCAGCGTCAGTGCTGTACCGTCCAGGTTTTCCAAGGCTTTTTCATGTGCCGAGGTGATACCGGGTAGTCCCAGTGTCACCACCCTGACGGGCAGCCCCATGACCCATAGGTTTGAACTATTGGGCTTGCCGAAGTCTGGCTCGGCAGTGGCAGTTGCTCCGCCCAGTCGCAGGTAACTCCCCAAGGGCGAGCTCTTCAGTCCGGCTGCAAGCGAGGTCATGCAGCTTGCAAAGTCGCTTCCCTTCACCGTGTGACTGAACGGTGAACCTGGCAGTTGCGCATTGGAATAACGGTCATAAACGAAAAACTGAATGACGGCGCCGTCAGTGGGTTTGAATGTCTCCACGGCTTTGTATTTTTGCCAGGTAACAGGCTCCAGTTCCACGGACAGATTTGAATACTGGGGTATCCAGAGTGTATTGCCCGTTTTACCGGGAGAAACGGACACCTTGTCGTCGCCCTGTTTACCAGCGCGCAACATGCCATATGTACTGTCGGCTTTCTTTTTGATTTCGTCGATATGCTTGCAGAGTGCCTCTGGCCAGTCAGTTGCCTTGCGTAGCGTGTCTGCCGGGGCAAACAAAAAAGTTTCATATAAATGCAGGTTGGTTCTGTCACGCACTTGAACCGCAATACTTTCACCCGCCGCCAGATCAAGGTCCGGCATCGGGGTTGCAATGACCTGGTTGGCAATGAACGGCGCGGACGTAAAGACCCGACAACCACTATCGTAGTACCAGAGCCGATTGACTTCGGCCTTCTGCGCGGATGTCATATCGGAGAATGCTTTTGAAGATGGGCTGCCGGTGGCGGAAACTTCAAGCGCACCGTTATTGCTGAATTTCCCCGCGATCAAATAACGCGGTTCGCCACTGGGTACCGGCGCGGCGTTGATGGCATTGAGAAAGGCGGCCGGCCATTTGGCAACTACCCGGTTGTCTTTATCTGCGGTAAAGGCAACGGTTTTCATGACCCGCCCGTCACGCTCCCTGATAACCCAGGCATGTATGCGTTCTCCGACACTCAGGTCACGGTCCGCCAAAAGATAACCCGGGCTCCGCCAGCGGTGTTCACCTGCCCCTACACTACTCACTTCGAAACCGACCATCGAAGGCAGGAAGTCATCAGCGTCATGATTCAACATGTATTGCACTCCGCGTTTCAGGCGCTGTACGACATGCATCCGCACTCGCCCATGCAGCGTAGAAAAGGGGCTCATGGGTGAGCCCCGTCGAAATGCTCATCTACAACCCGCCAGGTCGAACACGGCTACTGTCGCCCGGTGATCGTGACGCGCGTGTTTCCGTTGGGCGGGTTGAGGTTCCTTGACCACACTGAACCGCCATCTCGATAGAGAGCGGCCTTGGTCGGCGAAAAGGATGAGGGGACGTTCACATGGAACCGGTTCGGTGTGGTGGCTTGTACACGGGATGACCTCAGCACGAACTTCAGCGTCTGGTTATTAGCGTTCCTGACTTCCAGATAACACTTGGCCGCATTTATCTCGACGTCCCGATCCGCCGAATAACTGTTCCCGTACGCGCAATGAAGTGCAGGAAATATATAGTTGTTGTATCCGGCCCGAGGGTCATAGTAGCCAAGCAGCGTTGTGACCGGGATGCCCTGTTGGGCAGGCTTGCGGACAACATTGAAAGAGAAGTCCTTGACCTCGACCCACGTCGAGCCGTTGGACTCGTAATTCAATACCGTCCCTCTGACCAGCGGCACGGAGGTGCCATTTATACGCAACGTGGCGCCCCAACTCGCGTAATGCACAACGTGTATGCCTTTGGACTTATTGGCGGCCGCCGCGGCCGGAATGAATACGTCATGTGCGTGGTGGTTATCGTACAAGGGTATTTCAACCAGTCGGTAGTCGTTGAGCAACCGTGTCATGGAACTCAAATCAAACTCGTCAGCGGCAGCACTATGGAACTCACCCCATTCCTCCAGTTTTTTTGATGTTTCATTCCACTTCAGGTAGCCGGTACTGGAGGTTTTATCAAAGATCGCCTTGCTTTCCATAAACTGCTGGATGTGATGGTGGGTATGCGGTGTGCAAAGTGTATAGCCATTAGTCGGCGTACACATCGGGAACCCACCCGCCATGGTGTCGGTGCCGAAGCTATGCCCGTGAAACGGCGCTTGGCATGTACCTTCATAACAGGTAGGCAGGTTGAAGCATGATTTTTCGAAATTAGGGATGAAGTAATGTTTGTTACTATCCCAGCCCCAGCTTGAATTGATTGCTTCAGAAGAACGGTGTACCGACCCGGTGAACTTCTCAGGGTAATGACCGATCCCGTAGTTATGACCCAGCTCATGGCTGAATTCATTGCCCACGCAATCGACCAGCGTCACGATACTGCCGCCGCCCGACAGACCATGGACAACCCGACCATTACTGTAATTACCGACAGACGTGTGCGCCGTGAATTGCGCCGCCGCAAAATGTTTATTCAGGCCATCCTCTCCCGAACCCGGTGAACTGTGAATGCCGTAGCTGGCATTATTGATGCCCAGGGAAATCAGTTCTTTTCCCGTGTACTGCCTGAGGTCACCGTTATGAACATCGCCTTTATCGGTGGAGGCGCCACTTATCACCTCGCCACTGGGCAACTTTATTTCCTTCCAATACACCGGTTCATATTGGTTGACCACCAGCCGGCTGATGGGCGTCTGCTGAAAATACTGACGCTGAAGTTCAGCGCTGAAGCGGGATGAAAACACATCGTTATTGGGTGTCAACATGCCAATATCGATCGTATTCAGCAGAAGTTCGCTTGGCGCGCCAATATTGATAGAGTTGTACGACCCGCTAATATTAGCGGCGTCAAAGCGTAGCGTGATCCCGGGTTTTACATGCTGCCAGGGAATAATGCAGCTCCGGAGGTCAGGCGCGTAATCGATGGTTTGAAACTCAAGATCGATTCGTTCCCCCCACACGCCCTGTCTGTTGAAAAAAACCAACGTCTCGCCTCTTCTCAAGCGCACCGTACTTCCACCATAATGCACCCGCGATTCAAACACCGCATCGGAGTGAAACACTATCTTTTTACCCTTCAGTGACGTGGAGTGTCCTGGCAGATAGAAGTCCGAAGCCCAACGTTCATTTGCAAGTTTCACGTTCAGGGTATTGTGCGTCGAGAGCAGTGTCTTGAAGTGGCTAGCTTCAGGATCATGCGCGATCAAATCGATTTCTGCCTGGGTTTCGATGAGCCGATCATACTGCCCTGGCTCGATGAAATCCGCCTGACCAAACCCTTCAACTTTCCCGGCCATTGTTGGTCTCGCCATGAAGTCATGCAGTTTGACCGAATACAATGGATTATTCTCGAGAAGGACCTTCATTATAATTCCTTCTTTAAAATCGATAGCAGTGCCTATTGGCCTGAACATCACCAGCGTATTCCTGAGCGCAACCAGCCTCGGCTTCTTGTCACCCGGTAATGACGTCGACTGCGAGGGTATGATTATGGACTGGGCAAACTCTATGCTGGCTTGCATTCCATTTACCAAATCATTTTTCAAAGGCCGCTGATTAAAAAATACAGTGGGTTCGACACGTTCCATGACGCACCTCGTTAATCATACGAAAAGAGTAACTACTTTGATGGCGACGCTGCTTGTTTCAGCCTAGCCCGGCAAACTTCTGATATTTAGAATTTTTGGTAATAATATGGCCGGCACGCTACCTGGCATTTTTGTCAGTTGTCGGAATACCGGGCGACTGTCATCGTAATGATTTTTCTTGCAGCAAATAACTTGAGGACACTGAAACTTCATAAGGCCCACATTAGTAGCGGTGCCTGTTCAACACCCGCGGAACGCCATCACCGTACTTCACAAAGCGCCTAGTCCGTTTCAATGATTCGCCCGTAAAAGCGCCACCCCTAGACTGCGGCATCCTTTCGTCCCGCAGAGATCCGTCCTCATGGAGTTCGCCTTTACCGAAGAGCAGTTGATGATCCGCGACAGCGCCGAGCGCTTTCTGGCCCAGGCCAGCGACTCGTCCGCCGTACGCGCGGGCATGGCGCGTGTCGATGACTATGACCCGGCGCTGTGGCAGCGCATCGCTCAGGAGCTGTACTGGCCGGCGCTGATGGTGCCGGAAGCGTACGGCGGCATGGGCCTGGGGTTCGTCGAGTTGGCCGTGTTGCAGGAACAGTGCGGGCGTTTCCTGCTCGGCTCGCCGCTGTTCGCCACCGCGTGCCTGGCGACCCCGGCCCTGCTGCTGGCCGATAACCCACCGTTGCAGGCCCACTGGCTCGGCGCGATCGCCGCTGGTGACACCCGCGCCACCCTGGCGTGGGGTGCGGGCATGGACGCCGACAGCGTGCGGATCACGGCCCGCGCCGAAGCCGGCGGCTATGTCCTCGATGGGCTTTGCGCGCAGGTACTCGACGGCGCGCTGGCTGACCTGCTGATCGTCGCCACCCGTGAACCGGGCAGCCAGGGCGAACACGGCATCAGCTTGTTCGCCCTGCCCGCCGATACCCCGGGCATCATTCGCAACGCCCTGCCCACCCTCGACCAGACCCGCCGCCTGGCACGGGTCGAACTGCATGGCGTGCGCGCCGCTGATGCCCAGTTGCTCGGCGTCGCCGGCCAGGGTTGGCCGCTGTTGCGCGATGTGCTGAGCATCGCCGCCATTGGCCTCGCGGCGGAACAGACCGGCGGCGCCCAGCAGGTGCTGGACCTGACCCTGGCCTACGTCGCCGAACGCAAGCAATTCAACCGCCCTATCGCCAGCTTTCAGGCGATCAAGCACCGCTGCGCCGACATGATGTTGCAAGTCGAGTGCGCACGCTCGGCGTTCTGGTACGCCGCCTGTGTCGCCGGCGAACGTCTTGCCGTCGAGGGCGACCCGGCGCTGGCCAGTGAACTGCTCGCCGCCGCCGCCACGGCGAAGCTGCACGCCAGCGAAACCTTCTTCCATTGCGCGGCCGAGTCCATCCAGTTGCATGGCGGGGTCGGCTTCACCTGGGAATACGACCCGCACCTGTATTTCAAACGCGCCCGGGCCGGCGAACAGTGGCTTGGCACCCCGGCCTGGCACGCCGAGCGCCTGGCCGCGCAACTCCTGGAGCAACGCCCATGAAGATCGGATTCAACAGCGCGGACGAAGCCTTCCGCAAAGACGTCGCCCAGTGGATGGCCGAACACCTGCGCGGCGAGTTCGAGCCCCTGCGTTTTCGCGGCGGGCCGGGCGACGAGCACAGCTTTCCGGAGCAACGCAAAGCCTGGGAACGCGAACTCGCCGCGGGCGGTTGGACCGGCGTCGGCTGGGCCACCGAACACGGTGGTCGCGGCCTGAGCATCAGCCAGCAAGTGATCTTCCACGAAGAATATGCCCGCGCCGGCGGCCCCGGACGCATGGGCCATATCGGCGAAGGGCTGGTCGGCCCGACCCTCGCCGCCTTCGGCAACACTGATCAGAAACGCCGGCTGCTGCCAGGCATCCTCAGCGGCCGTGAGTTCTGGTGCCAGGGGTATTCCGAGCCCGGCGCCGGCTCGGACCTCGCCAATGTGCAGACCCGCGCGCGCCTCGACGACAGCGGCGAGTACTGGCTGATCAGCGGGCAGAAAGTCTGGACCTCGCTGGCCCACGAAGCCGATTGGTGCTTTGTGCTGGCCCGAACCGAACCGGGCAGCAGAGGTCATCACGGGCTGTCGTTCCTGCTGGTGCCGATGGCCCAGGAACAGATTCGCGTGCAGCCAATCCAGCAACTCACCGGCACCAGCGAGTTCAACGAAGTGTTCTTCGACCAGGCGCGGACCTCGATCGCCAACCTGGTCGGCGAGCCCGGCGATGGCTGGAAGATCGCCATGGCCCTGCTCGGGTTCGAGCGCGGCGTCTCCACCCTTGGCCAGCAGATGCAGTTCCACAACGAACTGGACGAGGTCATTCGCATCGCCCGCGACAACGGCGCCAGCCGCGATCCGTTGCTGCGCCAGCGCATCGCCCGCGCCTGGGCCGGGCTCAAAGTACTGCGCTACAACTCGCTGCGCATGCTCTCCGGTCCGCAGGACGGCAGCCTGGCGCGCGAAGCAATGATCTACAAATTGGCCTGGTCCACCTGGCATGCCGAACTGGGCAAGTTGGCGATGGATGTGCTGGGACCGCAAGCGGAGGTTCTCGACGGCGCGCCTTATGAGTTGAGCCGGTTGCAGTCGCTGTTCCTGTTTACCCGGTCGGACACCATTTACGGCGGCAGCAACGAAATCCAGCGCAATGTAATTGCCGAGCGGGCGCTGGGGATGCCGCGGGAGATGCGCAGGTAGCGGTGTGGAAATCCAGGAGGCAACTGCAACGTGGCCTCCTGGGTCTTGGTGGCCATTATTTGGTCTTATGACAAGCGCCTTCCAGTCACCACATGATCGAAAAGAGTGTAGATACCCATGCAGCGATGGCGCCCGCCCTGGCAACAGCGTTGCCTCGGCTGGCCTCATCGCCGGCAAGACCGGCTCCCACAGGTTCGGTTTTCAGCGCTTTCAAGATCGAGCGCCGCCCGCGCGGCGCATCGCGACGGTTCGGCGCCCCGACAAGCTCGCTCCTACATCGGTTGCAACGTGCCATGGCCTGACAGAGAGGTGTTGCCCGCCCTTGGCGCTTGGCGATGAATCGCGGGGAGGCTGTTGAAGTCGACTCGATACCGCATCGTACAAACAAGGCGTTCAACCATGGCCTGACAGGCATAGGTACGTTGCAACCGATGTAGGAGCGAGCTTGCTCGCGATGCGCCGCACGGGCGGCGCTCGATCTCAAGGGCGCTGAAGGCATGTCGGCTGACACATGCATAGATTGTGTAGGTGCCCATGGCCATCGCTGGCAAGCCAGCGACGGCTTTTCTGCTCTTCTCTCACCGCACCCGAATCTTCGGGTCCCCCGCCCCCCGTCGCATTGTCTGCAAGAACCCCTCCAGCGGCGCTGGCTCGGCGATCTGTGGCAAGGCGTCCTTGTCCGGCCGGTTGGCCCAGAACCCGTCCCACGACGGGAACAGTTCATGGAAGGTGCCGGCATAGGGTTCACGCCCCGGCCAGCGCATTTTCAGGCCGCCGATCGGTGGTTTGTTGAGGTCGGTGGCGTACCAGTAGCACGGCAGCCGACGGCGGAAGCACCAGCGTCCGTCGATGCGCTCGTAATCGTCCCAGTAGAGCATCTGCATGATCACCCACTCGGGCCCGGTCTCATGCTCGTTCTTCGAATAGACCACGCCGGTGGCATGGTCCGGGTCGCTGAATTCGATGATGTGCTGGCCCAGGTGGTGCGAGGTGCCGTGAAACTGCTTGCGCATGGTTTCGTCCAGCCACGCCTTGAGGTGCGCGCGGCCGCTCTTGTCGCGGCCCACCCGCACGTCGGCGGCGAAGCAGTTGGCCATGGCGTCCATGTCGCGCATGTCCAGCGCCAGCGCGTACTTGCCGGCCAACTGGCGGATGGCGTCGAGCGATTCCAGGCGGTCGATGCGCTGCAGCAGCGAGGCGTCGTCCTGGCTCATTCCAGCACCGTGTACAGGTCGGAGCTGCGCCCGCCGTCCACGCTCAGGCTCGCGCCGGTGACATAGGACGCTTCGTCGCTGGCGAGGAACAGGATGGCGTTGGCCAGCTCCACCGGCAGGCCGACCCGTTTCATCGGGATGACCTTCTCGGTATTGGCGCGGGTCCGGGCATCGCTGAGCATGCCGGCGGTGGCCGGGGTGTCGACCACGCCGGGGATGACCACGTTGCAACGCACCTTGTGCGGCGCGCCTTCGCTGGCAGCGGCGCGGCTGAAGTTGATCACTGCCGCCTTGGCCGCCGAGTAACCGGCCATCCAGGCGGTGCCGAACAGGCCGCAGATCGAGGCGATGTTGACGATGGCGCCGCCGCCATTGGCCTGCATCAGGCGCATGGCGGTGCGGGTGCCCCAGAAGGTGCCGTCCACCGTGGTGCTGAAGTTGGCGTGCCAGTCGGCGGTGGTCATGCTGTCGATGCCGCCCCAGGTGTAGGCCATGGCGTTGTTGACCAGAATGTCCAGGCGGCCATGGCGCTTGGCCGTGGCTTCCAGCGCGGCGACATAAGCGTGCTCGTCGCTGACATCGGCCACCGCGACTTCGGCCTGGCCGCCCAGTGCCTGGATTCGTTCCTGGAGATCCTGCAGTGGTTCGGGACGCCGCCCGCAAAGCACCACGGTGGCGCCTTCCTCGGCGAAACGCAGGGCGGTGGCTTCACCGATGCCGGAGCCGGCACCGGTAACGAAGGCGATTTTTCCTTGCAGACGCTTGCTCATGGAAACTCCTCAGATAAAGGCCATGCCGCCGTTGACGGCGATGTTCTGGCCGGTCATGAAACTGGCGTCTTCGCTGGCCAGGAACACCGCCACCCGGGCGATCTCGTCGGTTTCGCACATGCGCCCCAACGGTACGTTCTTGAGCAGCGCCTGCATGTGTTCATCAGGGATGCCGGCCATCATCGGCGTGTTGGTCGGGCCCGGCACCAGGGTGTTGACGCGGATGCCGCTGGCCGCGAGTTCGCGGGCGATGGAGCGGGTCAGCCCCATCACCGCGGCCTTCGACGCGCAGTAATGGCTGGGGCCTTCGCCGGTCAGCGCGGCGGTGCTGGAGAGGTTGATGATCGCGCCCTGGCGCTTGCCCTTGAGCATCAGCCGCGCGCCTTCGCGGGCACACAGGAAGGTGCCGCCGAGGTTGACGTTGATGACCCGCGCCCAGCTTTCGTCGGGGGTATCGAGAAAGCTGTCGAGGGCGCCGACGCCGGCGTTGTTGACCACGATATCGAGGCCGCCGAAACGCGCCTCGACCTGGCCCATCGCATCGGCCACCGACGCGCTGTCGGCGACGTTGCAGGACAGCGCCAGGACGTTCTCGCCGAGGTCCGCCAGGCTGGCGGCCAGGGCCTGTTGATCGAGGTCCACCGCCACCACTTTCGCCCCTTCGGCGACGAACCGGCGCACGATGGCCTGGCCCATGCCCTGCCCGGCGCCGGTGACAAAGGCCACCTTGTTCTGCAGCTTCATAGCGTTCTCCTTGGAATGTTCGACGCGACCCGCAGACAGCGAGCCCTCCCCGGCATGATTGGCCCGGCGCCCGGGGCGAACATCGTCCAACAGGACTAGCGCCGCCGTCGGGCCATGTGGTCTGAACGGACGATGTGGCGACGCCGCGCAGGGCCGAGCATCCCCTGGCGCACACTGGCCGGGTGTGGCTTACCCCTTCGCTCATCCACCACACCCGGCCGGTCTGCGCGTCCATCCGCAGACCTGGAGAACCTCATGAACCAATCCGTAGACCTGCCCTTGCCCGTCGGCCATTACCAGACCCTGCCCGGCGGGCTGCGCCTGCACTACCTGGACCAGGGCGAAGGTCCCGTGGTGCTCTGGCTGCATGGCAGCGGCCCGGGTGCCAGCGGCTACAGCAACTTCAAAGGCAACGCGCCGGACTTTGTCGCCGCCGGCTACCGCAACATCCTCCTCGACCTGCCCGGCTTCGGCCGCTCCGACAAGCCTGATGACGTGCAGTACAACCTGGATTTCTTCGTCGATTGCGTGGGGACGTTCCTGCAGCAGATCGGCGTCAGTCGCTGCACCCTGCTCGGCAACTCGCTGGGCGGCGCCATCGCCCTGGGCCTGGCTCTGCGTCACCCGGAGCTGGCGGAAAAACTCATCCTGCTGGCGCCAGGCGGCGTCGAAGAGCGCGAAACCTACTTCCAGATGCCGGGCATCCTGCGCATGGTCAGCCTGTTCAATGCCGGCCCGATCGGCATGGAAGAAATGCGCAGCATGATGAGCCTGCAACTGTTCGACCCTTCAATCCTGCCGGAAGACCTGCTGCAGGAACGGGTGGCGGTGGCAGTGACTCAGCCGAAAAACCTGTTCAGCACCATGATGGTGCCGAACATGGAAAGCCGGCTGGGCGAGATCCAGTGCCCGATCCTCGGTTTCTGGGGCAGCAACGACAACTTCAACCCGGTCAGCGGCGCCCAGCGCATCATCGATGGCGCAACCAAGGCACGCTTTATCGTGCTGAACCAGTGCGGACACTGGGTGCAGGTCGAGCACCGGACGTTGTTCAACCGCAGTTGCGTGGAATTCCTCCAGTTCGGTTGAGTCAGGACACCGCCCGGAGCAGCAAACACTGCTCTCGGGCACACCCCTTTTCCCCTTGGTTTCTCCGCGCCATCAGGCCACGACTACGGTAATCTCCCGCGTCAACAGGCACCCGTTTGCTGACACAGGACCTAACCATGGATCGTCTGGCCTTACTCGCCCTCGCAACCTTGCTCACCTTCGTCAACGTCGATAACGCCCTGGCCGTGGAAACCAGCGCGGGCACCTTTTCCGTCTCGCAGCGCTGCGAAGCCTTTCAATCGTTCAAGAACAGGACCAACCCTGGCGACCTTTCCGTCGAGCCGGGGCAGACCTACCAGATCGCCGAGGTCAACCGCGAGCAGTACCAGTGGATCAGGGTCAAGGTCGGCGCGGGGAAGAACGACCTGCGCTGGGTTTCCGCCGACTGTGGCCAGGTCGACGGGCTGGTGATCTCCGAAGCGGGATCGCAGGCGTGCCGGATTCCCGACCAATACGACAGCTATGTGCTCGCCGTGACCTGGCAGCCGGGCTTTTGCGAGCATGACCAGGGCGGCCCGGCGAAACCGGAGTGCGAGGCCATGAAAGACGGCGCGCTGACGGTCAACCACTTCACCTTGCACGGGCTGTGGCCGAACAAGCAGGAATGCGGGATTGACTACGGCAAATGCGACGGCGCCGACCTCGATCTGACCGCCGACACCGTGGACTACATCACGCCGTGGATGCCGAACTTTCATTACGGCACGCAGTTCGGCAACTACGAATGGAAGAAACACGGCGTGTGCCAGACGGCCATGACCGATGACGCGTACTTCCGGTTCGCGGTGGACTTGCTGAAATCCTTCAATGACTCCCAGGCCGGTGAATACATCCGTGGCAACGTGGGTGGAGAAGTGTCCAGGGAGCAGTTCTATTCGAAACTGGCCGATGAGTTTGGCAGCAAAGACGTGGGCAATAATTTTCTGCTGATCTGCAGCGGTGACTACCTGGAGGAGATCCGGGTGTCGCTGCCGAAGGACTTCAAGGGCGAGCGCACGTTGAAGGGCGTTATCGGCCAGGCATTCCTGCCCCGCCAGGCGACTGACCGCGGTGAGTGCCGAGCGGACCGGATCCGGATCGAGGCCAGTGGTTCGGGCGCTTGATAGCCGCAGCGCCTGAACGCGCATGCATGTGCATGCATATGCATGTATGTGTAGGAGCGAGCTTGCTCGCGATAAGGCGACCACCTTGGGCCTGGGTGTTGGCGCTAGGGCTGTGAGCTTATCCATTCAATGTGGCGAAGCCGCCGGCCCCTTTCGCCTTTACGGCGAGTCCATTTTGTCTTGGCAAAATAGACGAAAACCGCTGGCTCCTGCATCCGGCCCTACGCTGCGCTCCGGGCCCCCCTGTGGGAGCCGGCTTGCCGGCGATAGCGTCCTCAGCTTCCCCAGACTTTATCGAATAGATAAGCCCACAGCCCCAGCCCCACCACCTAGCCCGCCGCCGGCACCCGATTCAACGCAGCATCCCCCGGCTGCCCCAACACGCACGAGGTCCCGCCCGGCGTATACATCATCGCCACGCAACGGTTGCACGCCGTGCATTTGTTGCTGCGCCCCTCGCCATTGGCCAGTTTGTTGACATACCCCGGCTCGGCGATCAGCGCCCGGCCCATGGCAACCAGGTCGAAGCCTTCGCTCATCAGTTGTTCAATGCTGCCCAGGCTCTTGGCGCCGCCCAGGTACGCCAGCGGCATTTTCACCGCGGCGCGGACCTTGCGCGCGTGTTCCAGCAGGTACAGCTCGCGGAACTCCACCACCGGGTCGGTCATGCGCTGGATGGCCATGGCCAGGGCGATCACCGGGTTCTTCTGTTGCACGCGGTTTTCCTTGGGGAAGGACGAGCCGAACATGGTGGTGATGGATTCGGCGTTCATCCCGGCGCTGAGCACCAGCAGGTGCGCGCCCTCTTCTTCCAGCAGGCGCGCGATGCGGGCGCCGTCTTCGGCGCTGTTACCGGCGCGCACGCCTTCGGTGATGCTGTATTTGCAGATCACCGCCAGCTCGTGGCCCACCGCGTCGAGCACCGCGCGCAGCACCCGGCGCGGGAAGCGCAGGCGGTTTTCCAGGTTGCCGCCGTATTGATCGCGCCGCTTGTTGTACAGCGGCGAGATGAACTGGCTGAGCAGGTAGCCATGGCCCATGTGGATTTCCACCGCGTCGAAGCCGGCCTCGCGGGCCAGTCGCGCGCCTTGGGCGAAGTCCTCGACCACTTGCTGCATGTCGCGCTCGGTCATGGCTTGCTTGAGGAACATGCCGCTCATCATGCCGATCTTGTTGAAGCCGCCGCTGGCCGACAGCGGTCGTTTGGTCGAGCGTTCGCGGATGAAGGTGAAGCAACCACCGTGGGTGATCTGCGCGCTGGCCAGGCCGCCCTTGGCGTGCACGGCCTCGGTCAGGGCCTTGAAGTGCGGCAGGCTCGACGGTTCGAGGATCAACTGGTTGGGCAAGGTGCGGCCGTCCTTGCTGACCGCGCAGTAGGCCACCGTGGTCAGGGCCACGCCGCCGCCGGCGAGGTTGGCGTGCAACGCCGCCAGTTGTTTGGAGGGCACGCCGTTGGCACTCATGCCTTCGTTGGTGGCGGCCTTGATAAAGCGGTTTTTCAGGGTCAGCGGGCCGATGGTGACGGGGCTGAACGGCGATGGAGCGGAACGGGTTTGCATGACAGGCCTCGACGTTTGGACGAACAAAACCGGCCACGCCGCCAGGGCGTGGCCGATTGCGTCAGAAGGTGTATTTGGCGTTGAACGACAGGTAATCGCGGTCGGCCATCAGGCGGCCCTGGGCGATATCCGGCGAACTGAGGTAGGCCACGTAGGTCAGGCCGACCTGGAAGTTGCCCAAGTACTTGAAATCGCCGCCCACGGTCAGGCGTTTCTCGTCGCGGCCCAGGCCCTGGTAGGCGCTGCCGTCGACGTTCTGCGTCCACACCACCTTGGTGGTCAGGTCCAGGCCGTTGGCGATGGACGGGTAGTCCATGTAGGCGCCGATCCCGAGGAGGGTCGAGCCGCGGGTCTGGGTGGCCGACTCGAAGTTGTCGTACACGCCATCGACGCCCGCCCCGCCGCCGCTGACCACCAGCTTGTCGACGCTCTCGATGCGCTGGTGCACCACTTCACCCATGAAGGTGGTCTGCTGGGCGATAAAGCTCGGGCCGAGGATGTACGACGCGTTGAGGTTGCCCTGCCAGATTTGCCCGGTGGTCGGCGCGCCGTTGTCCAGGTACACCGAGGCGCCGTCGCGGTAGCTGAGGTCGCCGGCGTACTGCACCGAGTCGCCGATCTTCGAGCTGAAGCTGATACCGGTCAGCGCGACGTCCTCGAAGTAGCCGAGGCGATAGGCCGGCGCTGACTCCACGCCGCTGTGCCGCGCCAGGCGCTTGAGCGACGAGTATTCGGTGGTGCCGCTGAAGTCGAAGAACATCGAGCCGACGCGCTCGTGGTAGCGGTAGTGGAACAGCCCGACTTCGGTGTTCTCGGTGATCCGGTAGCGCACGCCCAGGCCCCATTGGCCGCTATCGCGCGGCTTGAGTTCGCCGGCGTAATTGACCCCGGTGAAGCTCTTGTCCGGCAGGTTGGCGATCACGCCGGGCGCCAGGCGGAAGAACTCGGCGCCCGGGCCGAAGGTGTCGCTGCCGAAGTAGTCGCCCACCGGGTTGAGCTGGGTCTTTTCCCACTCGTACTGGTAGAAGCCCACCAGCGCCAGGTCTTCGTTCAGCGACCAGGACCCCGAAACCTGTCCCACCGGCAGGTAGGAGTCCTTGGCCTCGGTGCCCGGCACGTTGAATTTGGTGGCGTCCACCGGCGCCTGGCCCTGGCTGATGTTGGCCCAGAACAGGCTCTCTCCCCAGGCCACCAGGTGGCGGCCGGCCTTGACCGACAGGTACTGGGTGTCGCCGATGTCGAAGTTGCCGTAGACATAGGCGTCCAGCAGCCGCGCCTTGCTGCCGCTGAGGCGGCGGGTGTCGTCGCTGAAACCGTCGGCGCGGCCGACCTTGTTCACCGTGCCGGGCGAGTCGTTGTCGTTGCGCTGGTGATAGACGTCGTCGTAGAAGTGGCTGCCGCGCAGCACCGCGCCGAGGTTGTCGTGCTTGAGCAGCATTTCGCCAAACAGGCTGACGCGGTTGTTGATCAGCGCGCCGCGTTTGAAGTTGCGCGTGCCGTCGTCGTTGTTGAGGTCGTTGAGGTACTCGTGGGCCGGCTTGCCGGTACGCATCGAGGCGGTGTAGTTGACCGTCAGCGAGGTGTCGAGGGTGGTGTTGTCCCCCAGCTCGAAGCTCGGGCCGGCGCTGGCCGCGCCACTGGCAAGGCCGACGGCCAGTGCCAGCAGGCTGCGACGACGAACATCACGGGTGGCGATCCGCTTGGGCAAAGACATGCTCCTTTCTCCTTTCTTGTTGTTTTGGGGCTTGCCGGCGCAGCCTGGAACAGCGCCCGCGCCGGCACATCGTCCGTTTGGTGAAAATCAGCCGTTGCCCACCAACGCACGCAGTTCGTTCTTCGCCACCTTGGCCGAGGCGTTGAGCGGCAGCGCCGGGAACAGCCGCACGCTGCGAGGCACCTTGTAATTGGCCATGCGCTCGCGGCTCCAGGCGATCAGCTCGCCCTCCTCCAGTTGCCGGCCTTCGCGCAACACCACGCAGGCGCAGCCGACCTCACCCATGCGCGCATCGGGGATGCCGATGACCGCGACCTGGGCGATGGCCGGATGGGCGATCAACGCCGCCTCGATTTCCGCCGGGTAACAGTTGAAGCCGCCGACGATGTACATGTCCTTGAGGCGGTCGGTGATCACCAGGTTGCCTTGCGGGTCGAGCCGGCCGACGTCGCCCGTGTGCAGCCAACCGTCGGCATCGATCGCCTCGCGCGTGGCCTCGGGGTTCTCGAAATACCCCTGCATCACGTGGAAACCGCGCAGGCAGATTTCGCCGGTTTCACCCTGGGCCAGCGCCTGGTTCTGCGGGTCGCGAATGCTCACTTCGGTGCCGGACAGCGGCCGGCCGCTGGTGCCGGCGATGGTCTCGGCGCTGTCGCCGGGGTCACACAGGGTCGCCAGCCCACCGCATTCGGTCAGGCCGTAGGCGGTGGTCACCACGCTGAAGCCCAGCTCGTTGCGCATCCGCTCGATCAGGCTCGGCGGAATGCTCGCCGAGCCGGTCACGGCGATACGCAGGCTGGACAGGTCCGTCTCGGCCAACCGTGGGTGGGCCAGCAGCGACAGGTACAGGGTCGGCGCCCCCGGCAGCACGCTGATGCGTTCGTTGGCGATGCGCTGGAACACCGCGTCGGCGTCGAACACCGCATGGGGCAGGATGGTCGCCCCGGCGATCAGGCAGGTCAGCCAGCCGGCCTTGTAGCCGAAGGCGTGGAAGAACGGGTTGACGATCAGGTAGCGGTCCCCCGGCACCAGGCCGATGACCCGCACGTATTCGCCAAACGCCCGCAGGTTCTGGCCGTGGGCACTCATCACGCCCTTGGGTTTGCCGGTGGTGCCGGAGGTGAACAGCAGGTCGCACATCGCTTCCGGCCCGATCGACAAGGCGCGGCGCTCGGCGGTGAGTTTTTCGATGGTCAGGGCGCCGGTGAGAAACTGGCCGAAGCCGAGGTCACGGGCGTCGGTGGCGCGCTCGACATCGAAGATCACCTGATGCTCCAGGCTCGCCGGGCGATGGGGTTCGAGCAGCGCGGTGTAATCGACATCGAGAAACTGCCGCTGCACGAACAGCACGCGGCAGCCGCTGCGTTCGAGAATGTCGGCGGCCTCGGCGCCCTTCATGCGCGTGTTGACCGGCACCAGCACCGCGCCGGCGCAGTGAATACCCAGCGCCGCGAGGATCCACTGGCGGCTGTTCGGCGCCCACAGACCGATGCGGTCGCCGGCCTGGATGCCCAGGGCCATCAGGCCGCGGGTGATGGTCAGGACCTGCTCGGGCAGGTCGGCATAGTCCAGGCATTCGCCGTTTTCTTCGATGGCGCTGCGCCCGGCGAAACGCCGCGCGCTGTCGAACAGCATCCGGGCGATGCTGGCGGGCGCACCGGTATCGGCTGCGACTGGGTTCTGGCTCGGGATCATCATCGACTCGCTCATCATTCGGGGAAGCGGATACGCAATTGCGCGGTGGTGGGCACGGCCTGGCAGGCGAGAATCCAGCCCTCGGCCAGCTCGCCTGCGTCCAGCGCATCGTTGTGCAGCAGGTCGACCGCGCCGCTTTCCAGGGTGCACATGCACGAGGCGCAGCCGCCGACGCGGCAGGCGCTGGGCGGGTTGAGACCGGCGCGCTGCATGGCGTCGAGCACGGTTTCGCCGCTGTCGCAGGGCAACTCGTAGTCCTCGCCGTCCAGACGCACCGCCAGTTGCGCGGCCATCGCCGCCTCGCTGACCACCAGCGACAACGCTTCGCCTTCGCCCGGCAGCGAGACGAAACGCTCGACATGCACCCGGCCAGTGGGCATGCCGAGGCTTTTCAGCGCGGCCACCGCGGCATCCATGAACGGCGCCGGGCCGCAGATAAAGGCCTGGGCATCGATAAACGGACGCGCCAGTTCGGCCAGTTGCGCCGTGGCCGGCACGCCTTGCACCGAGTCCAGCCAATGGACGATCTGCAGGCGCTGCGGATGGGCGTTGGCGAGGAAGCGCAGCTCGTCGCGGAAGATCACCGACTGCTCGTCGCGGTTGGCGTAGATCAGCAGGATCCTGCCAGTGCCGGCGAGCAAGGCCGAGCGCAGGATCGACAGCACCGGTGTCACGCCGCTGCCGCCGCCGAACAGCAGCAGATCGCTGTCCAGCGAGCGCGGCACGAACACCCCGGCGGGCGGCAGCACTTCCAGGGTCTGGCCTTCCTGCAGTTCTTCGCACAGCCAGTTGGAGGCGCGGCCCTCGCGCACGCGCTTGACCGTCACCCGCAACGGCTCGTCCAGCAACGGCGTGCTCGACAGCGAATAGCAACGCGGCAGCCAGCCGCCTTCGAACGGCACCCGCAGGGTCAGAAACTGCCCGGGTTGATAACGAAAACGCTCGGCCAGGTGCTCGGGGATGTCGAACACCAGCGAGCGGGCGTCGACCGTTTCCTCGATCACCCGCGCCACGCGCAAGCTCAGATAGTCATTCATGGTTCAGGTACTCCGGGCGACCTGCCTGTGCGGCACAGGCAGGCGAACGCGCGATGGGATGGGCCTCAGACGAACGGGTCCGGGTTGGGCAGGCCCAGTTGCACCGCGCCGAAGCTGCGCCCGTAGGCCATGAAGTTGTTGGCGATGTGGCCGCGGGCCTGGTGCAGGTCGCGGAACAGCCGCGCCACCGGGTTGCTGTTGTACAGCCCGGACGCGGCCATGCTGCGCAGCAGGTCGTTGACCCGGTCGGCGCAGACGTTGGTCACATAGGACGATTGATAGCGATACAGCAGGCGGGTTTCGGTGTCCGGGTACTCGCCGGCGCAGGCCAGGCTCATCAGGTGGTCGTAGTTGCGCTCCAGCACCAGCTTGAGGGCATCGACGGTGATCACCGCCTCGGCCACCGAGATTTGCGCCACCGGATCGTCCGCGGTGCGCGCACCGTGCTTGCCGATGTGCGCGGCGGCATTGGCGCGGAACTCGTTGATCGCCCCTTGCAGCGCGCCGATGGCCGAAGTCGAAACCGCGCGGGAAAACACCTGGGCGAAGGGAATGGCGTAGATCGGGTTGGTGTTGACCAGGCGGCCCGGGGTGGCTTCGATCCGCCAGTTGTTGGTGCGCTGCACGCGGTGCGCCGGAACGAACGCGTCCTCGACCACGATGTCGTGGCTGCCGGTGCCGCGCAGGCCCAACACGTCCCAGTTGTGCTCGATGCGGTAGTCCTGGCGCGGCAGCAGGAAGGTGCCGTGCTCGCTGGTGAAATCGCCGTCGGCCGGCAGGATGCCGCCGAGGAACACCCACTGACAGTGCTCGCTGCCGCTGGAGAAGCCCCAGCGCCCGCTGATGCGGTAGCCGCCCTCCACCACCGTGACCTTGGCCGCCGGCATGTAGGTGGAAGAAATCAGCGCGCCGTGGTCATTGGCCCAGACCTCGCGTTGCGCCTCGATCGGGTAGCGCGCCAATTGCCAGGGGTGCACGCCCATCACACCGTAGATCCAGGCGGTGGACATGCAGCCCTCGGCGAGGATCATCTGGATTTCGAAAAAGGTCCGCGGGTCGACCTCGTAGCCGCCGAAAGCGCGGGGTTGCAGCGCGCGCAACAGACCGGCGGATTGCAGCTCGATGATGCTCTCGTCCGGCACCCGCTGCTCGCGCTCGGCCTGCGCGGCGCGCTCCTTGAGCAACGGCACCAGGCGTCGTGCCCGCTCGATCAGCTCGACTTCTTCTTCATTCTTGTCACGCATGCTGTACATCGCTCGACTCTCCCGATCTGGTTGCGCCCTTGCGCAAGCTGAGGGTGATGATCGGATTCGCGGGCGGGGTCGTTCATCGTCAAAGCGGACTAGGGCTTTTTGGTATCGAGGGCATGGCGGGGGATTTCAGTGCTCTTGAGATCGAGCGCCGCCCGCGCGGCGCATCGCGAGCAAGCTCGCTCCTACCCCCCCACCCCCAAACCTGTAGGAGCGAGCTTGCTCGCGATGGCCCTACAACCACACTGCATCCCAATGCGGATAATCACCCAAGCGCTGCACAAGCCCGGCCCTCAAAGGATTGGCCACGATGTACCGCGCAACCTCGAGAATATCGTCCTCCCGGCGCAACGCCCGATCATGAAAGCCCGGCTGCCACAGCCGGCCCTGTCGCCCGCATGCCGCGTTGACGCTGCGCGCACTACGCGACTTGAAGCGCTGCATCAGCGTGTTTAGGCTGGTCTGCCGCAGTTCTATCAACCAGTGAATATGGTCAGGCATTACAACCCAGGCCAACGAATTCGCCAGCCCCTCATCCTGCACTTGCCGGAACTGTCCAATTACCAGTCTCGCCAGGCACATCTCCCGAAAAATCGGGACCCTGTTCGCAACCGTAGTGGTCAGAAGATACAAACGCCCCTGTTCGGAAAAACGGCCATGTCGTAAACGCTTGTTGTGTGGACGATCCATATCAGCCTCCTGCCAATAGAGACCTCAACCTAGCGCGCCAACAACTCACCTGCCCCAAATCAGTGGTTCCAGCTATTTCGCGCCATCCCGCTAGTCCATTGAGACGATGCCCCCAAATCCCCGCCCCGGCCATAGTCCCTTCCATCATCCAAACCACAGGAGAAGGGACAGCCCATGACTATCCTCAAGCGATTCCAACTGGACGGTAGCGTCGCCATTGTCACCGGCAGTGGCCGTGGAATCGGGCGGGCCATTGCCCTGGCCTATGCCGAGGCCGGGGCCGATGTGGTCTGCTCGGCGCGCTCGCTGGCGGACGTCGAGGCGGTCGCCGCGGAGGTCCGCGCCCTCGGTCGGCGCGCCCTGGCCATCGCCTGCGATGTCAACGACAGCGAACAACGCCAGGCCCTGGTCCGCCAGAGCCACGAGCAACTGGGCCGCATTACCCATCTGGTGAACAACGTCGGCGGCGGCGGGCCCAATGACCCGCTGCAGTTGAGCCCGGAACAGTTCGACGAGATCCTGCGGTTCAACGTGTCCACTGCCTACGCCTTCTGCCAGCTCTGTGTGCCGCTGATGCGCGAGGCCGGCGGCGGCAACATCATCAACGTCAGTTCGGTGGCGGCGCGTTATTCGCAGCGTCACTTCAGCGCCTACGGCAGCGCGAAGGCCGCCCTCAGCCACCTGACCCGTCTACTGGCCCAGGATTTCGCCCCGCAGGTGCGGGTCAACGCCGTGGCGCCGGGCCCGACCCTGACCGACGCACTCGCCGGGGTCATGCCCGCCGCCATGCGCCAGAGCATGGAAGCCAACACCCCGCTCAAGTGCCTGGGCACCCCCGAGGACATCGCCGCCGCCGCGCTGTACCTGGCGAGCCCGGCCTCGGCCTGGGTCACCGGCAAGATCATCGATGTCGATGGCGGCGCCGACTCCAGCGTCTGGGTCGGCTGACACCGCTTCCCCTTTTTGGCCGGCACCTTGAACCCGTTGGGGCCGGCCTTTTTTCTTCCTTCAGAAAGAGCCACGTCATGGACGCCCATTTGATCGATGCCCTCGGCGCCGAGCTGTTCCACGCGCTACGCAGCCGCAAGACCCTCGCGCCGCTCAGCGAGCGCTTTCCAGATATCACCCTGGATGACGCCTACCGTATTTCCCTGCGTTTCCTGCAACGTCGCGAAGCCCTCGGCGAGCAGGTGGTGGGCAAGAAAATCGGCGTCACCAGCCGCGCCGTGCAAGAGATGCTCGACGTGCATCAGCCCGATTTCGGTTTCCTCACCAACGCCATGCAAGTGGCCGATGGCAGCGATGTCAGCCTGGCCCGCTACCACCTGATCCAGCCCCGGGCCGAGGGCGAGATCGCCTTTGTCCTCGCCGAGGACCTGCACGGTCCCGGGATCAGCGCCGACGACGTGCTCGCCGCGACCGAGTCGGTGATGCCGTGCTTCGAGATCGTCGATTCGCGGATCGACAACTGGCAGATCCGCATCCAGGACACGGTCGCCGACAACGCCTCCTGCGGCGTATTCGCCCTCGGCACCCAGCGTATCGACCCGCGCGAGCTGGACCTGGCCCGCGTCGAAATGCACCTGCTGAAGAACGGCGTACCCGCCGGCAGCGGCTTCGGCTCGGCGGTACAGGGGCATCCCTGCGCGGCGGTGGCCTGGCTGGCCAACACCCTGGGCGAGCTGGGCATTCCGTTTCGCCGTGGCGAAATCATTCTTTCCGGCGCTCTGGCGCCGCTGGTGCCGGTCACCGCCGGTGATCGCATCAGCCTTTCCATGAGCGGGCTGGGCCAGTCCAGCCTGCGCTTCATACCTTGAGCACCCTGGGGAGCCACAGACGATGAGCAAGAAAATCAGATGCGCGCTGATCGGGCCGGGCAATATCGGCACCGACCTGCTGTACAAACTCAAGCGCAGCGAGGTACTGGAACCGGTGTGGATGGTCGGCATCGACGCCACCTCCGAAGGCCTCGCGCGCGCCCGCGAACTGGGCCTGAAAACCACCGCGGACGGCGTCGACGGGCTGCTGCCGCACGTGCTCGACGACAACATCCAGATCGCTTTCGACGCCACCTCGGCCTACGTCCACGCGGAAAACAGCCGCAAGCTGAATGAACTCGGCGTGCTGATGATCGACCTGACGCCCGCGGCGATCGGCCCGTACTGCGTGCCGCCGGTCAACCTCAAGGCCAACCTCGGCCTGGGCGCGATGAACGTCAATATGGTCACCTGCGGCGGCCAGGCCACCATCCCGCTGGTGGCGGCGGTGTCCAGCGTGCAGCCGGTGGCGTACGCCGAGATCATCGCCACCGCGGCGTCGAAATCGGTGGGCCCGGGCACGCGCAAGAATATCGATGAATTCACCCGCACCACCGCCAGTGCCATCGAACAGGTCGGCGGCGCGAAAAAAGGCAAGGCGATCATCATCATCAACCCGGCCGAGCCGCCGCTGATCATGCGCGACACCGTGCACTGCCTGACCGAAGACGAGCCTGACCAGGACGCCATCCGCGCGGCCATCGACGCGATGATCGCCCAGGTTCAGCGCTATGTGCCGGGCTACAAGCTGGTCAACGGGCCGGTGTTCGACGGCAACCGGGTTTCGGTGTTCATGGAGGTCGAGGGCCTAGGCGACTACTTGCCCAAGTACGCCGGCAACCTCGACATCATGACCGCCGCCGCCGCCCGCACCGCCGAGATGTACGCCGAAGCCATCCTCAAGGGCGAGCTGCAATTGCGCGCCGTCCAGCCCGCCCACGCCTAAGGAGAACACCATGGACCTTCGTGGCAAGCGCATCACCGTACACGACATGTGCCTGCGTGACGGCATGCACCCCAAGCGTCACCAGATCAGCCTGCAACAGATGAAAGACATCGCCTGCGGCCTCGATGCCGCCGGCATCCCGCTGATCGAAGTCACCCACGGCGACGGCCTCGGCGGCAGCTCGGTGAACTACGGTTTCCCGGCCCACAGCGACGAAGCCTACCTGTCCGCGGTGATCCCGCTGATGAAGCAAGCGAAAGTCTCCGCCCTGCTACTGCCCGGCATCGGCACCGTCGATCACCTGAAGATGGCCCATGAACTCGGGGTTTCCACCCTTCGCGTGGCCACCCACTGCACCGAGGCCGATGTCAGCGAGCAGCACATTACCCACGCCCGCAAGCTGGGCCTGGATACAGTCGGTTTCCTGATGATGGCCCACATGAACAGCCCCGAGGGCCTGGCGAAACAGGGCAAGTTGATGGAGAGCTACGGTGCCAACTGCATCTACCTCACCGACTCGGCGGGTTACCTGTTGCCCGAGGACGTGAGCGTGCGCGTCGCCACCCTGCGTGCCGCGCTCAACCCGGAAACCGAAATCGGCTTCCACGGCCACCACAACCTGTCGATGGGCGTGTCCAACTCCATCGCCGCCATCGCCGCTGGCGCTACCCGCATCGATGCCGCCTGCGCCGGACTTGGTGCCGGTGCCGGCAATACGCCGATGGAAGTGTTGGTCGCGGTGTGTGAACGCATGGGGATCGAGACCGGCGTCAACCTGTTCCAGATCCAGGACGTGGCCGAGGATTTGGTGGTGCCGATCATGGACTTCCCGATCCGCAGCGACCGCGATGCCCTGACCATGGGCTTTGCCGGGGTCTACGGTTCGTTCCTGTTGTTTGCCAAGCGTGCCGAGAAGAAATACGGCGTGTCGGCGCGGGAGATTCTCGTGGAGATGGGCCGACGCGGGATGGTCGGCGGGCAGGAAGACATGATCGAAGACACCGCGATGACGCTGGCGCGGCAGCGCGGTTAAGAGCATCGCCGGCAAGCCCGGCTCCCACAGATACTGCACAAGTCTCAAGTTCAGTGCTGAATCTGTGGGAGCCGGGCTTGCCAGCGATTTAGGCCCTAGAAGCCCATGCTGAAGCTCACGGTCACTGCATGGTCCCGGCTATCGCTGGACAATTGTCCCGAATAGCCAACACCCAGCTTGCCCGCTGCGCCAACACTCACATCCAGCCCCGCCTCGACCACCGCCGCATCCTTGGCGATCGGTACGCCTTGGGTGCTGAACGCCGCACCACCATCGACAAAGCGCAGGTCGGCGTCCGGCGTGGTGTCGCCGAAGGCATGCCGCCAGCCGAGGCTGCCGCGCGGGGTCAGGGTGGTGCCGTTACCCAAGGTGAATTGCTTGCCAGCGCGCAGGCCGACAGTGGTGAAG
>NZ_JANLOA010000064.1:0-60486 GCF_025466035.1 Pseudomonas sp. 20P_3.2_Bac5 | reverse complement strand
ACTGGGTGGTGATCACCGGCACCACCGGCGTCGGCAAGCGCGGCGTGTAGTCATGCCCCAGCAAGACCACCGCCAGCGCCGCATGCAGGGCGACGGCAATGCCCGCCGCGCCGACATGGCCGCGCCAGCGCGGCAGGTTGAAGGACGGCGCGCTGACCGGCAGCGCAAGGCTCAGGCTGCTCATATCAAGGCTCCTCGGTGATCAGCCCAAGGCTGGTCACACCCCCGCGCTGCAATTCGGCAATGCCCGCCACCACCCGGCCATAGTCGGCGCCATGGTCGGCGCGCACATAGACCTGGGTGTCGCCGCGCAGGGCAATGATCTGGCCGACCTTGTCGCGCATTTCCTCAAGGCTCACGGCGCTGTCGCTCTGGCCCTCGATCTTCAGGTTGGGGCCAATGTTCCAGTAGAAGCTGCCGTCGTTTTTCACCGAGAGGGTCAGCACTTGCCGCTCGCTGTCGGCCGGCAGCGCCTGGGCGGCGACCTTGGGCAAGTCGAGCTTGACGCCCTGCACCAGCATCGGCGCGGTGACCATGAAAATCACCAGCAAAACCAGCATCACGTCGATATAGGGCACTACGTTCATTTCCGCCTTGGCGGCGTGTTTGCGCTGGGGTTTGACCAACATGAGGACGCTCCTTTCAGGCCACCGCGGCGATGTTCGCGGTGCAGTGCAGGCGTTTGTGCAAGCGCGCCTGCAATTCGTTGGCAAAGCTGTACTGACGCGCGCTGAGGGTCTGGCCGCGGGCGCTGAAGCGGTTGTAGGCCATCACCGCTGGAATCGCCGCGAACAAGCCGATAGCGGTGGCGATCAGCGCTTCGGCAATGCCGGGCGCCACGGTGTTGAGGGTCGCCTGCTGCACCTGGGACAGGCCGAGGAAGGCATTCATGATTCCCCACACCGTGCCGAACAGGCCGATATACGGGCTCACCGAACCGACCGTGGCGAGAAACGCCAGGCCCTGGTCGAGGCGCTCGTCCTGTTCGGCGAGCGACACGTACAGGCTGCGTTCGACGCCTTCGAGCACGCTGTCGCTGGCGATCTGCGGCTGGCGCTGCAACTGCGAGAAGGCCTGGTAACCATCGACGAAGATCCGCTGCAACGGCGTGTCGTCTTCGCCGTCACCGCCCTTGGCCTGGCTTTCGCGGTACAGCAGAGCCAGGTCGCCACTGGCGCGGAAACGTTGCAGGAACGTCTCGGACTGCCGCTCGCTACGGCGCAGGCTGACCCCGCGCTGGACGATCAAATACCAGCTCAGCAACGAGGCCAGCACCAGGCACAGCATCACGGCCTGCACCACCAGGCTGGCGTCGCTGACCAGGCCCCAGATGCTCATGTGTTCGGTTGCAGCTTGCATGTCTTGCTCCTTGGCCCCGCGACGGCGGGGCGATCACTCGATTTGATGTCCGGCGTGTTGCCGGCTGATGACAGTCGCTCAGTCGAGCTTCAGGGCCTCGGCGACCTGGCTCCAGCCGATGTACTTGAAGTTCTGCCGGCCTTCGGGCATGCGCTTGCGCCCGTCCTGCACCACCAGCAGGCCCTGGCTCCAGGGGCCGCCGAGGTTGGCCGAAGTCAGGTCGAGGCCGTCGGTCTGCGAGGCGCCGTCGATGCCGAGCGCGGCATTGAGGCCGATGCTGAAAGCCCCGCGCAGGCGGTACGGCGGGCTGGCTTCGACCACCACGTAGCGGTCGTTGCCCTGGCTGGAAATCACCAGGTAGTCGCGCTGCTTGCCCTGATAGAAGCCCAGCCCTTCGATATCGGCCTTGATCGGGCCGCCAACGCCGATCACTTTCTCCAGCGTGGCGGGCGCGTCGGCGCGGGCATCCAGGGCCCAGACCGCCTTGTCTTCCTCGCCGATAAACAGGCGCTGGCCACGGTCGTCGGCGACACAGCCTTCCGGTTGCGAGGCGGTGGCGAAGCGGCGCACCAGTTCGCCGCGCAGCTCGCCCCCCAGGGCACTCAGGCGGTACTGGAGAAAGCTGCCGTCCTTGTCGTTGGCGATGGCGTACAGCGCGCCGCCGCTGTCCTTGAACATACACAGGCCGTAGATGTCCTTGAGCGGCGTGGCGACCTCGCCGAGCACGCTGACCTCGCCGGTCTTCGGCTCGATGGCGAAGACGTGCAGGCTGTTGTTGTCACGGTTGCTGGCCACCGCCAGATCGACCTCGCGGTCACCCAGGTTGAAGCCGTTGCGCACATCGACGTTGTTGACCCGGCCGATACGCAGGTCCTGCAATTGCCGGCCTTGCAGGTCATAGACCAGCAACCCGCCCTTCTTGTCGGTGCCCAGCACCCGGCTGCGCGCCGGGTCGGCGGCGTTGACCCAGATTGCCGGGTCGTCGGCGGCGTCGCCAAAGCTCGGCACCGGTTCGGTCTGTACTTGCGCCGGCAATACCGGGATGGCCGCTGCCGGCGTGACGGCGGGCAAGGTCCAGTCGAGGCGCGCGCGGCGTTGGCCTTCGTCATCGACGATCAACAGGTCCAGGCCCGTGGCATCAGGGCGCACGCTCAGTTGCTCGGGCGCTTTCAGCTCCGCCAGCGGCAGCACCGCCTCGGCCTGCCAGGTGATGCCGGTCTGGCGGTACAGGTGCAGGGTCGCGCTCACCGGGTCCAGCGCCAGCAGGCCGCCCGGCACCAGGGCCATGCCGGCGCTGCGTTTGCCGATACCGCCAAAGGGCGCGCGCAGGTCCACCGGGCGGCGCTGCAACGGGGCTTCGGCGGCGGCGCCATAACGCCACAGGCCGAGGTTTTCTTCGTTGACGTAGAGGCTGTCGCTGGTGTCGTCGCTCTGGCAATACTCGCTCAGGGGCGGCAGGCTCAAGCCCCGCACGCGCTGCGCGGCGGCCAATGGCTGGTCAGCGCTTGCCACCAGCCACTGCTCGCCGACGCCCTCGGCACCGAGCAGGAAGATAAAGCTGTTGCGCGCGCTGTCGCGGTACAGGCACAGGCCCTCGATGGCGAAATCGCGCTTGGGCAGGTACAGCGGCGTGCTCCAGCCCGTGTCGCGCTGAAGCCGGACCAGCAGCGCCTGCTGGCGTTTAGTGTCGAGGCTGGCGACCAGCAGGCCGTTGTCGACCAGGCGCTGGTCGAGGCCCTTGAAGCGGCCGTCCAGTTGGCTCAGCACCTGGCCGTCGGCTTTCAGCAGTTGCAGGCCGTGCTTGCCGGCCACAAGGCGGTCGGCACCGGGCCAGAACACATCGTTGGCCAGCAGCCGGGCATTTTCCGGGCTGCCGGGCAGGCGCTCGCCGAGGCTCAGTGCCGGTTGCGCCGAGGCCTGGGCCACGGCCATCGTCAGCAACAGGCCGCTCAACAGGGTGTAGGGTCGTGCGTTGAACATGTGCGGTTCTCATGGGCAGCCCGCACCACTGCCCATCAGGGCAGCGGCGCGGGCGAAGCGGTCAGAAGTGGGTCAGGGTCAGGCCGAGCTTGTAGGTCGGGCCGTACTCTTCGTACTGGGAGTTGAACGAGCGGCGTCCGGTGTAGGTGTAATAGGACTCGTCGGTGATGTTCTGCGCTTCGAAGGTCAGTTGCAGGTCCGGGGTGAGGAAGTAGCCGGCCTTGAAGTCGACGAACAACTGGTCGTCGGCGTACAGGTCATGGGCCTTGTCATCCACCGCGGCCACTTCGGCCAGGAAGCTGGATTTGTAGTTGGCCGCGAGGCGCAGGCTGAGTTTTTCGTCTTCCCAGCCGAGGGTCAGGTTGCCGACGGTGTCGGACTGGTTCGGCAGGTCGATGCGCCGGCTCAGGCCCTGGCCGTCGATCTCGGCGCGGGACTTGCTCAGGGTCAGGTTGCCGCCCAGCAGCAGGCCGTTCCACGGCGCCGGCAGCCAGTCGAATTTCTGCGAATAGGCCAGCTCGAGGCCGTAGAGTTTCGCGCTCTGGCCGTTGGCGTAGGTCTTGGCTTCGTCGAAGTCGACCCACTCGCCGCTGCCGGCCAGGTCGGTGTTGTAGACGAAGTTGTCGATGTCCTTGTAGAACACGTAGGCCGAGAGCATGCCGGCGCGGCCCAGGTAATGCTCGATGCCGAGGTCGAGGTTCATCGACTCCAGCGGCTTGAGGTCCGGGTTGCCGAAGCTCGCCTCGCCTTCGCTGTCATCGATCATGAAGCCCGGCGCCAACTGGCCGAAGGTCGGGCGCACCACGCTGTGGGTCCAGGCCGCGCGCAACTGGGTCTGCGGGGTGAACTGGTAGCGGGCGTGCAGCCCCGGCAGCCAGTGGTCGTAGCGCTTGCGGCTTTGCGTCGGGCTGTATTCGCCGTCGCGCAGGCCGGTGCCCTTGGCCTCGAACTCGGTGCCTTCGTAGCGAACCCCGGCGATGAAGCGCCAGGCGTCCACATCGAGGGTGTTCATCAGGTAGGCGGCGTTGATGTCTTCGCTCATCTGGAAATCGTTGATGCGCGATTCTTCTTCGTCGTAGAAGGCGTTGCGGTCGAGGCCGCCGATCAGGTCCTTGATCGCGCCCGCGCTGATGCCGTTGCCGAAATTGCCGAGGGCGTAATCGACCTTGCCGCTCTGGAAGCCGTCGAGGGTGATGTCGTCGAAGTCGTCGTAGACCCAGACGTCGGTGTCGCTGCGCTTGTCGCGGCGGCTGGCCTTGGCGCCGAACTTGACCTGGGCGCTGTTGCCGCTCACTTCGTAGTCGCGGGCCAGGTCCAGGCGGATGTTCTTTTCCTCGTCGCTGGAGTTGGCTTTCTCCCACTCCACCTTGTCGAGGCTGAACGCCTGCGGATCGTAGAAGGCCGAGCCGGTGCTCAGGCGCGGCTTGCGCGTGCCATCGAAACCGATGTCGGCGAAGTCGCCTTCGAACTTGGCGCTGGCGATGCCACCGGGATCGTTCTCGCTGGACTTGCTGTAGCCGACCTGGCCGCTGAGGGTCCAGGCGTCGATCAGGCGTTCGCCGCCGAACACGTAGGACTGGATTTCCTGGGTGTCTTCGCGGGATTTCAGCGCCCGCCAGCCTTCGCCGTCGCCGCGCTCGCCGGACAGTTGCGGGTCTTCGAATTCGATGCCGGCGGCGTTGCGCGTCTCGGTGTCCTTGAAGCGGCTGTAGAGGGTGCGCAGGTAATAGCTGGAGAAATCGTCCGGCCGGTAATCGAAGTTGAGCCCGGCCCCGGTGCGCTCGCGGCGGATGCGGTAGTCGCGCTGCTCGGCTTCTTCCAGGCGTGGCTGGCCGTCGTCGAAGTCCCAGGCGCCGCCGGTTTCGACGTTGTCCGAGCCGAAATCGCGCTGCTGCCAACTGAAGGCCGCGGCCACGCCGAAGTTGTCGATGCCGTCGCCGAGGCTGAATTTGTTGCTGAAGGCGCCGGAGAATTTCGGGCTGTCCTGGCGGGTGTTCTTGTCGTGGCTGGCTTCGCCGCTGAGGGTGTAGAACAGCCCCGGATGATCGTAGGCCGAGAGGCTTTCCACCTCGATGGTGCCGCCGAGCGAGTTGGCGTCCATGTCCGGGGTCAGGGTCTTGACCACCGACAGCGACTGCACCAGCTCGGTGGGCAGGACGTCCAGCGCCACGGCGCGGCGATCGCCTTCCGGGGCCGGCAACAGGGTGCCGTTGATGGTCACGCTGTTGAGGTCCGGGCCGATGCCACGCACGCTGACGAAGCGCCCTTCGCCCTGGTCGCGCTCCACCGACAGGCCGGGAATACGCTGCAAGGCTTCGGCGGCGTTGTCATCGGGCAACTGGCCGACGGCGTCGGCGTGGACCACGCTGCGCACGGTGTCGGAGGCTTTCTGCTCCTTGAGCGCCTGGTCCATGCTGGCGGCCTGGCCGACCACATTGACGTGCTCGACCTTGTCTTCGGCGAAGGCTGGCAGGCTGGCGCCGATGGCCAGGCTCAACAGGCTGATCTTGAATCGCCGACGGTTGTCTGCGGGTTTGACGGTGACCACGATAACGCTCCCCTGAAGTCCATCCGCCACGTCGCGGCGGAAACTGCAGGGCACGCTAGGGGTGGTGTATGGCAGATCTGTGACAGAGATTTTCGTGGCGGTCGGATCGGGGCTTTTTTACCGGATTTTGCCGGTGTTCTGGGCTGAAATGACCTCCTTTGGGAATAGCGCTTCATCGATGGCACGCCAGCTCCCTCACGGTACGGGCATGCTCAGAACCCTGTGGGCGCTGGCTCGCCAGCGATGAGGCCCGAACAGATCCCGCAAAAAACCAACATATTTTTCACATCTGCCACCACCCAAATAGACCCCCTCCCCTGTAACCCAACCGTCATTCGCCTTTGTTTCCTTGGCCGCCAATACCCATCGATCAAGGATCTTTCATGTCCCGCTTGAGCCTGCTGGCCCTCGCCCTCGCCACCTGCCTCGGCCATGCCGTTGCCGACCCGCTGCCCCACTCCCCCGGCGCGCCCTATGCCGCCAGCGGCCTGGCCGACCGGATCGTGCTGACTCCCGGCGCCAATCCGGCGCGGGAAATGGCCGTGACTTTCCGCACCGACACCCGCCAGGACGCCAGCCAGTTGCAACTGGCGCCGGCGCTGGACGGCCCGCAACTGGAGAAACGCGCCCGCCTGCTGGAAGGCAACAGCCAGGCGCTGGACACCGAGAACGGCGCGGCGCTCTACCACCAGATTCGCCTGAGCGACCTGCAACCGGACAGCGCCTATGCCTATCGGGTCAAGGGCGCCGAGGGCTGGAGCGAGTGGCTGCAGTTCCGCACCGCCGCCGAAGGCTTCAAGCCGTTCCGCTTCATCTACCTCGGCGACACCCAGAACGACATCCTGTCCATCGCCTCGCGCAGCATCCGCCAGGCCCTGCACGCCACCGCCAGCCCGGCGCTGGTGGTGCATGCCGGCGACCTCACCTCGCAGCGCGACGACCTGGTGCATGACGATGAATGGGGCGAATGGAACCAGGCCGGCGGCTTCCACTACGCCGGCGTCCCGCAGGTGGTGGCCGCCGGTAACCACGAGTACCTCGACAGCCTCAACCCCGACGGCAGCGAAGGCCGCACCCTCGGCCCGCACTGGGCAAAACAGTTCGCCCTGCCGAACAACGGCGTGGCCGGCCTGGAAAGCACCACCTATGTCACCGACTACCAGGGCGTGCGCTTTATCGTCCTCGACGGCACCGCCGCCCTCGACCTGAACACCCTCGACCAGCAGAGCCAGTGGCTGGAGCAACGCCTCAAGGAAAGCAAGGCGCGCTGGAAGGTGGTGGTCACCCATCAGCCGATCTTCACCTGCGCCCGGCCGCAAGACACCGAACCGCTGAAAGCCGCGTGGAAACCGCTGTTCGAACGCTATTCGGTGGACCTCGTGCTGCAAGGCCACGACCACTGCTACAGCCGCCTGAGCAACGAAAACGGTCGCGCCGCGGCGAAACAGGCACGCGCCGCCGGCAAGGTGCAGGGGCCGGTGTACATGGTCTCGGTGGCCGGTTCGAAGATGTACGGCGTCAACGACCGCGCGCGCCAGCAGCCCGACCGCAGCGCCGAGGAAACCCAGCTCTACCAGACCGTCGAAGTCGGCGCCTCGCGCCTGGAAGTGCGCAGCTTCACCGCCAGCGGGCGGCTGTATGACGCCTTCGACCTGACCCGCGACAAGCAGGGCCGCAACCGCCTGAGCGAGCCGGCCAGACAACTGCCGGCGGAGCGCTTCTGCAACGGCGCACAAGGCCCGGACCAATTGCCGTGCAAGTCGCGGGACAAGAGTCTGTAACAGCGTTGTGATATCGGTCGGGCACGCTGGGCGGGCCCGGCCCGGAGACCTTCATGAAATCACTGCTGAAACTGCACACCCTCACCTTCGTCGGCCTCGCCGTCGCGGCCAACCTCGGCCTGCAGCTTTACCTGGCCTTCGGCGAGGTAAAACCGTGGGACCAGATCAACTGGATGGACGTGATCGGCGAAGGCGGCTCGGGACTGATCTGGCTGATCTGGCTGGTGATGCTGATGCGCAGCCGCCCCGCCGGGCGGGTCACCCGCATGCTCGCCGTGGGCATGGCTTGCGTATGTTTTTCCTGGTGGATGGACGTGCTCGACGAGTTCATCCGCCTGGCTCCCGGCGCGGTCTGGGACAACTGGCTGGAAACCGCGCCGATGCCGGTGGGCCTGGTGCTGGTGACCTTCGGCATCTATCACCTGCATCAGGAACAACAGGCGATCAACGCGCAGATGAGCAAACGCGAGGGGCTGTTCCGCGAGCATTTGCTGTTCGACAAACTCACCCCGCTGGGCGGCGCCCAGTACCTGCGCCAGCATGTGCAACGGGCGCTGGAACAGGCCAGCCGCGAGCAACAACCGTTGTCGCTGGTGGTGCTGGATATCGACGATTTCAGCGCGGTGAACCTGCTCCACGGCGAAGCCGAGGGCGATCACCTGCTGCAAGTGCTGGCGCAACTGCTGCTGCTCAACCTGCGCCAGCAAGACGTGCTGTGCCGCCTGGCCGGCGACCGCTTCGTGGTGGTGATGCCCAACACCGGCGAAACCCAGGCGCGTTGGCTGGCCGACGAGCTGCAACAAGCGGTGGCGAGCCTGGCCCACAAAACCCGCCGCCACGGCGAGCGCCTGCACCTGCGCGCCAGTGTGGCGGTGGCCATGGCTTATGAAGACGATGTGGAAAGCCTGCTCAAACGGGTCAACCTGGGCATTGCCAAAGCCAAGCGGCAGACGCCGCGCAAGGGGGCGGCATGAGCGGCTACGAGCGTGACCAGCGCTTTATCATCGGGCACTTCCAGCCGGCGGCGCTGATCGACCTGGCGCTGTCCCGGGGTATCGACAGCCACCGCCTGCTGCGCGGTTGCGAAGTGTTCTACGAGGACATCAGCCAGGGCCGGGCGAAGTTCAGCCAGGAGCAATTCCTGACCCTGATCGACAACGCCCGGCGCCTGCTGGATGCCGACGACAGCGCCTTCCTGTTCGGCCAGCGCCTGCTTCCCGGTCATTACGGCGAAGCCAGCCAGACCCTGCTGCACGCCCGCGACCTGTACCAGGCGCTGGAAAACCTCTGCGAATTCCACAGCCTGCTCAGCCCGTTGCTGACCCCGCGCCTGTTGCTGGAAGAACACTTCCTGCACTTGTACTGGCAGGACGGCTGCGGTGCGGGCAACCAGGCGCAGTTTCTCGGTGAAGCCTGCCTGAGCGCGGTGCTGGCGATGAGTCGACGGCTGACTGGCGAGCATTTGCCGTGGCGCATCCAGTGCGCCTGGAGCGAACCGCGGCATATCGAGCAGTACTGGGTGTACCTGGGGGAAGAGGTGCGTTTCGATGCGCAACTGACCTTGTTGTCACTGCCGCGGGAATACCTGCATCGGCCACTGCCCGACGTCGCCACCACCCCGGGGCTGGTGGCGCGTCAAGCCTGCCTGGAGCAACTGGCTGCGCTGGAGGGCGGCGCGAGCTTTCTCGACCGGCTGTACGATCACCTGCACAGCCATATCCACGAACCGATCAACCTTGATCGCGTGGCGGCGGCGTTCGGCATGAGCCCCACCACCCTCAAGCGCAAACTGCACAAGCACGGCACCCATTTCCAGCAGCAACTGGACCTGGTGCGCCGGCATGTGGCGTTGTACCTGTACCAGATGAAGGGCTATACCAACGAAGAGGTGTGCAACTACCTGAGGTTCAGCGACACCACCAATTTCCGGCGCTCGTTCAAGCGCTGGACGGGATTGACGCCGAGTGGGTTGGCGCGGTGGTTTGGGTGACGGCGGATCAGGCTGCCTCATCGTCCCTTGCAGGACTGCTCGACGAAGAACCCTGGACAGCACGCCCCCCGACAACTCGTAAGGCCAGGCCTCGAAGGTGAAGTTTTCTCCGGTCAGCCGATCATGCAAGCCCCTCCTGACCATGAACCACAATATCAAGCCCCTCACCCACCGCAGGCGCCTGGAAATGCCGGGTGATCAGCTCGAATTCGGCATCGGTGGCTGCAAAGTCGTGCTCGCCATGCGCATTGCGCGCATGCAGGCGGGTGCGGCAGGTGGCGTCGTCCTGTTCGAGGTAGTGCAAGGTGTGATGGACGCCCGCTGTCCGCGCCAGGCTCAGCAGCCAACTGCGGTCAGCGACGGTGTTGGCGGGAAAATCCAGAACCACCGTGACCCCCGTCCGCAACAGGTCGATGACCAGCGGCCCCAGTACCGCGCGAATCCGTCGGGCGCGGTCGAGGTAGTCGGTTACCGAACGGATCTCGTCGGGATACAAACGCGAAAGCCAGTGATCTTCGCTGATCAGCAGCGCGCTGTGCTCTGCCACGAGGTGTTTGGCGAGGGTGGATTTGCCAGAGGCGATCTTGCCGCACAGCAGGTGAAGGTGCGTCGAGGACATGGGCACGGCTCCTTGTGTCGAGCCAGTGATGATGCACAAGGGCGGCCGGGTGGGCAAACCCGGCCGGCCTCGTTCCGGCATTACAACGCCGGACGCACCTTCTGCACCCACTCCTGCACGCTCGGTCGCTGCCACTGCCGCGCCGCGTACTCCTTGAGCCCAGCCGGCACCGGGTCGCCATTGAGGATCAGGCGGTTGAGCATCACCGCCAGTTCGACATCAGCAATCGACCACTCGCCGCACAGGTATTCGGCACCTTCCGCCAGCAAGGTTTCCGCCACGTTGATCAGTTTCTTCGCCGCCGCGACGCCCTCCGGCGACAGCGGCCCGGCCTTGACGCCATAGAACACCACCAGCGTCGAACGCTCTTGGCGGATCGACAGCAGATCGCTGCGCAGCCACGCCTGGACTTGCCGCGCCCTCGCCCGCTGCGCGGTGTCTTTCGGGTAGACCGCGATCTGCGGATGGCGCTCTTCCAGGTACTCGGTGATGGCCGAGGACTCGGACAGGGCGAAGCCTTCGTCGATCAGCGTCGGCACGCGCTGGGTCAGCGACAGGCGGGTGTAGTCGTCCGAGAGGTTCTCGGACCAGTCGAGATCGACCAGCGCCGTTTCGAACTCAAGGCCCTTCTCCCGCAGCGTCACATAGGCGGACATGGCGTAAGGACTGGTGAAGCGGGCGTCAACAAAGAGCTGTAGCGGCGAGCGAGACATGACAGGAACTCCTTCTGCGATGCGCTCACGCTAGGGGGTTCGCCGGCAAAAATAAAATTCAAGATATTCATGGGGGCATTCCTCGCTGGAATGCAAGGGCGGTACAGTGCGCGCGTTGTCTGGCTCGAACGCGTTTATCAGCGTTTCAGACCGACAACACCGGTGCTCAAACCCAACAAGGAACAGCGCGAATGGACGTCGAACACAACCTGCCCCTCATCATCGCCGCAGCCCTCAGCCTGCTCGCCGCCATGCTCCATTTGGGGGTGATCATCGCCGGGCCCGCCGGTTACCGCCTGGCCGGCGCGGGGCGGCGGTTTGTTCGCGCCGCCGAGAAAGGCTATCGCTTTCCGGCCATCGTCACCCTGGGTATCGCCCTGGTTCTGGCCAGTTGGGCGGTCTACGCCCTGGCCGGCGCGGGGGTGATCGGCGCGCTGCCGCTGCTGCGGCCGGCGCTGTGCGTCATCACCCTGGTTTATCTGTTTCGCGGGTTGGTGGGGCCGTTCGTGCTGCTCAACGATGGCCGCAGCCTGCGCTTCGTCATTATCAGTTCGGCCCTCTGCACCGGCATCGGCCTGGTGCATGCCATCGGGCTGGTGCAGGTGTGGGGACAGATCAGTTAACTAGCGGGGTTCCTGCTGGCTCTTCCAGCGCTCCAGATTTTCCGTCACCCACTGCTCCGGCAGCGGTCCGGCAACGATTTCGCGCATTTTCTGCGCCAGCCGCGCGCGCAGTTCCGGGCGGTTGCAGGGCGAGTCATGGGACAGCGCGAGGTACAGCCCTTCGCTGGAGACGGGCGGGTCGAGGACCTTGAGTTGGTCTTCCATGCCCAGGGTGCGCCTCAGCGCCATGCCGGGGTACTGCTCGTAGATCACGTAGTCGTTGCGCTTTAGCAGCAGCTTCTGGAAAGCCTGGGTGGCGCTGGGCACCGCTTCGAGATTGAGATTGTCCCTGGCGTAGTCGTCGAACTGCTGGCCATGGCTGTTGCTGACCAGCGTCCCGCCCTTGCGGCCCTTCAGGTCCTCCCAGCCGCTGTAGGCAAAGCCGCCGTGCCGGCGCACCCAGACCACGCTCGGCGTATGCAGGAACGCGGGCTCGATGAAATCCATGCTTTGCTGACGCGCATCGGTGAGGAAATAGCCGGCCAGCAGGTCGATACGCCCCGTGCGCACTTCTTCCTGGGCGCGGGACCAAGGGCCGGTGTAGCGGACTTCTATTTCCAGTCCCAGTTCGCTGGCCACCTGCTTGAGCAGGTCGGCATTGGCGCCGATCAATTGCCCCGGATTGTCGGGATCACGCCAGAGATAGGGGGGATATTCGGGGTTACCCGTGGCAGTGAGGTGCTGGCACTGATCCGCGGCCATCGCGGCCGCGGACATCAGCAACAGCACCAGCGACAGCCACAAGGAGCGGCGGTAACGACGCTCGATCATTCACGACCCTCGGCACAGGTGAAATTCGGCGGTTTTCACAGTCTGGGCCAGATATGGCCAGATGCCAGAGTAGCAGTGTGGTTCGATGAAGGATTGTCATACGGCAACAAATGTTTCGCTAATCCATCCTTTTGCGGGCCTTGGGGTGGCCCGCAAAATTCGCCACCGCGAAGGGTTCAGCCCGCCAGGCCTGCCGCCTTGGCCCGCGCCGCGTGCAGCTTTTTGTAGCTGTCGATCAGGCGCAGGTGCCGGTCCAGCCCTTCCAGCTTCATGCTGGTCGGCGTCAGGCCGTGGAAGCGCAGGCTGCCCTCGACCGAAGCGATCACCGCATCCATCCGCTCGTTGCCGAACATGCGGCGGAAATTGACTTCGTAGTCGCCCAGTTCCAGTTCGTTGTCCAGTTCCACTTCCAGCACCACGTTCAGCGCTTGGTAGAACAGGCCGCGCTCGACGGTGTTGTCGTTGAACTGCAGGAACATCTCCACCAGCTCCTTGGCGTCGTCGAACTTGCGCAAGGCGACCTGGATGAGGATTTTCAGCTCGAGAATGGTCAACTGGCCCCAGACGGTGTTGTCGTCGAACTCGACGCCGATCAGCGTCTTGATCTCGGTGTACTCGTCCAGCTCGGATTCCAGCAGGCGCTCCAGCAACGCTTCCAGCGCGTCGTCATCGAGGCGGTGCAGGTTGAGGATGTCTTCGCGGAAAAACAGCGCCTTGTTGGTGTTGTCCCAGACCAGGTCGTCCACCGGGTAGATTTCCGAATAGCCCGGCACCAGGATGCGGCAGGCGGTGGCGCCGAGGTCGTCATACACGGCCATGTACGCTTCCTTGCCCATGCCTTCGAGGATGCCGAACAGGGTCGCGGCTTCGTCGGCGTTGGAGTCTTCGCCCTGGCCGGAGAAGTCCCACTCGACGAATTCGAAATCGGATTTGGCACTGAAGAAACGCCACGACACCACACCGCTGGAGTCGATGAAGTGCTCGACGAAGTTGTTCGGTTCCATCAGCGCATGGCTTTCGAAGGTCGGCTGCGGCAGGTCGTTCAGGCCCTCGAAGCTGCGGCCCTGGAGCAGTTCGGTGAGGCTGCGTTCCACCGCCACTTCGAAGCTCGGGTGGGCGCCGAACGAGGCGAACACACCGCCGGTGCGCGGGTTCATCAAGGTCACGCACATCACCGGGAATTCACCGCCCAGCGACGCGTCCTTGACCAGCACCGGGAAGCCCTGCTCTTCCAGGCCCTGGATGCCGGCGACGATGCCCGGGTACTTGGCCAACACCTCTTGCGGCACATCCGGCAGGGCCAGTTCGCCTTCGAGGATTTCCCGCTTCACGGCGCGCTCGAAGATTTCCGAGAGGCACTGCACCTGCGCTTCGGCCAGGGTGTTGCCGGCGCTCATGCCGTTGCTCAGGTAGAGGTTTTCGATCAGGTTCGACGGGAAGTACACCACTTCGCCGTCGGACTGGCGCACGAACGGCAGCGAGCAGATGCCGCGCTCGATGTTGCCGGAGTTGGTGTCGTAGAGGTGGGTGCCCAGCAGCTCGCCGTCCGGGTTATAGATCGCGCGGGTGTAGTCGTCGAGGATTTCCTTCGGCAGCGCGTCCTTGCGGCCCGGCTGGAACCAGCGCTCGTTCGGGTAGTGGACGAATTCGGCGTTGGCGATGTCCTCGCCCCAGAACTGGTCGTTGTAGAAGAAGTTGCAGTTCAGCCGCTCGATGAACTCGCCCAGCGCCGAGGCCAGTGCACCTTCCTTGGTCGCACCCTTGCCGTTGGTGAAGCACATCGGCGATTGCGCATCGCGGATATGCAGCGACCAGACGTTGGGCACGATATTGCGCCACGAGGCGATTTCGATCTTCATCCCCAGCTCGGCGAGGATGGCCGACATATTGGCGATGGTGTCTTCCAGCGGCAGGTCCTTGCCGAGGATGCGGGTGCTGCTGCCCGCCGCCGCGGCCGGCATCAGCAGGGCCTGGGCATCGGCGTCGAGGTTGTCGACTTCCTCGATGATGAACTCGGGGCCGGTCTGCACCACCTTCTTCACCGTGCAGCGGTCGATAGAACGCAGGATGCCCTGGCGGTCCTTGGCGGAAATGTCCGCCGGCAGCTCGACCTGAATCTTGAAGATCTGGTTGTAGCGGTTTTCCGGGTCGACGATGTTGTTCTGCGACAGCCGAATGTTGTCGGTGGGGATATCCCGCGTCTGGCAGTACAGCTTTACGAAGTACGCCGCGCACAGCGCCGAAGACGCCAGGAAATAGTCGAACGGTCCAGGGGCCGAGCCATCGCCCTTGTAGCGGATGGGCTGGTCGGCCACCACCGTGAAGTCATCGAACTTGGCTTCGAGTCGGAGGTTGTCGAGAAAGTTGACCTTGATTTCCATGCGGGATTACCAGAACGGGCTAAACGAAATGGTCGCCAGTATCCGGTTTTTTCCGCGGGAAGCCAGAGAGGATCGTCGGATCAGTGCTCCTTGATGCGCTCCCAGAGGTCCGCGACCTCCTCGACACTGGCGCATTTGACCCGGGCCAGGTCGGTCGGGTAGCTCACGCCGGGGTTCTCGCAAAAGCGCGTGGCGCTGAACTGGCCGTTGCTGGCCCGCAGGATCAGGCCGCTGTCCTGGCACAGCGCGCTGGCCAGATAGAGCACGCCCGGGGTGACCCATTCCGGCTTGAGGTTTTCCGGGGGCTGGCTGATGCCCCACATGCGCGTCTTGGCCACCGGCGACACGGCGTTGACCAGAATGCCGTGCTCTCCGCCTTCCATGCTCAGCGCGTTCATGATGCCGATCTGCGCCATCTTGCCGGCGGCGTAGGCGGTCAGCCCGACCTGGGCGTATTGCGCGTACATGGCGCGGTCGGAGGTGGTCAGCACCACCCTCGCCGCGCCGGAGCGCTTGAGGTGCGGCCAGGCGTGCTTGGCCAGCCAGATCGGCGCGTGGACGTTGATCCCCAGCGAGCGCTCGAGAAACGTCGCGTCCTGCTCCTCGATGGGCTGGTAGCCGACCCAGCCGGCGTTGTGGATCAAAATATCCAACGCGCCGAAGTGCTCGACGGCCAGTTCCACCAGCGCCTTGCACCCCGCTTCCTCGTCGAGGCGGCCCGCGTGCGCCAGCACCTGCGCGCCATCGGCCTGCAAGGCGCGCACGGCGGCGCTGGCCACCGTTTCGTCGCTGCCCGCGCCGGTGCGATCGGTGCCCAGGTCACTGATGACCACTTTGGCGCCGCGCTCGAGCAACGCCCTGGCATAAGCGAGTCCCAACCCCTGGCCCGCGCCGGTGACGATGGCAACCTTGTCTTTGAACAGCATGTTCCAGTCCTTTGGTAGGTGATTTCTGACTACAGAAACAGATTCGTCCGCTTGTGCAAAGCAGCTTTTTCCGATGCAGGCACCGCATCACCCCACGAGAAGAGCCAATTGCGCTGCCTCTCGTCCCACGGGTAGTATTGAGAACGATTCACACTAACATCGGAAACACCGACCCGTGCAATCTCCTCCGTCCGGCAAGCTGGGACGACCCCACCACCGAAGGCTCGCACTCCTACGCCGCCCGCGCCGTGACCATCGGCAAAGGCACCCACGCCCTGAAGGAAATCCCCCAGTCGATCAGCGTGATGACCCGCCAGCAAATGGACGACCAGGGCCTGACCGACCTCAAGGACGCGGCCAACATGACCACCGGCATGGTCGGCGTACAGGGCGTCGGCAAGGGCATGATCCTCACCTCGCGGGGATTCCAGATCGATGACTGGCAATACGACGGCGTGCCGGTCGTGCGCAACACCTATGCGCTGGGCAACTGGGCGACCCAGGACCTGATCTTCTTCGACCGCCTGGAAGTGCTGCGCGGCGCGCGACTACCCGTTCAGCGGCGACTGGAGCGGGGTCAGCACCGGTCTTGGCTTCACCAGCCAGAGCCATACGCTGGGCTACGAGCGCTCCTTCGACGTGCCGGGCTACACCGTATGGAATGCTCGCGTCGGCTACCAGCTCACGCCGGAAATCGGCCTGGCGCTGAACGCCAACAACCTGTTCGACAAGCACTACTACACCGCCGGCTACAACCAGCTCGACGGCAACAACAACTTCGGTGATCCGCGTAATGTGATGTTCAGTGTCAAGTACACGCCGGTGTTCTAGAGGCCCGATGACGCGCTCCCGATCTGCCGATACCCGCCTTGCCGGAATCCAGGATCGGGGGCCGTTCTTCACCGGGGCTCACCCGCCCCGGCTGCGCCCGGACGATGCGGTAATCAATTCAGATCCGTCGCCACGCGGCTGATCGCTTCGACCACCTGCCTGGCCCGCTGCTGGATATCCAGCATGGCCAGACTGGACTGCCCGGCCAGATCCAGGACCTTGCTCGTATGGTCGTGGCTGCGCTGGATCTGGTCCAGGGCATCATCGGCCAACGCGCGGTTCTGCTTGACCACCTCGACGATCTCGCCGGTGGCCTGGGTAGTCCGTGCCGCAAGCTTGCGCACTTCATCGGCGACCACCGCGAATCCGCGCCCCTGTTCACCCGCACGGGCCGCTTCGATGGCGGCGTTGAGCGCCAGCAGATTGGTCTGGGATGCAATCGCGCCGATGGTCTGCACGATTGAGCCGATCACCAGCGACTGCGCCTCCAGCGCCTTCATGGTGGTGGTAACCGACCCCATCTGCTGCGCAATGCTCTCTATGGCCTGGTTCGACTCGGCAAAGATCGTCATCCCCTGATCTGCGCGCTGACCGGTGCTCAGTGATACCTGGTAAGCGAGTTCTGCCGCCTGCTTCACCTGGTTGGCCTTCTCCACCTGGGCGGTGACGAGATTGGCAAACTTGGCGACTTTGTAGACGCGACCACGCACATCCTCGATCGGATTGTAGGTAGCTTCCAGCCAGACAAGCTGCCCGCGGCTGTCGAGACGGCGGAAACGCCCGGCAACGAAGCGGCCTTTATTGAGTGACTTCCAGAATTCCGTGTATTCCGGCGACGCCGCGTCTTCGGCCAGGCAGAACAAACGATGATGCCGCCCCTGGATCTGCGCCAGTGTGTAGCCCATGGCCTTGAGAAACTGCTCATTGGCATCCAGCACCGTGCCGTCGAGTTTGAACTGAATGATCGCGGTCGAGCGCGTCAGTGCGCGAAACATCTCCAGGCCGTCCTTGTCCTGGCGCGGTAACCCGGGTGCAACCGTTCCGTAGCCCTGGAACACGCTATTGCGCTCACGTACCCAGAAAAGGTTCATGACCACGGGCAAGCCGTTGGCACTTCGGCAACGCAGCGGCTGCTCCTGCTCCGCGCTGACCAGGGTTGCGCAGCCGGGTTCGAGCAACTCGCTCAAACGCTTGCCGGCCAGGGCCTGTGGCGAGTAACCCAGGGCCTCGGCAAACGCGGCGTTGACCCCGATGAGCACGCCCGATTCATCCACACGGGCCGAGACCAGCCTCTGCTCGAACTGCTCGAACATATCCCGCAGACCCTCGAGTTCTTCTTTGCATTTGAGCAGCGCCTGCTCGCAACGATGATTGAACACAGTACCTCCAGTCCGAACGGGTTTGAAAATCAGGAGGAGCTGGCTTGCACGCGGTTTTTTCCAGCGTGCTTGGCCTTGTACAGATTGCGGTCGGCATGGGTGAGGATGCCCGACGGATCTTCATCCCTGAAAAAAGGCACCAGCCCGGCGCTGAAGGTGAACATGGCCGGTGCAGCGTCACAGCCGCGAACCGCTTCGAGCAGGCGCTCGGCATACGCCAGCGCCTGGTCAGGGTCGACTGCATCGATGACCACCCCGAACTCCTCACCGCCGAGCCGGCCGCTGCAGTAGCTGCCGGGGACGGCGCGCAGGCAGTCAGCCAGCGCACACAGCACCTGATCCCCGACACCATGCCCGTAACGATCATTGATCCGTTTGAAATCATCCATGTCGATCATCAAAAAGAAACCGCCAGGACGGGAGGCGACAAACGCTTCGAAGCGCTCCATCAATGCACGCCGGTTGAGCAGTGATGTCAGGTGATCGGTCTCGGCGAGCCGGCGATAGTGCCGTTCGATATCCAGGCTGGTTTGCAGGGCCTTGATGTAACTACGGTTGTTGACCCAACCCAGGCACAGCGAGAACACCACGAACAGCTCCAGGTACCACAGGCCGGTCCCCTGCCCTTCAAATCCCGTTTCCGGCCAGATCAGCACCCAGGTCAGGACGCCGCTCACCAGATAGTCCAGCGGCCCGCGGATCAGCAAGGAGGCACCGACCACCGTCAGCACGGCGAACGGCAAGGCGTATTGGGCGTGCAGTAGCGGGTACTCCTCGAAGAGCCGCATGTAACCAAGCACGAAAACCAGCAGGAACATCAGCCCCGTATACCGCCAGACCCGATCGGATTCGGTGAAGGTATGGAGCAGAAACAAGGCCACCAGCCCAGACAACGTACCCCAGGGCGCAGCGCTGCCCAAACGCTCGTTCAAGATCAGGTGGATCGCTAGCCAACTGCCGATTGCCAGCAACTCGGCGGCCACCACGCCGGTGCGCAGCAACAGGCGGATACGCTGGTCATGGTTGGTATGGCAGTCCGCAGCAAGCGCAGGAAGATCAGGATTGCGTGGCATCTTCACCCAGCTCCATGCTGATCCTCGCAACGGCAAAATTGATTGCCATGGTTTGCCTGACCAACGTGGTGAAACCCGGGCACAGCTCCACCAGGTTGCCATAGGTCTTGAAGTAGCCCTTGCTCTCGCCTTCCCTGACCAGGCGCATGACATGAGTGCTGGAAACGCACAACCGGGCCGACAATTGCGCATAGGTCGACGACTTGTAGCCCTTGCTCGTCGAGCGAGACTTCAAGGCATCGACATACAGCGCCAACATCGGCAGATGGCCGCCATCCTTGTTGATGATCCATTTCGCCTCAGGCTGCAGGGCGTCGAGCAGGATGTTGGCGTCCAGCAACCTGCGCAGGCCGCGGAAGAAGCAGCGGATGATTTCATCGTCTGTTTTTTTGAAAAGCTCAACAGCGCCCGGCGCCAACGACATGGCAGGGTGCAGGTAACTCTTGATCAGTCGAGCTGCCTCGAACGAGGCCATTTCAGTCGGTGCGTAAGTGCGTTGACGGGCATCCTCCGGGTGAGCCTGCACGTTCATATAACCGGAGATAAAGAAGAACGAAAAATAAGAATCAAGGCTGTTGCGTGACAAATACCCCCTCGCCTCGCAGAACTGCTTGACTTTGGATAACGGCACCAGGTTATCGCTGTAATAAAAACTACACAGCGATAACACAACCATCAGCCGGTCATACTTCAACAGCGCTTTGTAAAAGAAGGGTTTTCTCCGATAGTTCTCAATGATCAGCTCCAGGTGAAGAACGATGGCGTCATCGATATCGGCCTCGACCATGCTGGAAATCGTGTTGTCCAGGTATTCCAGCAGCTCGGTTTTTATCATCAATATTCAGACACCCCTCGGATGATTACATAAAGCCATCGTTCAATAAGGTTTTGAGTATAAATGCTTTTCCGAGTGGCCCACTTTCTCCCCAAAAATGTTCCAGACGCATCCAGACTAATTATTCACCCCGATAAATCAGTACGATTAATACGGTCATAATTATCTGTCACGAGTTGTACCCGATACCGCTGCACACTCACTTTTCGTAAAACTAGGCTTTTCATACAGAGCCTAGGGCGTCCAGTCCACCCCATGCTCCTCCAGATAAACATCCACAGCCGCACCCACCGTGGGCTGGAACACATCGCTGCCGATGTGCGCCAGCACTTCCAGGCGCCGCAGCTTGTCCTTCACCGGGTCCTTCATTTCGGCAAAACGCAGCTCAATGCCCGCAGAACGCAAGTACTGCTCAAGCTCGATCAACATGTCCGCCGAGGTGACGTCCACGCTGGTAACCGGCTCCGCGGCGATGACGATCCGGCGGACCTGTGTCGGTGACTGTTCGATGGCCTGCAGCACGCAACTCTGGAACTGCTCGGCATTGGCGAAGAACAGCGGCGCATCCCAGCGGAACAGCACCAGGCCCGGTACCAGGCGAGCATCGGGATAGCGGCTGATGTCGTGGTAGCCGCGAATCCCGGCGACCCGCCCGAGCACCGCGTAATGCGGGCGCCAGCCGTCCCAGAGAAACTCGATCACGGCGATCACCACCGCCAGGCCGATCCCCGGCACGGCCCCCAGCACCACCACGCCGACAAAGCAGACGATCGACAGCCAGAACTCCCATTGCTGGATACGGTAGATGCGCCGCAGGTCGCGGAATTCGAACAGGCCAATGGCGGCGGCGATAACTACCGCAGCCAGGGCGCTGACGGGCAGATGGCGCAGCAGGTCGGGCGCAAACAGCAACAACAGGCCCACGCCAAGAGCGCCGAACACGCCGGTGAGTTGGCTGCGCGCGCCAGCGGCTTCGGCCACCGGAGTCCGCGATGAACTGCTGCTGACGGGAATGCCCTGGAACAGGCTGGTGGCGAGGTTGGCCATGCCCAGGCCGATCATTTCCTGGTTGGGGTCGGCCGGCGAACGGGTCCGGGCGGCGTAGGTGCGCGACAGCACGCTGGTGTCGGCGAATGACACCAGCGCCACGGCGAAGCCACCAATCAATACAGTGGTCAGTTCGTTCAACCCGATCAGCGGAATGGAAAAACCTGGCAAGCCCTGAGGCAGCGACCCAACCACTTGCACGCCCTCGGCTTCCAGCGCGAACCCCCACGCCGCCAGGGTGGCGAGCACCACAGCGATGAGGATGCCCGGCACCCGCTCGAAACGCTTGAGCAGCAGGATGATCGCCAGGCTGCCGCCACCGATGGCGAAGGCGTGCCAGTTGGCCTTGCCGGCGAACAGCGCCTGGAACAGGCCCGGTATGTCGTGCAACGGCCCGGCGCTGTCGAGGGAGATGCCGAAGAGTTTCGGGGTCTGGCTGATCAGCACGGTGAAGGCGATGCCGTTCATGTAGCCGTAGCGGATCGGCTTGGACAGCAGTTCGGTGATAAAGCCCAACCGCAGCAAACCGGCAGCGGCGCAGACCAGGCCGGACACCAGCGCCATGGCGCTGGCCAGGGTGATGGCGCGCGCGGGATCACCTGCGGACAGCGGCAAGACCACCGCCAGGATGATCGCCACCAGCGCCGAGTCCGGGCCGAGCACAAGGAAGCGGCTGGGCCCGAACAGCGCGTAGACCAGCAGCGGAATGATGGTCGCGTACAACCCGTAGATGCCCGGAACCCCCGAAGCCTGGGCGTAAGCGATACCGACCGGCACCAGCATCGCGGTCAGCACGATCCCGGCGAGCAGGTCTTTTGGCAGCCAGGCCAGCGGGTAATTGCGCAGCATCTCCAGCCCCGGCATCCAGCGCCGCCAACCGGAACGAAGGGCCGCGGGCGTGCGGGGTAACGGCCGTGGCCGGGCGGGTGTTGCGGCAGGTGGCTGGTCCATGGGGGGTGGTGGCTTCCGTGCGAGATGGGCCGTCGAGCCTAATATTCAGCGGGCGGCCTGTCACCCATGTCCGGACAACCCAAAGCCAGTCAGTTAAATAAATTGGGGTTCTTCGCGAGCAAGCTCGCTCCTACAAAATCGACGAACGCGTTTTTTCGCGAAAAACCGTAATTGATTTAACTGACTGGCACTGTCCAACTTATCCCGCAATTAACGCTGGCGACTATAACGCTCGGCATTCGACGCCCGGGATATATCCGGGCGCTCTTTCTCGGGTTGTTGCGGCTCTACGTCTATATAGTCATCACGGTCCTCGGCGCCAGCAGGCTCGGTGCTTTCAGCGTCTTCGCCCTCATCAGCCTCCTCGGCCGGCAGCCATTCCTGGCCTTCCGTGGGTTCAACATCGGAACTGCCCTCTTCCCGGCCTTTTTCATCGCTGAACATAATCACCTCTCAAGTGCCCGGAAGTATCCGGGCTGAACGAAGTATGCGCCGTGGCCTATAAATAGAATCTTATATCGGACCATCGGCGAGTTTATTTAAGTTACCCGGCACGCTGTGCGGGAAAGTTGCCGCCCTGCGCGGAAACGTCACGGTAAAGGTCGTGCCTTCACGCTCCGTTGAAATGACCCTCACCTCGCCACCATGGGCCCGCGCGATCTGTCTGACGATATACAGCCCGAACCCGGCATTGCGCATGGCCGGATGTTGCTGGCGGCCACGCACCATGGGGTCGAACAGTTGCTTGAGCTGGCTGGCGGGAATCGGCGCGCCCAGGTTGTGCACGCTGACCGTCGCCTGGGTTTCATCGAGGCGCGAGGTGACGGTGACCACGCAATGGCGGTCGCCATAGGCGAAAGCATTGCCGACCAGGTTGCCGATGAGTTGATAGAGGCGGTCCTTGTCGAACACCGCGCAACCTTCGCCGAGGTGTTCATAGGCCAGTTGCCGCAGGGGAAAGCTCAGCCTCAGTTCTTCCAGGCAGCCGGCCACGGCTTCGCGCAGGTCCAGCACCGCGTGCTGGATGGACAGGCCCCGCCCCGAGCGGATCACGGTGAAGTCCAGAAGGTCTTCGACCAGGCGCTGGGCTCGCGCCGCGCAATGGGTGATGTGTTCGAGCAATTCCTGGCTCTCGGCAGACTGTTGCCGCCGGCCCAACAACTCGGCCGCCATGCTGATGGCCAGGAGCGGCGTGCGCAAATCATGGCTGACGACGCCCAGCATTCGTTCGGCGAACACGGCGCGGTGTTCAACCACGGTCTTGATGAAAAACACCCGGCCCGGCGGGGGCTGGTGACGTGGGGGTCGATAGGACGGTGGCGCGACGAGGTTCAAGGTTCAGCTCCCTCTCGGACAACATGGGGGTCTCTGCGATTCGCGGCGCAGCGATAGCGTATGTGCTTGCAGGGTGGGCGCAGCGGCGCGGCGGGTCTGTTCGCTACCGAACAGACCCGCCGGTTGCCGACGCCGCAGACTGGATGTCTGACCGATCCGACCGGCAAGGACACCATGGAAAACCCCTGGCTTCGCGCACTCGCCTTTTTTCGACGCTTGCCCGGGCTCGCCCGACGCTGGCGTTCGCCGCCCCGCTCGTTCACCTACGAAAACCTGCTGCGTTCCGAGCTGTACAGCACCGAACAGATGGCCGAGCACGGAAGCTGGCTCGCCCGCCAGCACCGCCTGAGCCAACTGCCCGCCGACGATGCGCTGCTCGACCGCCTGGCCGATAACGAACAGACCCTTTCCAGCAGTTGCGCCGCCCTCGCCGGCGTTCTGCCCGGCTCGCGGCCGACCATGCCGGCGGTGCAGTGGCTGCTCGACAACTTCTATCTGGTCGAAGCGCATATCCGCATCGCCAAGCGCCACCTGCCCAGTGGCTACAGCCTGCAACTGCCGCGCCTGGACAACGGCCCTTCGGCGGGGCTGCCGCGGGTCTACGACATCGCCCTGGAGACCATCTCCCACGGTGACGGCCGGGTCGACGCGCACAGCCTGAGCCGCTTCGTCGAGGCCTATCAGCAGGTGCACACGCTGACCCTCGGCGAGCTGTGGGCGATCCCGATCATGCTGCGCCTGGCGCTGATCGAGAACCTGCGCCGGGTCGCGGCGCGGGTCATGGCCAACTGGGCCGACCGCGACCTGGCCAACCTCTGGGCCGATCGCCTCGGCGAGATTGCCGAGCGCGATGCCAAGAGCGTGGTGCTGGTGGTGGCGGACATGGCCCGTTCGGCGCCGCCGATGACCGCTGCCTTCGTCGCCGAACTGGCGCGGCGACTGCACGGCCAGAGCGCCACATTGACCCAGCCGCTGGCCTGGATCGAACAGATGCTCGGCGAGTCGGCGCTGAGTATCGAGCGCCTGGTGCAACTCGATGCCCAGCAACAGGCCATCGATCAGGTGTCGATCAGCAACAGCATCGGCAGCCTGCGCCTGCTGTCGAGCACGGACTGGCGGGATTTCGTCGAGCACCTGAGCCAGGTCGAACGGATCCTCGGCGAGGACCCGGCGGCGGTCTATCAGGCCATGGACTTCGCCAGCCGCGATCACTACCGCCATGCCGTCGAACGGCTGGCGCGCCACTGCCTCGCCAGCGAATCGACCGTGGCGCGGCTGGCGGTCGAGCTTGCGCAATCGACGCAGGCCGCGCCGGATGAGCCCTCCGCGCATGTCGGCTATTACCTGACAGGCGCGGGCCGGCCGCTGCTGGAGCAGCGAATTCACGCCTGGGTGCCCATCGGCGAACGCTGGCAGCGTCTGCTGCACCGGGCGCCGTTGGCGTTCTATCTGGTTCCCGCCGCGCTGCTCTCGTGCCTGCTGGGGTGGTATTTCCTACGCGCCATTCAGGTCGATGGCTGGCCGGTGGCGGTCGTTGTCGCGATGGCCATTCCGGTCCTGCTGACCACCAGCCGCCTCGCCCTCGACCTGATCAACTGGCTGGTGACCCTGACGGTGAAACCGTCGTTCCTGCCGCGCCTGGATTACACCCACGGCATCCCCGCCGACGCCCGCACGCTGGTGGTGGTGCCGACCCTGCTGGCCACGGCCGCCGATGTCGAAGAATTGCTGGAGGGGCTCGAAGTATGCTTTCTCGCCAACCGCGATGAACACCTGCACTTCGCCCTGCTCAGCGACTTCATGGACGCCCGCCAGCAGACCCTGGCCGAGGACAGCGAACTGCTCGACCTGGCCAGCGCCGGCATCCGGGCCCTGAACCGCAAGCACCCCGGCACCGACAGCGAACGCTTCTTCCTGCTGCATCGCCCACGGCAGTGGAACGTCGCCGAGCAGCGCTGGATGGGCCACGAGCGCAAACGCGGCAAGCTCGCCGACCTCAATGCCCTGCTGCGCGGCCACGGACGCGAACGGTTCATCGCCATCGTCGGCGACGTGGAGCGCCTGCGCGACGTCCGCTATGTCATCACCCTGGACACCGACACCCAGTTGCCCCGCGATGCCGCCCGGCAGTTCGTCGGCACCCTGCAACACCCGCTGAACCGCCCGCGCTTCGATGAAGCCAGCGGGCGCATCCAGTCCGGCTACGCGATCCTGCAACCGCGCGTCGGCATCAGCCTGCCCAGCGCCTCGCGCTCGGCCTATACCCGGCTGTTCGGCAGCGACGCCGGGGTCGATCCGTATACCCAGGCGGTGTCGGACGTCTATCAGGACCTGTTCCTCAGCGGCTCGTTCATCGGTAAAGGCATCTATGACCTCGACGCCTTCGAGCGGGCGCTGGACGGCTGCTTCGCCGACAACCGCGTGCTCAGCCATGACCTGATCGAAGGCTGCTATGCCCACGCCGGCCTGCTCAGCGATGTGCAGTTGTTCGAGACCTATCCGCCGCGCTACAGCGCCGACATCAAGCGGCGGCACCGCTGGATACGCGGCGACTGGCAGTTGCTGCCCTGGCTGCTGCCGTGGATGCACACCGGCAGCGACGACCCGGCGCACTGCCGGCTCAGCGCGCTGTCGCGCTGGAAGATCGTCGATAACCTGCGCCGCAGCCTGGAACCGGCCGCCCTGCTGACCGTGCTGGCGTGGGGTTGGCTGGCCGCCGCGGCACCGCTGACCTGGACCCTCGCGGTGCTCGGGCTGGCGCTGACCCGGCCGCTGCTCGACAGCCTGCTGGACCTGCGCCACAAAACCACCGATGTGCCGCTCGGCCAGCACCTGCTGGCGGCCCTGCGCACCTCGGGCAGCGGCTTCGCCCGCGCCGGCCTGGCCTTGGCCTGGCTGCCCTTCGAGGCGTGCAACAGCCTCGATGCCATCACCCGCACCCTGTGGCGGCTGTTCGTCAGCAAGCGCCGCTTGTTGCAGTGGAACCCTTCGCGGGAGGAGGAACGCAGCGGGGTCAATACGCTTTGGGCGCTGTACCAGGCGATGTGGGTTGCGCCGACGATTGCGCTGCTGCTGGCGGTTGCGCTATGGCCGCAGCCCGCCACCCTGCTGCTCGCCTCGCCGCTGCTGCTGGCCTGGCTGCTCGGCCCGGCGCTGGCCTGGTGGCTGAGCCGGCCGCAGAGTCGCGCCGCGTTCGCGCCACAGGCCGAAGACCTGCGCTTCCTGCACCGACTCGCCCGTGCCAACTGGGCGTTCTTCGACCAGCATGTCGGCCCCGCGGACAACTGGCTGCCACCTGACAATATCCAGGAGCCGCCCTTCGCCAGCATCGCCCACCGCACCTCGCCGACCAATATCGGCATGGCGCTGCTCTCGCACCTCGCGGCCCATGATTTCGGCTACCTCAGCGCGGAGCGCCTATTCGAGCGCCTGGGCCAGATGTTCGACAGCCTCGACCGCCTTGAACGCTACAAAGGGCATTTCTACAACTGGTACGACACCCAGACCCTGCTGCCGCTGTCGCCGCTGTATGTCTCGGCGGTGGACAGCGGCAACCTCGCCGGGCTGCTGCTGACCTTGCGCCCCGGCCTGCTGGCGATGGCTGATGCGCCGCTGCACGACCAGCGCGTGACCGCCGGCCTGCTGGACAGTGTCGACAGCCTGCTCGACGCCTTCACCGTCGCCGGGCGTGGCACGGAGGAAATCCGGGCCCTGCGCGATGAGGTCCGGGCCGTCCATGGGCAAGCGGACGCCTCGGCGGCGACCCTGTTGCCGCTGTTGGCCGAGCGCCTGCAAGCGCTGATCGGCCAGTACCCGGACGACACCAACGACACGGGATTCTGGTTGCACGCGCTGCACCAACAAGCGCTGGACCTGTCCGCCGAACTGACGCGCCTGCAACTGCCCCCCGGCACTGCCACGCCGCCCGCGTCCTCACTGAGCTGGCGCCAACTGGCCCAGTTGCCGCCTGAACAATGGCCGCACGCCGAGCAGCCGGAGGTGGCCCGGGCGCAAGCCATCGCTCGCCAGCGCATCGCCCAGGCCGAGCACCTAGCCGGGCGCATCACCGCCCTCGCCGAGATGGATTTCAGTTTTCTTTACGACAGCCAGCGTGACCTCTTCGCCATCGGCTACAACGCCGATGAGCACCGCCTCGACAGCGCGTTCTACGACCTGCTCGCCTCGGAAATGCGCCTGACCCATTTCGTGGTCATCGCCCAGGGCCAGGTGCCGCAAGCCTGCTGGTTCGCCCTCGGCCGGCTGCTCACCAGCAATGCCGGAGTGCCGGTGCTGCTGTCCTGGTCCGGTTCGATGTTCGAATACCTGATGCCGCTGCTGGTGATGCCCAGCTACGAAGGCACTCTGCTCGATCAGACCTGCCACGCCGCCGTCACCCGGCAGATCGACCACGGCAACCTGTCGGGCCTGCCCTGGGGAGTGTCGGAGTCGGCGTACAACGCGCTGGACATCCATTTCAACTACCAATACCGCGCCTTTGGCGTACCGGGGCTGGGCCTCAAGCGCGGCCTCGGCGAAGAGCGTGTGGTGGCGCCCTACGCCAGCGCGCTGGCGCTGATGGTCGCGCCGGCGGCGGCCTGCCGCAACCTGCAGCGGCTGCACACGCAAGGGCTGGGCGGACGCTTCGGGCTATACGAGGCCGTGGACTTCACCGAGACACGCCTGCCGCCCGGGCAGGACGCAGTGGTGATCCGTTCATTCATGGCCCACCACCAGGGCATGAGTTTCCTCGCCCTGACCTCGCTGTTGCTGGACCAGCCGATGCAGCGGCGCTTCGCCTCCGACCCGCAGTTCCAGGCCAGCATGCTGCTGTTGCAGGAGCGTGTGCCGAAAACCGCGGCGCAGTACCTGCACAGCGTTCAGGCGCCGAGCCTGGATGTCACCGGCCACAGCGCCGAAACCCGCCTGCGGGTGTTCAGCGAGCCGAACCGTCGTCACCCGGCGGTGCAGTTGCTCTCCAACGGCCGCTACCACGTCATGCTCAGCAACACCGGCAGCGGCTACAGCCGCTGCAACGAGCTGGCCGTCACCCGCTGGCGCGAAGACGCCACTTGCGACAGCCTGGGCAGCTTCTGCTACCTGCGCGACGTCGACAGCGGCGCGTACTGGTCCACCACGTATCAGCCGACGCGGCACACCACCAAACACCAGGAAGCGATCTTCAGCGACGGCCGCGCCGAGTTCCGCGTGCGCGCGCACGACTTCGACTGCCACACCGAAATCGCCGTGTCCCCCGAGGACGATATCGAACTGCGCCGCCTGCACCTGACCAACCACAGCGAGGCGCCGCGCACCCTGGAGCTGACCAGCTACGCCGAAGTGGTGCTGGCGCCGGCCATCAGCGACGCGCTGCACCCGGCCTTCAGCAAACTGTTCGTGCAGACCGAACTGATCCGTCCGCTGCAGGCCATCGTCTGCAACCGGCGGCCGCGCTCGCAACAGGAGGCCGTGCCGTGGATGTGCCATGTGCTGGCGGTGCACGGCGTCGATATCGATGCCATCTCCTATGAAACCGACCGCGCCCGCTTCATCGGCCGTGGCCGCAACCTGTCGGCCCCGGCGGCACTGGACGCCGAGGTCGAAGCGCTGTCCGACAGCGCCGGCGCGGTGCTCGACCCGATTGTCGCGATCCGCTGCCGGATCACCCTGGCGCCCGGCCAGACCGCGACGCTGGATCTGGTCACTGGCGTTGCCAACAGCCGCGACGCCTGCCTGCAACAGATCACCCAGTACCGCGACCGCCACCTCGCCGACCGCGTCTTCGACCTCGCCTGGCCACACAGCCAGGTGCTGCTGCGCCAGCTCAACGGCTCGCTGGCCGATGCCCGGTTGTTCGAGCAGATGGCGGCGTCGGTGATCTACCCCAACGCCAGCCACCGCGCCAGCAGCGCCCTGATCGCCAGCAACCGGCGCAGCCAGTCGGCGTTGTGGGGCCAGGGGCTGTCAGGGGATCTGCCGATCGTGCTGGTGCAGATCGCCGACCCGGCCAATATCCAGTTGGTCAAGCAACTGGTGCTGGCCCATGCCTATTGGCGGCAGAAGGGCCTGATCCTGGACCTGGTGATCTGGAACGAGGACGAGGCCGGCTACCGCCAGCAACTGCAGGAGCTGATCATGGGCGTGGTCACCTCCGGCAGCGAGGCCGCGCTGCTCGATCGTCCGGGCGGCATCTTCGTGCGTCCGGCGCAGCAACTGGGCGAAGAGGACCGCACCTTGACCCTGGCGGTGGCGCGTCTTGTCCTCAACGACAACCTGGGCAGCCTGGCCGAGCAACTGCATCGCCGCCGCTCCGCACCGGCGCCAGCGGCTTTCCAGCCGAATCCGGCGTACGCCAAGCCCGCACCTGCCGCCCATGCGCTGGCGATCGGGCCGGCGCTGCTGCTGGAAAACCCCTATGGCGGCTTCAGTGCCGACGGGCGCGAATACATCATCCCTCTGGTGCCGGGCCGGCCGACGCCGGCGCCGTGGGTCAACGTCCTCGCCAACCCCACTTTCGGCAGCGTGCTATCGGAAGCGGGCAGCGCCTACACCTGGCATGAAAACGCCCACGAATACCGGCTCACGCCCTGGCACAACGACCCGGTCAGCGACCCCGGCGGCGAGGCCATCTACCTGCGTGACGAGGACAGCGGCCACTGCTGGTCGTCCACCCCGCTGCCGTGCCCCGGCCCTGGCCGTTATCGCACGCGTCACGGTTTCGGCTACAGCGTCTTCGAATACGCCGAGGACGGCTTGCGCAGCGAGCTGTGGGTGCATGTCGCGCTGGAGGCGCCGGTCAAGTTCAGCCGGCTCAAACTGCACAATGATTCGCGCCGGACACGGCGGCTGACGGTGACCTGTTTCGTCGAGTGGGTGCTGGGCGACCTGCGCAGCAAGTCGGCCATGCACGTGGTCAGCGAAACCGATCCGGCCAGCGGCGCGCTGTTTGCCCGCAACGCCCACGCCATCGAGTTTTCCGGGCATGTCGCCTTTCTCGATTGCGACCTGCCGTTCCACGGCATCACCTGCGACCGCAGCGAATTCCTCGGCCGCAACGGCGACTGCCAGTCACCCGCGGGGCTGCGCCAGGCGCGCTTGTCGGGGCGCACCGGCGGCGGCCTCGACCCGTGCGCGGCGTTGCAGGTCAGCCTGCTGCTGGAAGCGGGCGAAAGCCGCGAAGTGGTGTTCCGCCTCGGCGCGGAACGCGACGCCAGGGCCGCCAGTCGCTGCGTGGCGCAGTTCCGCGGCCTGCGCGTGGCCATGGACGAGTTCGACAAGGTGCAGGCGTATTGGCGGCGCACCCTGGAGACGGTGCGGGTCGAAACCCCCGAGCCGGCGCTTGATGTGCTGGTCAACGGCTGGTTGATGTACCAGGTGATCGCGTGCCGCTTCTGGGCGCGCAGCGGTTTTTACCAGTCCGGTGGCGCCATCGGTTTTCGCGACCAGTTGCAGGACAGCATGGCGATGGTCCACGCCGCCCCGGCCGCGGCGCGCCAGCACCTGCTGACCTGCGCCGCGCACCAGTACGCCGAAGGCGATGTGCAGCACTGGTGGCATCCGCCATTGCAACGCGGCGTGCGCACCCGCTGCTCGGACGACTTGCTGTGGCTGCCGCTGGCGACCTGCCGTTATGTGCAGGTCAGCGGTGACAGCAGCGTGCTGGACGAGCCGGTCGGCTATATCGAGGGCCGGGCGCTGCACGCCGGTGAAGAATCCTATTACGACCTGCCCGCCCGTTCGCCGCTGGTGGAGAGCCTGTACCAGCATTGCCGGCGCGCCCTCGGCCACGCCTTGCAATGCGGCGTCCATGGCCTGCCGCTGATGGGCAGCGGCGACTGGAACGACGGCATGAACCGGGTCGGCGAGCAGGGGCTGGGCGAAAGTGTCTGGCTGGGCTTCTTCGGCCATGAAGTGCTGCGGGCGTTCGGGCGTCTTGCCCAGCGTCAGGGCGACAGCGAATTCGCCCTGGATTGCGCGCGGCAGGCCACGGCGCTGGCGGAGAATCTGGAAAAACACGCGTGGGACGGCAATTGGTATCGCCGCGCCTGGTTCGACGACGGCCAGGTGTTGGGCTCGGCGGGCAACCAGGAATGCCGGATCGACTCGCTGGCACAAAGCTGGGCGGTGCTCTCCGGCGTCGCCCCGGCCGAGCGCGCCCGTACGGCCATGGCGGCGCTGGACCGCTATCTGGTGCGCCGCGACATCGGCATCGTGCAACTGCTCGACCCTCCCTTCGACCAGGGCAACCTGGACCCCGGCTACATCAAAGGCTACGTCCCCGGCGTGCGCGAGAACGGCGGGCAATACACCCACGCGGCAATCTGGGCGAGCATGGCCTACGCCCGATTGCGCGACAGCGACAAGGCCTGGGAACTGATGCGCCTGATCAACCCGGTACGCCAGGGCTGCGCGGCCCTGATCGATACCTACAAAGTCGAACCCTATGTGATGGCCGCCGATGTCTACGCGGTCACGCCCCATGCCGGACGCGGTGGCTGGAGCTGGTACAGCGGCTCGGCGGGCTGGATGTACCGCCTGATCGTGGAAAGCCTGCTGGGCCTGCACCGTTGCGGCGACACCCTGCGCATCCGCCCGCTGCTGCCCGCTGACTGGCCCGGCTACACCCTGCATTACCGCTTTGGCGACACACCGTACCGGATCGAAGTCCGTAACAGCCTTGATGCCGAACTGAGCCTCAGCTTGGACGGCCAGGCCGTTGCCGGGCCGACCCTGCGCCTGGTCGACGACGGCGTCGCGCATCAGGTGATCGCCCGCTGCCAGCCGTGCCCGGCGCCGGTGCCTTGAGCAAGCCACGATGAGCTAGGCTTGTTGACTCGATCCGCTGCCCAAAGGTACCGAACATGCGCCCCGTACCTGAACCCCGGCACAATCACCTGCTGGCCGCGCTGTCCGATCCGACGTTCGAGCGCCTGCAGCCGCACCTGGAGCACGTCAAACTGCCGCTGGGCAAGGCGATCTACGAGTCCGGCGACACCCTGCGGCATGTCTACTTCCCCACCGACTCGATCGTGTCGCTGCTGTATGTCATGGAGAACGGCGCCTCGGCGGAAATCTCGGTGGTGGGCAATGAAGGGCTGGTCGGCATCGCCCTGTTCATGGGCGGCGAAAGCACCCCCAGCCGCGCCATCGTGCAAAGCGCCGGGCACGCCTATCGCCTGCCGGGACAGCGGCTCAAGGATGAATTCAACCGCCATGGCGAACTGCTGATGCTGATGCTGCGCTACACCCAGGCGCTGATCACCCAGATGGCGCAGACCGCGGTCTGCAACCGCCACCACTCGATCGACCAGCAACTGTGCCGCTGGCTGTTGCTGTCGCTGGATCGCCTGCCGGGCAATCAGTTGTGCATGACCCAGGAGTTGATCGCCAACATGCTCGGCGTCCGCCGCGAGGGTGTGACCGACGCGGCCGGCAAGCTGCAACGGCTGGGCGTTATCGAGTACAGCCGGGGCAATATCACCGTGCTCGACCGGGCCCGTCTGGAACAACTCAGTTGCGAGTGCTACGCCGTGGTGAAAAAGGAAACCGAGCGCCTGCTGCCCTACTCGCCGCCGCCCTGAGGCGACTTTTCAAGCGCACCGGCCCGCCCCGCGCCGCCGTGGGGGCGCCGCAACACTGCGTTCGATCAATGGCTGACGCCTGCCCGATGCTTTAGTCTGGCTGCCGCCGTTCGCCAGGGACGCGTTGCCGAAAAGGGAATCGAAAAATCATGACTGACCGCGAGCACCTTCATCGCCAGGGTTTTCTGCTGCTGCGCCAGGCGGTCCCGGCCGACTGGCTGGAGCACCTGCGTGCCGTGTTCGATGCCGGGGTGAAACCCTCGGACCAGTGGCCCGTGCCACGCGGCGCGGACTGGCACCATTCGCAACTGGACGCTGACGCGCAGGTTCAGGCAGTGTGCCGCCTGCCGGCGTTGCTGGCGGTGGTGGGCGAGTTGATCGGCGAGCGGTTCTTCCTCGCCCAGGTCGAAGGCCGCGCCCCGCTCGCCGGTGGCGGTCAGCAGAAGCTGCACCGCGACCTCTCGGCCCAGCGCCCCGGCGACACCGTGGGGGCGATGGTCTATCTCGACGACTACAGCCCCGCCAACGGCGCGACCCGTATCGTCCCCGGCAGCCATCGCCCGGCGCCGGAAGAAGCGCCCTTCGATTTCGCTGACGAATCCGGGGCCGTGCAACTTTCAGGCAGCGCGGGGGACATTCTGGTGTTCGATGTCGACCTGGTGCATGCCGGCAGCCTGAACGTAAGCGGTGCCAATCGCCGTTCGCTGCTGATCAACTATTTCGCCGAGCCGTTGTACCCGATGCATCAGGAGACGGCGGCGCTGCGCGGTGTAACGATGGATACCAGTGATCGTTTTGAGCCTGGGGATTTTGGATTTTTTGGGGTGTGAGATCGGGCGCTCAGTTTGAAGAGCCCCACCCCACTCATGAACAACCCTCATCACTCCTATCTGATTCCTCCGGCTAATCACGCCAATTCCCCGCTGATAGATTGACGAAGTGCACACCGCACCCATCAATCCAGATGCCCAGGGGGATCGTCATGAAACGCCTCGCCGCCACGGCGTTATCGCTGTCATTGCTCGCCCTCGACGCCAGCGCCGAGGAAAAACCCGTGCTCACCGTCACACCCAACGGCTCGCAGCCGTCGGCCAAGGGGCCCGCCGATTACTTCACCGGCACCGTTCGCGTCGACGCGCCGTTCAAGGGCACGGATAACGCCCGGGTCAGTGGCGCCACCGTAACCTTCGAACCCGGCGCCCGTACCGCCTGGCACACCCACCCGCTGGGCCAGACCTTGATCGTGACCGCAGGCACCGGCCTGGTCCAGCAACTGGGCCAACCCGTACGCGCCATCAGGCCCGGCGACACCGTGTGGATTCCGCCGAACGTCAAGCACTGGCACGGCGCGACCGCGACCACCGCCATGACCCATATCGCCATTGCCGAAGTGCTCGACGGCAAGGTGGTCGAGTGGATGGAACAGGTCAGCGATGACCATTACGGCCAACGCCGGGAGCAGTGAGGTGTCCATGAAAAAGCCCAACACCGTCACAGTCGTTATCGGCGCCGGCTCGATCGGTCTGGCAATTGCCCGCCGCGTGAGCGCCGGCAGGCACGTCGTGCTGGCCGACCTGCGCCAGGAAAACGCCGACGCCGCAGCCGGGGTGTTGCTCGATGGCGGATTCGAGGTGACCACCGCCGCGGTCGATGTAGCCTCGCGGGAGTCGGTGCAAGCCCTGGTTCAACTGGCGAGCGCCCTCGGTGAGATCACCGGTGTGATTCACGCCGCCGGCGTTTCACCGTCGCAAGCACCGGTGGCAACCATCCTGCGCGTCGACCTGTACGGCACCGCGCTGGTGCTGGAGCTGTTCGGCGATGTGATCGCCGAGGGCGGCGCGGGAATCGTGATCGCCTCGCAATCCGGCCATCGCCTGCCCGCCCTGACGCCCGAACAGAACACCGCGCTGGCGACCACACCGGTCGAGGAACTGCTGGCACTGCCGATGCTGCAGGCCGACACGGTGACCGACCCGTTGCACGCCTATCAGCTCTCCAAACGCGGCAACTCGCTGCGGGTGATGGCCGAAGCCGTGCGCTGGGGCAAGCGCGGGGCACGGGTCAACACTATCAGCCCTGGCATCATCTTCACCCCGCTGGCCCGGGACGAACTGAACGGCCCGCGCGGCGAAGGCTACCGGCGCATGATCGCCCTCAGCGCCGCCGGGCGCGGCGGCACACCAGATGAAGTGGCGGCTGTAGCGGCACTGCTGATGGGGCCTGAGGGGACATTCATCACCGGCAGCGATTTCCTCATGGATGGCGGCGTCACCGCGGCTTACTGGTACGGCGATCTGGCGGCGGGATGATTCGGCGGTTGCCGGCGCCGGTTAAAGGCCGCTGAGCCGTGGCCGATACCTAGCGATCGACCCTCCAGGAATCACCTGCAATGAAGCAAAAACTGATGCTGCTGAGCGTGCTCGCAGCACTCTCGATGAACGCCGCAGCCGCCAAAGTGACAACGATCGACGCGATCGAACAGGTCGAAGGCATCATGAACTGCCTGGACGAAACATCGGCCAAGGCCCTCGCCCAGGCCTGGGCGCAGGGTGGTTACGAAGGCGCGGACGATTACATCGTCGAGCACCGGGATAACTGCTCGTCGATTCCGCCACGGGAATCCCTCACGTATTCGATCGACCTGTCCACCGCCCATGACGGCATCGTCAAACTGGATGCCGAGACACTGGAAACCTCTCTGTGGGTGCCGATCAAGGCCATCATGGGCGACCTGTACGCAAAATTCGGCCAGGAACCCGGCGCCGCCACCGACCTGCTGGAAATCGAGCTGTTCACGCCCGTGGACGGCCTGTACCTGAGCCGTGGCGTCGTGGACCGCGAGACCGATGCCGTGCAATTCGTTTACCTGCACGGCGGGCAAGTCCATCTGATGTGGTACAACCCGAAAACCAACAAGATCCTGCTGACCCACGAGGCGGGCAACGCCAGCTATGACGCGGCCACCAGGACGCTGGTCATGGACCAGGCCGGGACGGCGAAGCGCTTGACCTACACCCTGCCCGACGCCCACGAGCCGCTGCGATTCCGCACCAACGACCATCCGGAAATGGGCAAGTACATCCCCACCACCAGCCTCGACCGCTTCAACAACGCGATGCTGCTCCAGACCTTCCCGGCCTCGATCGAGAACCCGATGGCGAGGAACCTGCGGCTGTTCACGTTGATGGCGAACTCGGCGCTGCACCCGTAACTGACGCCCGACGCGGGGCCCGCTGAGGTGCCGCGTCAGGCCTTGCGCCTCGAATTGATCTGATAATCGTTATCATTTATGGTGCGCGCATCGCACCGGAGGGTTTACCCGTGATGAACGATGATCTGAGTCAGGTCTATACCGAGCACAATGGCTGGCTCAAGCAGTGGTTGTACCGTCGATTGGGCTGCTCGGCGCAGGCTGCCGATCTGGCACAGGACACCTTCCTGCGGATTCTCCAGGCGCAACAAAAGGCCGGCGCCAGCCTGAGCCTGCAACGGCCACGGGCCTACCTGACCACTGTGGGCCGGCGTCTGGTGTATGACCATTTTCGTCGGCAATCGCTGGAACGGGCCTACCTGGAATTGCTCGCGCAACTGCCCGAGGCCTTCGACCTTTCCGAAGAAGAACGTTTTTCGCTGCAGGAAACCCTGCAGCAACTGGATGCCCTGCTCGATACCCTCAAACCGATCGTGCGTTCGGTGTTTCTGCTGGTTCAACTGGAGGGTCTGACCTACGTGCAGGTCGCCCAGCGCCTGGGCATCGGCGAGCGCACGGTCAAGCGCCACATGGCTAGCGCAGTCGAAGCCTGCATCCTGTTCGAAGACGATTTCTGATGCACGCCAACCGGTCACGCATCAGCCCGGAAGTGGCCCGGCAAGCCGCCAGTTGGTACATGTTGATGCTCGACGAGAATGCCAGCCCCGCAGAACGCGACGCCTGCGCGCGCTGGCGCGCCGCTGCCCCCGAGCACGAACGGGCCTGGCTGAAAGCGCAGCGTGTGCAAGCCCAATTGGGGCTGCTGCCACAACGCCTGGCGATGGGCACGCTCAACCGCGAGCGGCGGCAAACGCTCAAACAACTGCTGGTGTTGGCCATCGTCGCGCCGCTGGGTTATGCGGGCTATCGACAGGTCGTACCAGCCGCTTCCCACACCACCGCCGTCGGCGAGCACCGGCGGGTGGAACTGGCGGACGGCACCGTTCTGGACCTGAACACCAACAGCGCCGTGGACGTGAACTTCGATCCGGAGCAACGACTGATCCGCCTGCTGCGCGGCGAGATCCTCGTCGACAGCGGTGCCGATGCCCACAGTGTTCGCCATCGACCATTACGCGTTGCCAGCAACGAGGGCCTGATGGAGGCCCTGGGTACGCGCTTTCTGGTCCGCCAGCGTGACGGCAGTACGCAATTGGCCGTGTTCGAAGGCGCGGTGCGGGTGACACCGGCCCATGGACTGCAGCAGGTCATCGAGGCGGGCCAGCAGGTCGATTTCAGTCGTCAGGGGTCGGGGGCGGTAGCGGCGGCTCGCGAGCAGGACAGCCTGTGGACCCGTGGCCGGTTGATCGCAGAAGAGATGCCCTTGAGTGAGTTCCTCAATGAGCTGGGGCGTTACCGCCACGGTTGGCTGCGGTGCGCCCCAGAGGTTGCGCGGCTGCCGATCAGCGGGGCATTCCAGCTTGAAAAGACCGACCAGATCCTCGCCGCGCTACCCGCCACGCTCCCGGTGCATGTCGAGTACCGGACGCGCTATTGGGTCACCGTCACCGCCCGTTGAAAATGTTTGGCCCGTTTCCCACCGCTCATCAGTCCTTAGATATGACACTGCCACATACATAGGGACACCTTATCCATGATTCACGCTTCCACCCCGGTCAGCCCGACCGTGCCAGCCCTCGATAAACCCTGCGCGCCCCGCTATCGGCGGATGCTGGCCTTGAGCGCTCTGACACTCGCCTTGCAGGGGCTGGGGGTCTATGCCTGGGCGGCGCCGATTCAGGCGCCGCAAGCCTACAGCATCGGTTCCGGCAGCCTGGCTCAGGTGCTGGCCCGGTTCGCCAGCGAAGGCGGGATCACCTTGCAGTACACCCCTGAACTGGCCCGTGGCCTGTCCAGCCCGGGCCTGGAAGGACGCTACGGTATCGAAGAGGGATTCCTGCGGGTGCTTGCCGGCACCGGTTTGCAGGTCATACGCCGTGGGGACGGCGTCTATGGCCTGGAACCTGCGCCGCTGAACACACCGGCCGGGGCCTTGAACCTGGAGCCGTTGAGCATCACCGGTCGGCAAATCGATGCGACCACCGAGAACTCCGGTAGCTACACGTCCAGCGCGGTCACCATCGGCAAGTCGGCGCACCGCCTGAAGGACATCCCGCAGTCGGTCAGCGTGGTGACGCGCAAGGCCATGGACGACCAACGCCTCGACACCCTGGATGAAGTGCTGGAGAAAACCACTGGCGTCACCACGTTCCAGAGCCCGTCCGGCGGCAAGTACATCTACTCGCGCGGCTTCGAGGTGGAGACCATCCAGTACGACGGCGTCCCGCTCGATCGCCGCTACTACGCCATCGGCAGCAGCTTCACCTCCGACACCCTGCTGTATGACCGCATCGAAGTCCTGCGTGGCGCCAACGGCCTGTTGCAAGGCAGCGGCAACCCCGGCGCAGCCATCAACCTGGTGCGCAAACGCCCGAAAGCCGAAGCCGCGCTCTCCGTGACCGCCAGCGCCGGCTCCTGGGACACCTATCGCCAGACCCTCGACGCCAGCGCCCCGCTCAGCGCCGACGGTGCGTTGCGCGGCCGCTTTGTGGCCGCCCACGAAGACCAGAACTACTTCTATGACACCGCCGAAAGCCGCAAGAACGTTCTCTACGGCATCCTCGAATACGACCTCAGCGACGCCACCACCCTCGCCGCCGGTGTGAGCGTGGAAGACCTGCATGCCGTGCCGTTTTTCAGCGGCCTGCCGCGCAACAAGGACGGCAGTGCCGTGAACGCGGGGCGTTCCACCTTCACCGGCGCCGACTGGAACAAATGGGACAACAAGCAGACCACCTACTTCGCCGATATCACCCATGACTTCAACGAAGACTGGCGGCTGAAAGCCTCCGGCAGTTACATCCGCGAAACCAACTACATCCTCTACAGCTTCGGCCGCGGTTCCGTCGACCCGGCCACCGGCGACGGCATGCGCTCGCGCGCCTACCTCTACGACTTCGAAAACGTCAACAAAGGCGCTGACATCAACCTCACCGGCAAATGGCGCGCCTTCGACCTCGAACACGAAGTGGTGATGGGCGCCAACGCCAGCGACCTGAAGACCGATGACCTGCAGGGCGGCCTGCTCAACCTCGGCGCGATCAACCTCTACGATCCGGTGTCGCCACAGAAACCCACCATGGAGCAATTGCTGGGCACCACGTATGCCGGCACGTCCAGGGGCAAGATCAGCCAGAACGGCGTTTATGGCGTGGTGCGCTACAAGCTGACGGAGCCACTGACCCTGGTCCTGGGCGGGCGGGCCAGCAACTACAAATACGACTACGAACTACACCGCTTCAACACCGGCTCACCCACCCCGGCCCACGCCAGGGAAAGCGGCGAGTTCACGCCGTATGGCGGGCTGATCTACGCGCTGAACGATCAGTGGTCGACCTATGTGAGCTACGCCGACATCTTCAAACCGCAAACGGAACTGAGCGAAGACAGCGCCGCGCTGAAACCGCTTGAAGGCTCCAACTACGAGATAGGTTTGAAAGGCGAACTGTTCGACGGCCGCGTCAACACCAGCTTCGCGGTGTTCCGCGTCGATCAGAAAAACCGCGCCCAGTACGACTACAACTCCGTGTGCGGGCAGAACGGCGAAGACAACTGTTATGTGTCCGGCGGCAAGGTGCGCGCTGAAGGTTTCGATGCGGAAATCAGCGGTGAAGTGCTGGCCGGCCTGCAACTCTTCGCGGGTTATACCTACACCACCACCGAGTACCTCAACGACCCGGGCGATGGCACCTCCGCGTCGGGTGCGACCTTCAACAGCTACACCCCGCGCCATATGCTGCGGTTCTGGGCTGACTACACGTTGCCGGATGATCTGGACCAGTGGACCGTCGGAGGTGGCGCCAGCATCCAGAGCCGCAACTACCACTCCAACTTCGGCGGGACTGACGGCGTCGGCGACATCGAACAGGCGGGCTACGCCATCTGGAACGCCCGCCTCGCCTACCAGATCAACAAGAACTTCAGCGTCGCCCTGAACGGCAACAACCTGTTCGACAAGAAGTACTACTCCACCATCGGCTGGCTGTACGCGGCCAACCACTACGGTGATCCGCGCAACTACACGGTAACGCTCAAGGCCGACTTCTGAGGCTGACGGTCGGGCGGCAAACCCTCTGACGCGGTGTCAGAGGGTTTGCGGGGGTTGGGGACTCGGCAACCCTACTCGGCCACCGCATAGCGGAACTGTTCCCCGCTCTCGTCCCGGTCGTACACCTTCTGCCCCGCCACGTAGGTGGCCCGTACGGCGCGGTCGTCGCCCAGGATCATGAGGAGGAACAACGTTTCGTTGATGTCCTTGCTGAACTGGCTGCGAAACGCCATGAGCGGTGTCGCTTTCTTGTCGAGTATCACCAGGTCGGCTTCAAACCCTATGCCGACGGTGCCTATCTGCTTGTCCAGGTACAGCGCCTCGGCGCTGCCGCGAGTGGCCAGGTAAAAAGCCTGAATGGCGTTGAGGCGAGTCTGGTTGAGTTGCGCAACCTTGTAGGCCTCGTTCAGGGTTTGGAGCTGGCTGAAGCTGGTCCCCGCCCCCACATCGGTGCCCAGCCCGACGCGCACCGGCCGGGCCGGATTCTTCGCATCGAACAACTTGAACAGGCCGCTGCCCAGGAACAGGTTTGACGTGGGGCAATGGGCAAGCGCCGCCCCCGTCTGGTGGCAGGTACAAAAATCCTCTTCGGTCAGGTGTACGCCATGCCCGTACACCGAGCGCTCGCGCACGATGCCCGCGTTCTGGTAGACGTCCAGGTAACTCTTGCGCTCTGGAAACAGCTCCAGCACCCATTTGATCTCATCGAGGTTTTCGCACAGGTGGGTCTGGATGTAGGCATCGGGATGTTCCCTCGCCAGTGTGCCGCATACATCCAGTTGCGCCTGCGTACTGGTGGGTGCGAAACGCGGCGTGATGCAGTAGTGCTGGCGGCCCTTCTTGTGCCAGCGCTTGATCAGTTGCGTGCTTTCATCGTAGCCCTGCTGGGCAGTGTCGAGCAGGGCTGGCGGGGCGTTGCGGTCCATCAGCACCTTGCCGGCGATCATGCGGGTGTTGAAGCGCTGGGATTCACCGAAAAACGCATCCACCGATTGCGGGTGCACCGTGCAGTAGACCACCGCCGTGGTCGTGCCGCAGCGCAGCAGCTCGCGCAGGAACACCCCGGCCACGTGCTCGGCGTGCGCTTGCGCGGCGAAGTTCTGTTCGGCCACGAAGGTGTATTTGTTCAGCCACTCCAACAACTGCTCGCCGAAGGCGCCGATCATTTCCGTTTGCGGGTAATGGATGTGTGTGTCAATGAAGCCCGCCGAAATGATCGCGTCAGGGTAATGCACCGGGGTAACGCCCTGCGGCAGCCGGGCGAGCACCTCGCTGGCCGGCCCCAGGTCAGTGATCTTGCCGGCTTCGATCACGACCACGGCGTCGGGTATGTACACCATGCAGTCTTCAGGCGAGTTCAGAAACGGGTCTGCCTTGAACGTGACAACGTCACCTCGCAATGCTGAAACGGTAGCCATGCGTGTGCCCTCCATGTAGTGGTGCCCCGATGTCTCAGGCCTTGGGATAGGATTCGCGAAGAACGAACGACAGTACCAGGGCGATACCGAGCGCAATGAGGATCGGCTCGCCCGCATACTGGGCCAACGCCGTGGTCTGCGGCAGCAGCCCCGAGGCTTCGCCGGACACCACCCGCGAGCCGGGTGAGGAAATCATGAAACCGCCCGCAATGAAGGCCAGGCCATTGACGAAGGCTGCCGAGGTGCCGATCAGTTGCGGCGGCACCACATCGCTGGCCGAGCTGAAGGTAATCATGTGCGCCGCGTTTGCGACGCCGAAAATGAAGTTCAAGCCCATCGCGATTGGCACGGGGATACCGGGCACGTACAGCAGCGCCAGTGCGCACAGCAGTTGCACCAGGGTGCCGCCAATAATGAGCGGTTTACGCTTTTTCATTTTGTCGGACATGGCCGGCAATATCAGGCAGCCGACAGCCAGGCCCAGCCACAGCAACGATGAACTGAACGCAGCCGTCGCCGGACTGGCGCCCAGGGTCACCATCAGTTTGGGCGCCCACACCACGCCGGCCGCCAGCAAACTGCCAAACAGGGCCGAACAGATAAGCGCGCTGACCCACACGTGAGGGATTCTCGCGACGTCCAACAGCGCCGCTACAACCGAGCCCACGAACTTTCCGGCGCCACCGGAAGCCTCACTGTGCACGGGCTGAGGGTTGCGCAAATAAATGAAGGCCAGCACCGTCAGTACAATGCCCCCCGCCCCGATATAGTTGAATAACGCGCGCCATTGCATGGCACTTAATGCGTACTCCAGGGCATTGACTGAAAACGCCGAAGACAGCGACGCGCAGAATTGCACCAGGCCGAACATAAGGCCGAACTTCGCCATGCCGAACCACTGCCCACCAATGTAGCCAGCCCCGACAAAACCCGTGCAGGCACCTAATGCCATGACGAACTGCGACAACAGCAGCATTGAATAGGACGATGCGTTGGCAAAGATGAAAACACCCACGGTCACCAGCGCGACCGACACCGGTAAAACCTTGTGCGCGCCCAGACGATCGAGCAACGCCCCGCCGAAAAACTGGCAAATGGCGAACACCCATGTATAGGTCGCGGCAATGGCGGTGATCTGGGTAACGGTAAGTGTCAGACTTTGCTGGATCTCCGGGTTAACGATTGAATAACCCGTTTGTACGCTGAACAAGTAGATAACGAACGCAACGGCGATACACCACACCCACCATGCCCGCGCCCCGCCAAGCGTTGTTGTGCCATGCGTCTCAGAGGCTGAGCTTCCTGTTATTTCTGCCATCTCCGTTCCCCTTCTTATGTAGCTCGATATGCCACGCGGTGGACGGGCGCCTGTTTCAGATGCCCCTGTTGCCGAAGAACCTTGAGCATAGTCATATCCAGGCGGGACGCTAGGACTCAGGTAAGGGAAAAAGATGGCCGGCCACGACGTGATTATTTCTGAGTCTGGACGCTATTCTCGAAACACTATGGGCAAAGAAGTCGAGTGTGCAAACAGCGGGGTCAACTGTGAACCTGGTCACACTACGGAAATGAATTTCTATCTCGCCACACGACAATTCAAGCAACTTCCGCATGCAACAGAGCACGGTACTCCAACGTTCAAAGCGGCTGCTTTTTCCAGTTCCAGCCAAACGTTTCGGCGCAAGGGGCCAACCAATGGCGCAGGTGTGGGTTATTCGCCAACGTCGAGGATTCAACACCGCGGGCACCGATATTGGCGTGGCGCAAAAAGCGCACATCCAGGCTCTGTTCCAGCCGTTCGACCCACTGCGGAAAATCCATGATGCTCGCCAGGCGCGGCCACTTTATGAGTTTTCGATAACGCAATTGGGCTGAATCAATGCGCATATCGTCGTTCGAGCGCCACTGGGCCAGATAGAGGTTGTCATTACGCTCAAGTTGCACACGCCAGTGTCCCCAGGAAGGAACGGTCAGCTCGAGCTTCACACTTTCAGGCCGCAAACTGTTGCGCTTGTAGAACCAGTACTCGATAGGCTCGTTGCTCAGCACAACGGAGAACGTGCTGTCGTGCGGAATATTTCCCAACTCGAACAAGGCAAACCATTGGGCGGCCTCTGACTGGCTGAGATCATTCGGCATACCTACTCCTTAATTGCGGAACTGAAAAAACCGTGAATACATCCATCTCTTTTCTCTCTTCGGGCCGCTGTGTGTTTGCCAAAACCACGGCGCAGTCCTTGTCAGGTAGCATGGCGGGCATGCCTTGCCAGGAATGAAGTGGAAAAAACATGAACCGTCGTAAAAAGATCAAACAGCTTTTAAAAGCGCATGCAAAAAAAGCCAGCGCCAAACTGGCGCCCAAGAGCAAACCTCAATACATCAGCAAGGCTGACCGACTGAAACTGGCCGCGCAATCCCCGCAGGACGACACGCCTCCTCCCGAAAGCTGAGCACCCGCCCCGCCAGTCTCTTGCAGACCCTCCCGAACCCCGTATTGCGCCGAACGGCGGGGGCGGCAGTTCCCGGCGCAGGTAGATTTGCGAACGATTCTTAATCACTATATTCTTCGCGCTTTCCCGCCGGGCCCTGCCGGCTTCTGAACACGTGAGGTTCGCCTTGGCTGACGATCTGGACCGGTTGTTTCGCCTTTATCACCGAGACTTGCAGAACATCGCCTATCGCCGTCTGGGCGATCGCGAGTTGGCGGCCGACCTCACCCAGGACACCTTCGTGCGCTACGCCGGCCTCGGCCAGCAACAGCAAACCGACGGCATTCTGAACCCGCGCTTCTTCCTGATCCGGGTGCTCGGCAACCTGATCATCGACCTGGCCCGCGGGCGTAAACGCCAGGGCTCGCCCGTTGAACTCTCGGAGGTGCAGGACGAGTTGCTCGACCCGCGTCCCGGCCCCGAACGGCTGTTCGAGTTGCGCCAGCAATTGCAGTGCCTGCACCTGGCCCTGAGCGAACTGCCGGAGAATTGCCGCACCGCGCTGCTGCTCAACCGCATCGAGGGCCTGAGCCACCAGGCGATTGCCGAACGCCTGGAGGTTTCCCCGAGCATGGTCAGCAAATACATCATGCGTGCGTTGCGGCATTGCGTCCGCAGTCTTGAGCTGCTGGAGGACTGAGCGATGGCCGCGATCCGCGCGAAAGACCTCGACTGTCCCCTGCCCGGCCTGACCGATGAAGCGCTGCAATGGCTGGTGGACCTGCACAGCGGCACGGCCGACGACGGCGATTGGGCAAACTACCAGCGCTGGTGCGAACGCTCCGAGCAGCATCAGGCCGCGTCACTTGCCGCCGAACGGCTGTGGGAACGCCTGGGCAGTGCGCTGCAACGCCCGGCGCCTCGGCGCCGCGCCGGTCCCGTCCTGGGCCTGGTGCTGGCGCTCGGCCTGGCCAGCGGCGCTGCATGGCAGGTGCGCGAAGACGGCTGGCTGGCCGACCAGCGCACCGGCGCGGGCGAGCGCCGCGAGTTGCAGTTGAGCGATGGCTCGCAGCTGCACCTGGCCCCGCAAACCCGTGTCGACATCCAGATCGAAGGCAACCGCCGCACGCTGCGCCTGTACGCCGGCGAGCTGTTCGTGCAGGTTGCGGCCGACGCCTCGCGCCCCTTCGAAGTACAGGCCGCGGACGGCACGCTGCGCGCCCTCGGCACCGGCTTCGACGTACGCCGTGACGGTTCGCGGGTGCGCCTGGTGGTCACCGAACACAGCGTGGGCGTTACCCGCCCGAACGCCGGCGCGCAAACGGTGGTGCAGGCCGGCCAGGCCCTCACCTATGACGCCCATGGCACGTCGAAACCGCTCGAGGTGGATGCTGACAGCCTGACCGCCTGGCGTCGCGACCGGCTGATCTTCGACGGCGAGCCGTTGGGCGAGGTGCTCGACGAACTGTCGCGGTATCACAAAGGGCTGCTGTGGATCCGCGATCCGGCGCTGCGCCAGTTGCCGGTCACCGGCCTGTTCGAAACCCGTGACCTCGACGCGCAACTGGCCTTGCTGCAACAGTCGCTGCCGATCCGCATCCGCAAATTGCCGTGGCTGACGGTGGTGGAGGCGGACGAGCAGCGCAAAACGCGATAACCCGAAAAATTTTTCACCCGGCACTGTCAGGTTTGAAATGTTCAGCGTCTTTCCCATTTGAGAGTGATTTTTAATTAGCTGATTTCAGCGGGGAGAGACATGCAACAATCCTTCAAACGTGCCGCGCTCGGCCTGGCGATGAGTACGGCCTGCGGCCTGGCGTTTGCCGTGAGCACCCAGACACTGGCGGCCGATGCCGCACAAAGCGCGACCCGCGCCTTTGCGATTCCGGCCGGCCCGCTCGGCCAGGCGCTGACGCGCTTCAGCGACCAGAGCGGCCTGCGCCTGATCGTCAACAGCGAATTGCTGGCCGGGCGCAACAGCCCGGGCCTGAACGGCCATTACAGCGTCGCCCAGGGCGTGCAACGCCTGCTCGCCGGCAGCGGCCTGAGCGCGGCGCTGAGCGGTGACACCCTGCTGATCACCGAAGCCACGCAAGAGGGCTCGGCCATGGAACTGGGCGTGACCCGCATCAATTCCGAGCAACTGGGCACCACCACCGAAGGCAGCGGTTCCTACACCACTGGCGCGGTCACCCTGGGCAAGAGCGCGCAGAAGTTGAAGGACATCCCGCAGTCGGTCAGCGTGCTGACGCGCAAGCGCATGGACGACCAGAACATCGTCAACCTCAAGCAGGCGCTGGAAAACACCACCGGCGTGAGCGCAATCAAGTCGCCCGGCTCCGGCCTGTTCATTTTCTCCCGCGGCTTCGACATCGAGAGCATCCAGTACGACGGCGTGCCGGTGCCGCGTAACGTCTATTCGCTGGGCAGCTACATCAGCGAGAACATGTCGATCTACGACCGCATGGAAGTCATGCGCGGTGCCGCCAGCCTGCTGCAGGGCGCCAACAATCCGGGCGGCGCGATCAACATGGTGCGCAAGCGCCCGCAGGCCGAGCCAACCGTGACCCTGACCACCAAGGCCGGGAGCTGGGACCGCTACGGCATGCAGGTCGACGCCGGCAGCGCGCTCAACGATGAAGGGACGGTCCGCGGCCGCGCGGTGGTCGACTACCAGAAGGGCAACTCCTTCACCGACTCGCTGTGGAACTGGGAACAGACCGTCTACGCCGCCCTGGATTTCGACCTCAGCAGCGACACCACGCTGGGCGTCGGCGCGAGCAACAAGAAGACCCACTACCAGCCGTACATGATCGGCCTGCCGCGCAACCGCGATGGCAGCCGACTGGACGTCGGCCGTTCGACGTACATCGGCGCCAACTGGAACCGCGCCAGCAGCGAGCAGACCGCCGTGTACCTCGATCTTGAGCATCGGTTCAACGAGTCCTGGCGCTTCAAGGCCTCGGCCCTGGGCATGTTCGAGTCCAACGAGGCGGTTTACCAGTTCATCACCGGCGCGGTGGGTGCGGCCCCGCTGCCGATCTATGCCGACTACGGCACCGATTTCAGCAACCACAATCTGGGCCTGGACATGTACGTCGATGGCCAGTTCGAGGGGCTGGGCTTCAAGCAGAGCCTGGTGCTGGGGGCCAACTATTCGAAATACACCACCGACGATGGCTACGCCCGCGCCTTCACCCCCGGCGTGGACATCACCAACGTCGACCATGACCGCCCGTACCAGACCTACAACGGCATCGCCGACCGCGCCAACCTGACCACCAGCGAATACGACGTGCGCCAGAAAGGCATCTACGCCAGCTACCGGATCAACCTGCTGGAGCCGCTGACCCTGGTGCTGGGTAGCCGGGCGAGCTGGTATGAAATGAGCTACGACGCGGACAACTATTTCCAGCGCGAGGTCAACGGCGACCCGGTGCATTCCACCGCCCAGAGCACCGGCAAGGTCACCCCGTTCGCCGGCCTGGTGTACGCCCTGAACGAGCAGTGGTCGGCCTATGCCAGCTACGCCGACGTGTTCATTCCGCAGAGCGAGCGTGGCCTCAATCAGGCGCCGCTGAAACCGATCACCGGCACCAACTATGAAATCGGTATCAAGGGCGAGTTGATGGACGGCCGCCTGAACACCTCGCTGGCGGTGTTCCGCTACCTGCATGAAAACCGTGCGGTCGCCGACCTGGACAGTGGTTTCGAGTGCGATGGCTGGTACTGCTCGATGGCCAGCGGCAAGGTGCGCAGCCAGGGGATCGAACTGGAAGTGAACGGCGAGGTGCTGCCGGGCCTGCAACTGTCCAGCGGCTACACCTACAACACCACCCGCTTCATGGACGACCCGGAACTCAAGGGCAAGACGTTCAGCACCTTCACCCCCAAGCACATGCTGCGGGTGTGGGCCGACTACCAGTTGCCGGGTGAGCTGGAGCGCGTCAGCATCGGCGGCGGCGTCAACAGCCAGAGCCGCACCATCGGCTTCGACCGCGCCTATGAAGCCAGCGGCTTCTCCATCTGGAGCGCGCGGGTGGCCTACAAGGTCAGCGATCAGGTCAGCGTGGCGGCCAACCTGAACAACCTGTTCGACAAGGACTACGTGATTCCGTCGTACGGGACGCTGGCCGGCAACAACTACTTCGGCGACCCGCGCAACGTGATGTTCACCCTGACCTACACGCCGACCTTCTGAGGCGCGGCGTCAACACACGGGACGCCCGCCGCCGGGCGCCCCGCTCCCTCGCTACGGCCTGATCGCGATCTTGAGCACGCCGTCGCGCTGATGGGCGAACAGGTCATAGGCCGCGACGATGTCGCCCAGCGGGTAATCGTGGGTCACCAGTGAGCCGAAATCCGCCCGGTTCGACGCGATCACGCTCATCAGCCGGCGCATGCGCTCCTTGCCGCCCGGGCACAGGGCCGTATTGATCCGATGGTCGCCCAGGCCAGCGGCAAAGGCCCCGAGCGGAATCTTCACATCGCTGGAGTACACGCCCAGGCTGGAAAGCGTGCCGCCCGGCTTGAGCACCTTCATGGCCTGCTCGAACGTCGACGGCAGCCCCAGGCATTCGATGGAAGAATCGGCGCCGCGCCCACGGGTCAGCTTCATCACCTCCTCCACCACATCGCACTGGTTGAAGTTCAGCGTGATGTCGGCGCCCATGGTCCGGGAAATGCCCAGGCGATGGTCGTTGCCATCGACCGCGATGATGGTCGACGCGCCCAACAGCCGCGCCCCGGCGGTTGCGCACAGGCCGATCGGCCCCTGCGCGAAGATGACCACGGTGTCGCCGATGCGGATATTGGCGTTCTCCGCACCCTTGAAGCCGGTCGACATGATGTCGGGGCACATCAACACCTGTTCATCGGTCAGGCCATCGGGAATCGGCGCCAGATTGCCCTCGGCATCCGGCACCAGCACGTATTCGGCCTGGGTGCCGTCGATCAGGTTGCCGAAGCGCCAGCCGGCCGTGGCCTTGTAGCCGTGGCATTCGCAAGCGCCGCGGTCCAGTAGGTAACTGCCGTCCTGCGAGGCAACCCCGTCCTGAGCGGCGTAGGAATTGAAGTTGGGGCAGATCGCCCCGGCGATCACCCGCTGGCCTTCCTTGTAGCCCTTGACCGCGCTGCCGAGTTTCTCGATCACCCCCACCGGCTCATGACCGACGGTCAGACCCCGGGCGATCGGGTACTCGCCCTTGAGAATATGCACATCGGTGCCGCAGATGGTCGTCGTGGTGATGCGAATCAGCGCATCGGTGGGGCCAACGTCCGGGATCGGCTTATCCGCCAGTTCGATTCGCCCGGGCGCTACGAAAACGGCTGCTCTCATCGTGGCCATCTCTCATCCTCCTGACTGCTGAAATGTGCTGAGCCATCAAGCAAAGCCCAGCCAGCGCCGTCTGGCAAACATCAGGGGGAATGTTGTTGGCTATTGATCGCGTTCAGAACAGCCGTTTGAACTTCCGAGCGCCGGTTATTGGCCCGCCTGCCGATTAACGATTACTCTCTCGAAGCACTCACTCGAACGACCCGAACATGACCAGCCCAGAGTTTTCGCAAGACATCAATGCCGTTCAAGCTATCGAAGCGGTGCCGGTCATCCTGAGCATGGTCAAGCACTACACCGGGATGCGCTTCGCCGCCGTGGCCCGGGTGACCGAAAAGAACTGGGTGACCTGCGCCGTCGATGATTCCATCGAGTTCGGCTTGAAGCCAGGTGACGAACTGGTGCTTGAATCAACCATCTGCCACGAAATCCGCCAGCACCGAAAGCCGGTGATCTTTGGCCATGCCAGCCAGCACCCGGTTTTTTCCCTGCACCACACCCCCAAAACCTACGGACTCGAGAGCTACATCTCGATTCCCATCGTCAAGGCCAATGGCGACTTCTTCGGCACCCTGTGCGCCATCGACTCGGTACCCGCCCACCTTGATGAACCGTCAATAGCCCAGACGCTGACCCTCTTCGCCCAATTGATCGCGATGAGCCTCGACACTCACGACACCCTTCACACCACTCAGGCCGCATTGGCGAGCGCCCATGAACAAGGCCGGCTGCGAGAGCAGTTCGTCGCGGTGCTCGGTCACGACTTGCGCACCCCGCTCAGTGCCGTCCGGATGAGCGCCGACCTGCTGGAAACCAAGACCACCGATAAACGATCACTCAAACTGGTGTCGGCGATCCGCAACAGCGCCCTGCGCATGGGCGTGCTGATCGAAAACGTGCTGGACCTGGCGCGCGGCCGGATGGGCGGCGGGATTCCGATCAAGCGGCAACTGGTCGATGACCTCGGCCACACGCTTGGCCTGACCCTGGCTGAGCATCAAAGCTCACACCCGAACGTCACCTTCCTGCCTGCGCTGGACCTGCCGAGCGGCGTCTATTGCGACCCGGTGCGGATCAGCCAGGTGCTCTCGAACCTGTTGGGCAATGCCGTGACTCACGGCTCGACCACCACGCCGGTCACCGTCCAGGCCCACGCGCTGAACGATGAAATCGTCATCTCCGTGACCAACCAGGGCCCCCCCATCCCCGCGCAACTGATGCCGTTGCTGTTTGAACCCTTTACCCGCTCGGAGGCAGGGCAACACGGTGAAGGCCTGGGCTTGGGGCTGTATATCGCCTCGCAGATTGTGACGGCCCACAACGGCACCCTGAACGTTGTCTCCACGCCCGAAGCGGGCACCTGTTTCGTCGCGAGATTCCCCGCGAAGCTGCAATGGACCTGACCTGAAACAGGGCGGTCAACCACGACCGCCGCCTGTTTGGCGCCGAGCGTTACCCCACTAATGAATCATCTTCATAAGTGCTTGCCGATTTATCCATCTAGTCCCCATCCCCCTCCTCGCTTAGACCCACGCCCACCCCAACTCGACCTTTAAGTACACCACCAGCAGCCTGCTCGACCTGATGCGCTTCGATGCCACCGACCAGATCGAACTGATCGACCAGCCCTTGCTGATGATTGCCGGCAGCAAGGCGGACAGCCTGTACATGACCAGGGACGCATTCGCCAAAGCGACCGGCACCCAGGACAAGGAACTGTTCATGATCGACGGCGCGACCCATATCGAAACCTACTGGGTGCCGCGCTATGTGGACGCGGCGATGGGCAAGTTGACGGCGTTCTACGCTAAAACCCTGTCTGATCCGCGTTGAGCGCACTTCAGCTTCGCCATGCGGGACCGGGCTGCATCGGATAATCTCGGGCGTCTCATGAGAGGTTTTCACCCATGTACCGTCCCAACCTCAACGACCTGCAAGCCTTCGTGGTGATTACCCGCGAGGGCAGCTTCACCCGCGCGGCGGCGCAGCTCGGGGTTTCGCAGTCGGCCCTGAGCCACACCCTTCGCGCCCTCGAAGCGCGGCTCGGGGTGCGGCTGCTGACCCGCACCACCCGCAGCGTCTCGACCACCGAAGCCGGCCAGCGCCTGTACCTGTCCATGGCACCGTTGTTCGCGGAGATCGATCAGGAACTGGCGGTCGTCAGCGAGTACCGCGACACCCCGGCCGGCACCGTGCGCATTTCAGCGTCCGAACATGCGGCGAACAACATCCTCTGGCCCGCGCTGCTCAAGGTGCTTCCCGACTACCCGGACATCCATGTCGAAATCACCGTCGACTATGCCCTCACCGACATCGTCGCGCAGCGCTATGACGCCGGGGTCCGGCTGGGCGAACAGGTCGCCAGGGACATGATTGCCGTGCCGATCGGCCCGTCGCTGCGCATGGCGGTGGTGGGCTCGCCGAAGTACTTCGAAAACCGCCCGGTACCGTTGGTGCCGGGCGATCTTGCCGGCCACAACTGCATCAATCTGCGCCTGCCCACTCACGGCAGCCTGTTGCAATGGGACTTCGAGCAAGACGGCCGCGAGCTGAAAGTCCGCGTCGAAGGCCAATGGACGTTCAACAGCAGCCTGCCGATCCTGCGCGGCGCGATAGCCGGGTGCGGGCTGGGTTTCCTGCCGGAGGACATGGTGACGAAGGAAGTGGCCGATGGATCGCTGATACGGGTGCTCGATGACTGGTGCCAGCCGTTCGCCGGCTACCACCTCTATTACCCGAACCGCCGCGAGCATTCCTCGGCGTTCCGGGTGGTGGTGGATGCACTGCGTTACAGCCGCTGAATCGCCAGGGCCTGCGGGTTCGCGACGTTCTTCGGCTGACCCTCGAAGAACGCCCGCACATTGTCGAAGGCGTCACCGAAGTACAGCGCGTAACCATTTTTCTCCACGTAACCCAGGTGCGGCGTGCACAGCGCACGCGGGTGGCGCAGCAGTGGATGGCTCGGGTCGAGCACCGGTTCTTCCTCATACACATCCACGACGGCAAAGCCCGGCCGCCCGGCATCGAGCGCCTGCAGCAAGGCGCCGGGGGCGATCAGTTCGGCGCGGCTGATGTTCACCAGCAAGGCGTCGGCCTTCATCTTCGACAGGTCGTCGAGGGTCACAATATGGCGCGTACGCTCGGACAGGCGCAGGTTGAGGCTGATGATGTCCGACTCGGCGAAGAACGCCTCGCGCGACGCCGCAGCACGATGTCCATCGGCTTCGGCAGCGGCGCGGCTGCTCTCACTGCCCCACACCAGCACCGGCAGGTCGAACGCCTGGGCATAGCGCGCCAGCCGCTGGCCGATCTTGCCGTAACCCCAGATGCCGAGAACCTGCCCCGCCACCGCCTGGCCCAGATTGACCTGCCATTGACCGCGCCTGAACCCCTCGATGGCCGGCACAAGCTGACGCCGCGCATTGAGGATCAGCGCCCACGCCAGCTCCGCCGGCGCCACCGGCGAGCCGCGCCCTTCGGTCACGACGATGCCACGCGCGGTGCAGGCGTCCAGGTCGAGATGACCGGCAACCTTGCCGGTCTGGCTGATCAAGCGCAGTTTCGGCAGCCGGTCCAGCAACGCGGCATCGATACGGGTGCGCTCGCGGGTGAGCACCAGCGCGTCCGCCTCGGCGAAGCGTGCGGCCAGTTCGTCCAGCGAGGCCGGTTGTCGCTCATGAAAGACCGTGACCTCATGCCCGGCCAGCAGGCTGTAGCAGTCGAGCGTGCGGATCACGTTCTGGTAGTCGTCGGGGATGACAATGCGCATGGTGATGGGAGCCTGCCGGTTGTGTGGGGTTAGACGATAGCTGAATGCAGGAAGTTAACGAGAGGTGATGGCTAGACTCAATGGCACAATCCTTGGTACTGATTTAGCCAACACCGTCGACGGTGAAGTAAAGGAGATCGCGACATGACCCAACGGCTGCTGAAACTGCGTCTGACGCCGGGGCCTGTGCTGGCGGAGAAACGCTCATGAGCTTCGCGGATGTGCTGTATCGCGGGCCGGTTGACCTCACGCTGACCTACGGCGAGCCCGGCGGCCTTGGCCGGGAAGCCCAGCGCCTGGGTGCCGATCTGGTGCTGAGCCGCCGCACCAAGGATCGCCCGCTCGCCGTGCTGTTGCCCAAAGCGCTGTACCTCGATGTGCTCAAGGGCCCCAGCCGCGCTCGCCTGACCCTGCCGGACGGACGAGTGTTCGCCGGGCGTGTGACCGAGCGCACCGGCAATGGCGAATATTTCGAGCTGGTCGAGGACGGTGAGTGCGTGCAGAGCACCGATTGAGTCAAGCGCTGGCCTCGCACAGCGCGCGAATCTTGCGCCGCAGCCACTGGTGCGCGGGGTCGTTCTGAAAGCGCGGGTGCCACGCCTGGGTGAACAACACGGTTTCCAGCGGCATCGGCAGGTCAAACAGGCGGATACGCAAGCCAGCCGCCAGCGCGCTGCGGGCCAGATGGTCGGACAATGGCAGCAGCAAGTCGGAATCCTGCAAGGCGAAAAAGGCAGTAAACGGCGTGGACACCACCAGCGCCACATGCCGCCGCAACCCTTGAGCCTCCAGCGCAGTATCGATCGGGCCAACCGTCTTGCCGCGCCGGGAGACGCCGATATGATCCCAGCGCGTGAGCCGTTCAGCCGTGATGTCGTCATCGAAAATCGGATGGTTCTCGCGGGCGATGCCAACGAAGGTCGTGGTGAACAACGACTGCACGCGGATTTCCGGGCCGAGCTTGCGCGACCCACTGATAAACAGATCGATGCGGCCACTGCGCAGTGCCTCGTCGTCCACGTCATCTTCCTCGGGTGAGAAGCGCAGCATGGCGCGCGGCATCTCGGCCGCTATCGCCTCCAGCAGCCGGCCCGAATGAAGGCCGACGAAGACATCATTGGCACGCACATTGAAACGCCGCTCCAGCGTTTTCAGGTCGACATCGGCGGTGGGCTTGAACACCTGCGTGGCCTGTTCGACCGCCGCGCGCACCTGCTCGCGCAACGCCAGCGCCCGCGGCGTCGGCACCAGCTTGCGCCCCGCCTGCACGAACACCGGATCGCCCAGGGTCTCGCGGATACGACCGAGGGTGCGGCTCATCGCCGGCGGGCTCAGGTTCATGCGCCGGGCCGCGCCGACCACGCTGCCCTCCTCCAGCAGGATGTCCAGCGCGAGCAGCAGGTTCAGGTCAGGGTGCTCCATCGCGGGCCTCATCTCAGTTGCGTTAAACGGAATGTCAGGCCAATACCAATGCACCAAACGGCATGCAAATACCAGTGCGGCGTGCGCACGGATGAAGTGCACGAGAAAGCATTTACGGCTCATTGGCGCGAGATGAGGATGACTCCTCACCCATGCCGCACCCTTCCGTTCTGGAGCTGATCGTGTCCGACCTCACCTTGTCAGTGCATGCCGCCGACACCTATCCCGTCATTCGCTTCCTTGCGCAAGCAGCCGTGCCCGGCTACGCAGCCCAATGGCTGGAGGACATGGGCAAACTGCTTGCCGCCGGCGCGCCATTCGCCGTGATCTACCCGGAAGGCTCACACCAGGAAAGCCATGAGGACCGCAAGGTCAGGGGGCTGTGGCTCAAGCAAAACCGCAATGAATTGGCGGCGCTGTGCAGGGTGCTGGTCAGCGTTGAGCCGGATGCGCAGAAGCGTGAAGACGCCCAGGCGCAATTGGCTGGGCTCAGCAAGGCTTTTGGTGTGCTGCAGGTGGTAGCTGCAACGGAGGTGGAGGCGTTGGAGTTGGCTCGGTCTTATGTGGCGGGTGAAAAGGATTGATACGACCTGGCTGTACCTAACAAACCCACAAGAAAGTCGTGGCGCAAAATCGAGCGCTGACCACAACTGCTTCGGCCTAACGACAACAGCTCACTCATACGCCAGGCACATCAGCGCTACCGCCGCCGTGATACGCGTCTCGTCGATATGAGCCGCGGTACCGGGGTCCACACTTCCCACCGCCAGTACCAGAAACTGTCTTGCCACTCTCACCGGGTCCTCACAGCGAGCGCATTGCCAGAGTGCTTTTTCGACGTACACCTGGTACTGGCGATAACGCTGCCGCCAGCGCTTCGGGGGTATCTTTGAACTCCACTTACTGCAATCACACTCAACATTGCGGTTTCTCTCGATGGGCTGGGCATTCAAGCGGGCTGTGCGCTCAAGGCTCGGGGGCTATCGGGTTTGATCCTGAACCAGATGGCGTACATGGCTGGCAGAAACACCAGCGTCAACACGGTGCCTGCGAGGGTGCCGCCAATCAGGGTGTACGCGAGCGTTCCCCAGAACACCGAATGAGTCAGCGGAATAAACGCCAGGACCGCCGCGAGCGCAGTCAGGATCACCGGGCGCGCTCGCTGAACAGTGGCTTCGACCACCGCCTGGAACGGCGCCAAACCTGCCTGCTGGTTATGGTGGATTTGTCCGATCAAGATCAGCGTGTTGCGCATCAAGATGCCCGACAACGCGATCAGCCCGACCAGTGCGTTAATGCCAAACGGCTGCTGGAACAACAGCAACGTGGGCACCACACCAATCAAGCCGAGTGGGCTGGTGAGAAAAACCATGACCATCGACGAGATTGAGCGCACCTGCAGAATCAGGATCACCAGGGTGAGCGCGAGCATGATCGGAAACAGCGGCAGCATCGCCACCATCGCTTTGCCGGACTCCTCAATGGCGCCCGCCTCCTGAATGCGATAGCCACTCGGTAGCTGTTTTACGAGGGGTTGCAGTTGCTGAGTGATGGCCCCGGATACATCCGGCGGCTGCAGACCTTCAGCGATGTCACCGCGAACGGTGATGGTTGGCACACGGTCGCGCCTGCGTAACACCGGCTCCTCCATGCGCACTTCTACCTCGCCCACCTGCGACAGCGGAATACGCTCGCCGTTGGCGCCCGCCAGGGTGAAATCCATAATCCTGGCAGGATCAAAGCGGATAGCTCCGGCGGCGCGGGCCATGACCTGCACCGTACGAATGTCCTCGCGCACGGCCGTGATGGGGACGCCACTCAAGAGGAACTGCAGTTGTTGTGCGACGGCACTGGAGCTCAAGCCCACAGCCTGCAACCGATCCTGCTGCAAGGTGAAATGCAGTGTTGGCGTACGCGAGCCCCAGTCGGTGTTGACCGTGCGCATCAGTGGGCTGGTATCCAGCACTTGCTGCACCTGGCCAGCAATGCGGCGCAGGGTGTCCGGGTCTGGACCGCTCACGCGATAGGCCACCGGAAAGGGCGAGTATGGGCCGAACACCAATTGGGTCACCCGCACACGCGCCTCACCCGCCAACCCCTCGGATATGGCCTGACGGAGCCGGTGCTTGAGTGTCTCTCTCTCAGTCTCGTTGCCGGTGCGAACCACTATCTTGGCGAACGAGGGGTCCGGCAGTTCCGGGCTCATTGCCATGTAAAAACGCGGGGCCCCTTGGCCAATGTAAGTGGTAACAATCCTGGCCTCGTCCTGTTTTGCCAGCCACGCTTCCACCTGTCCTGCCGCGGCACTGGTTTGTGCAATCGAGGTTCCATATGGCATCTGCACTTCCACCAATACCTCAGGGCGATCCGAGATGGGGAAGAACTGTTTCTTCACCAACCCCATCCCCACGATGGCCGCTACAAACAGGCCAATCACGGCGCCGGCCACCAGCCATTTGTGCGCGATGACACGCGTCAGTAACTGGCGGAAACGGTTGTAGCGCGGGGTGTCGTAAAGCGTGTTGTGGCCACCTTGCACTTGCTTGATGTCGGGCAGCAACTTGACGCCGAAATACGGCGTAAATACTACGGCAACCAACCAGGAAGCGATCAGGGCAATGCCAACAATCCAGAACATATTGCTGGTGTATTCGCCGGCCGTGGAGCGGGCAAAACCATTGGGCATAAAACCGACCGCCGTGACCAGCGTACCCGACAGCATCGGCGCGGCCGTATGGCTCCAGGCGTAGGCCGACGCGGCGATACGGCTGTAGCCCTCTTCCATTTTCACCACCATCATCTCGATGGCGATAATCGCGTCATCCACCAACAGGCCCAGCGCCAGGATCAGCGAACCCAAGGTGATACGGTCGAAGTTTTTCCCGCTCGCGGCCATCACCACAAACACAATCGCCAAGGTCAGCGGCACCGCGGCTGCAACCACCACGCCGACTCGCCAACCCATGCTGAGAAAACTCACCAGCATGACCACCAGTAGCGCGACGAAGAACTTGACCATGAACTCGTCTACCGCCGAACTGATGTTGACCGCCTGATCGGTCACTTTGGTCAGGCTCATGCCCAGGGGCAGTTCGGCATTGATTGCACCGACCTCGCCGTCCAAGGCCCTCCCCAGGTCCAGCCCGTTCCAGCCATCGCGCATAACGATGCCCAGCAACAGCGCCGGTTCGCCACCGTTGCGGATCAAGAAAGTCGCCGGGTCTTCATAGCCACGGCTGACCGTGGCGACATCCGACAGTTTTAGCGTGCGCCCCTGCGCCACGATGGGGGTTTCTCGGATCTTTTCTAACTGGTCGAACGCGCCATCCAGGCGAAGAAACACCTGTGAGCCTCTGGTCTCCACCGAGCCTGCCGGCGTCAGCGCGTTTTGCCCGTTGAGCGCAGCGAACACCTCTTGCGGGCCGATGCCCAGGGTAGCCAGGCGTTCATGGGAAAACTCCACATAAATGCGCTCGGGTTGTTCGCCTACGATGTTGACCTTTTTTACCCCGGGCACATGCAGCAGGCGTTGTCGTAAGGTCTCTGCATCGCGCACCAGTGCGCGCTGCGGCTCACCTTTGGCTTTGAGCGCGAACAAGGCAAAGGTGACATCCGAATACTCGTCGTTGACCATCGGCCCGATCACACCGGCCGGCAGTTCCTTCGCTTCATCGGCCACTTTTTTGCGCGCCTGGTAAAACTCCTCCAGCACTTGCGAAGGCGGCGTGGTGTCGAGCAGCGATAACGTCGTGAAGGCCAGACCAGGCCGCGTGTAGGTTTCGCTGCGGTCGTACCAGCGCAACTCTTGTAGGCGCTTCTCGATTTTCTCCGCGACCTGGTCCTGCATTTCTTGAGGGGTTGCACCAGGCCAGGCGGTGACAATGGTCATCACCTTGACGGTGAACGCCGGGTCTTCGGCACGCCCCAATTTGAAGAAGGCAATTAGCCCGGCCAGCGAAATCAGCAAGACCATAAACAGCGTGACCGAATGTTCGCGAACCGCCAGCGCCGACAGGTTGAAACGGCCGTCGCTCATGGGCGAGCTCCCGCAACGGCTGCAACATCACGTTGAGCGGGGACACGAACCTCCTGGCCCTCACGCAGCAGGTGCGCACCCAGCGCGACGACAACCTCGCCCGCTTTCAGCGGGCCACTCACGCTCGCACCGCTTTCATCCAGGTGCTGCACCACCACCGCTTGCCACCGCACACGGGCGGGTTCGCCGCTTACCACCCAAACCCCCGGCCCGTTGCCCGCGTCGTACAGGGCACCTATGGGGACGTACTGACTGCCCTCTGGCACCCGCGAAAGCGGGTCCGCGATCCGCAAGGTGATGGTGCTGCCCAGGGGCGCCTTCGCCAGCTCCCCTTCCAGCACATAGCGCGCTTCGAACGTGCGGGTTTGCCGGTCGGCCACATCCGAGAGCTGCCGCAACTGAGTGGCCGCGCCAGCGCCCTGTGTACCAAACAGCGTGGCCTGGGCCGCAGACCCGAGTGCCGGCCGCAGGGTTTCTGGCAGTTGGATAACCGCTTCACGCGGCCCGGCATGCGCCACTCGCACCACCACTTGCCCGGCGTTAACCACCTGACCCGGCTCCACTAGCGTGTCCATCACCACGCCATCGGCATCCGCCAGCAACTCGGCATAAGTGGTGGCATTTATCGCGACTTCCGCTTGCGCCTGAGCGGCGCTGAGCTGGGCCTTGGCTGAGTCGGCGTCGGCCTTGTACTGGTCGTAGGTCGATGCAGATACCGCCCCGGTTCCCCGCAGCCGGCGATAGCGCGCTTCATCGTCTGCCGTTTGCAGCGCCCGCGCTCGCACCGCCGCCACTGCTTGGCGTTGTGCATTGGCGGCCAGTTTTAGATCGACAGGATCGAGGCGCATCAGGGGTTGCCCGCGCTTGACGGTTTGACCGGTGTCCACCAAGCGCTCAAGCACCTTGCCCGCTACGCGAAACCCCAAGTCACTTTCGACGCGCGCCGCCACCGTTCCTGTAAACGCACGCCCCACCACCAGCCCCGGCTGAACGGTGACAACCCGTACCAGCGGCGCAGCGGTGCGGGGATCGGCTGGCGTGGGTTCGCCGCAGGCAACCAGCGCAAAGGGAGTTACGCAGATAAAGGCAGGTAAAACGAAGCAGCGCAGGAGCATAAGAAGCCCATCACAAAAGGATCAGGGCTCACACTTTGAGTCTAGTGACCAATTTAGTCAATGGTCACAAAAGTGATTTTGTTAAGGCGAAAGGCTGCGTAACACCAACCCGCTGAGGTGCGTCGGCGCGTCATCGATATAGTCGAAGCCGTGCTGCAAGAGCAGCGGATTGAGGAACGGGCGCATAACCAGGTAGATCGCCATCACGGTTTCATCCAGCGGCGTTTTGCGCTCGAAGTCACCGTTTTGTCGCCCGGCTTGCAGGATGGCTTTGATCAACTCACGGATACGCTCTTCATACGCCAGCGTCGCCTGCCAGCGCTCGGTGGCTGCTGAAGAGGCAATTTCGTAAAGCTTGCGATCATCGGAGAACAAGCGAAGGCTGGCGATAACAATGGCCTTGAACAGACGACGCAGCTGCTCTGGCGGTTGATCGACCGCAGCAACAGCCGCCCTGACCTCAGCCTCGATCTGGCTCAGGCAGTTGGCGCAGATCATTTCGCCGATAGCCTGCTTGGACTCAAAGAATTTATAGATATAGGCCTTGGAAAAACCAATGGCCTTGGCCAAGTCCGAGACGGTGGTTTTCTCGTAGCCGTACAGGCTGAAATGCTCGGTAGCGGCGGCCACGATCTGGTCACGCACTTCATGATCGGCAGGGCCGCGAGCGGGAGTAGCGGGGGTCGGTGATTTATTCATGTTGGCAGCTTACTGCCAGTCGGCATTAGGGACAACGTGTGACCAAAATCATTTCAAGTCACGAGAATGCTCGCTAATGGCTGCTAGCTGCCCTTCGCCAGGGGCAGCTTTGGGTCGATATCGGTCAACCGCGAACGACCGCTCTC
>NZ_JANLOA010000124.1:0-61195 GCF_025466035.1 Pseudomonas sp. 20P_3.2_Bac5 | reverse complement strand
CCGCTGCGATCTCTCGTCAGCGGGAGGCGAATTCTACAGCGTTACAACCTGCTGTCAACTGCCTTTTTTCACCGCTTTCGGTGGAGACCGAAACACTTCCTACGCCACCTGAAACTTCTAACTCGTTGAATCTCAAGGAGTTTTCCGTTTCGACTGCGCCGGAAGTGGGGCGAATTATAGACAGATAAAATGGGGCGTCAAGGGTTTACTTGAAATATGGGTCAACAAAGAAATATGCGCACTATATTGCTCATTTACCCCGCAGTTGAGCATCATAGGCCCATCGGCGTAACTACCGCCCTGCCCTCCTATATAAAGGAACACCCAACCGCAATGAACATCCAACCCCGCAGCCTGGCCGCCACGCTGTTTCCTGTCGGCGTGCTGCTTATTGCAATGGCGTCGATTCAGTCTGGAGCGTCGCTCGCCAAAAGCCTGTTCCCGCTGGTTGGCCCGGAGGGCACCACGACGCTGCGCTTGCTGATCGCGAGCGTGATCATGTTGCTTCTGCTGCGCCCCTGGCGTGCACGGCTTACCGCCAGCACGCTGAAGACTGTGGTGGTTTACGGCGCCGCTTTGGGTGGTATGAACCTTCTCTTCTATATGTCGCTGCAAACTGTTCCGCTGGGCATCGCGGTGGCGCTGGAGTTCACCGGCCCGCTGGCAGTCGCGCTGTATGCGTCCCGCCGCCCGGTGGACTTTCTCTGGATCGGCATGGCCATCGCCGGCCTGCTGTTGCTGGTCCCTATCGGTGCGACCAGTTCGGGAATCGATCCGAAAGGCGCGTGCTTCGCCCTGGGCGCGGGGGTTTGCTGGGCGCTGTATATCCTTTATGGACAGAAAGCCGGTGCCGAGAACGGCATCCAGACCGCCGCCCTTGGCGTGGTGATTGCCGCGATAGTCGTTGCCCCGATCGGCATCGTTCATGCCGGTACTGCGCTGTTGAACCCGGCACTGATCCCGGTAGCCCTCGGTGTCGCGATCCTTTCTACCGCCCTGCCCTACAGCCTGGAGATGGTCGCCCTCACGCGCCTGCCAGCACGCACGTTCGGCACGCTGATGAGTATCGAGCCGGCATTCGGCGCTCTTTCCGGGCTACTGTTCCTCAACGAAGTGTTGAGCCTCACCCAATGGCTGGCGATTGCCGCCATCATTACGGCCTCCGTCGGCGCCACGATGTCCATGCGCAAGGGCGCCCCACCGCTGGTTGCAGCCGACTGATTGAGAAATATTTTCATTTAAAGCGATATGAGTGATTGTGTCGGCCCGCCAACCCTGTTTAAGCTGTGGACGGTATCTAATATGTTGAACCTTTCAAATCGGAGCAGGGACGAATAAGCATCAGGACGATGCCAAGTACACAAACACGGGCACAGACCCGCGAATGCGTTAAGGACAGGAATGAAACGAATTTTGCTCATCCTCGCCATTCTGGCCGTTGCCGGTTGTGCTGCGACCGCCAAGGACGAAGTCAAGCGTGGCAAGAAAGGGCTGCACATCAACTGCTCTGGCCTGTCCTCCTCCTGGAACAAGTGCTATAGCAAAGCTGAAAGCTCTTGCGGCACCAAAGGCTACAAGGTCATCGCAAAATCCGGCGACGGCGATGAAGAGCCCGGCGACTACCCGTTCGGCATCAATCCAGCGGGCTACACAAGCCGCAGCATGATCGTCATCTGCAAATAAGAAAGGGCAACACGTGGGTTGCCCTTCTTTATTAATGCAACATTTTGCCGACCTAAGCGCTGATTGCCGCCGTTCTCTCCTGCAGCCACGCAAGCGCTGCACCGCTCAGCAATGGCTCGAGCCGACGCCGTACCTGTGCGTGATAGCCGTTCAGCCACTCGACATCCTCGCTACCGAGCCTTTCGATCAGCAGGCAACGTGTATCGATCGGGCACAGGGTCAAGGTTTCGAACTCAAGGAAGTCGCCGAACGCACTCTTTGCCGACTCGCGATTGAACACCAGGTTTTCGATCCGAACGCCCCACTGCCCCGGACGATAAGTGCCCGGTTCAATAGAGGTGATCATCCCCGTCTGCATGGCCGTCTGTGGCGCGGCGGCGGCCTGATAGGCAATCACCTGCGGCCCTTCATGGACATTCATGAAGTAGCCCACCCCATGACCGGTGCCATGGCCATAATCGACATGCTCTGCCCACAGTGGCGCCCGGGCGATGGCATCGAGTAGCGGCGACAGAATGCCCCGCGGAAACTTCACTCGCGACAACGCGATCATGCCCTTGAGCACCAGCGTGCAATCTTCTTTCTGTGCCTGACTAGGCGTCCCAATCGGCACCATACGGGTGATATCGGTGGTTCCGCCCAGATATTGCCCGCCGGAATCGATCAACAGCAGGCCATCGCCTTCGATCCGCGCGTGGGAGGCTTCCGTGGCCCGATAGTGCGGCATGGCCCCGTTGGCATTGAAGGCGGCGATGGTCGCGAAGCTGAGTGAAACGAAACCGGGACGCCGCGCCCTCTCGGCGCTCAGGCGTTCATCGACGGTTACTTCGGTAACCGTCTCGCGAGTCTGGGCGACCTCGAACCAAGAGAAGAACTCACACAGCGCCGCACCGTCCTGCTCCATGACCTGGCGGATGTGCGCAAGGTCCGCCTCGCTCTTGCGCGACTTGGCCAGGGTGGTCGGGTTGATGCCCTCCACCAGCCGCACGCCTTCATTAAGGTTCGCCAGCAGGCCACTGGTGACCTTGGCCGGATCGACCAACAGGCTGCTGCCCGCCGGAATCGCGGCGAGACTGGCGGAAATCGCAGGGTAATCCCGCACCTCTACGCCATCGGCAGCCAGAACCTTGCGCAGTTGAACATCGACCTTGCCTTCACCGACAAACAGCAGCGCGGCATCGCGACTGACCAGCGCAAAGGAGACAAAGACCGGGTTGTAGGAAACATCACTGCCACGCAGGTTGAACAACCAGGCAATGTCATCGACGGTGGCAATGAAATGCCAGTCCGCGCCGCGCTCTGCGAGACTCTGGCGCAGGGCGTGCAACTTCTCCACCCGACTGACCGTGGCCTGCGGCGGCAAATGCTCGTAGACCGGATTGGTTGGCAGCGCCGGACGATCATCCCAGACCTCTGTGAGCAGGTCCTTGTGCATCAACAGGCGGACATTGCGCGCCTTCAACCGATCACCCAATTGCCGGGCCGAGGCCAGGGCCATGACCGCGCCATCCACTGCCACCGTGCCATCGGCGGGCGCATTATCGGCCAGCCAATCCAACGGACCGGGGCGACCCGGCTGCAGCTTGACCAGTTCTATCCCGCTGCCGGCCAATTCCCGCTCGGCCTGCTCCCAATAACGACTGTCGGCCCAGAGGCCGGCAAAGTCCGCGGTCAGCACCAAGGTGCCGACCGAGCCGTGGAAGCCCGAGAGCCACCGGCGTGCCTGCCAGTAGCCCGGCAGGTATTCGGAAAGATGGGGGTCGGCGGAAGGCACGAACAACGCATCGACCCCTTCGTTGCGCATCACCTGACGCAGGCGCGCCACTCGTGTACTGATCGCATCCTGCGCTGTCGGCTGACTGTTCATGCTTACTCCTGTCACTACCACGGCCATTCATTCTGGCCGCTGATAATGGAGCAGGCATCAGCCTCGGGCAACACCCCAGAACGGCGCCGGACGCAGCGCAGCCCTTATCGCGCGGGCCGCCTGGTCGATATCCGCCTCGTGGGTGAAACGTCCGAGGCTCAGACGGATGGTCTGACTCGCCAGGTATTCGTCATGCCCCAGCGCCAGCAACACGTGGGAAGGCGCACTGCTACCGGAGTTACAGGCCGAGGTGGAGGAAAATGCCAGTGTTGCGCCGAGTGCGGAGAGGTCCAGCGAATCGCCGCTGAAGGTCAGACTGAGGGTGTGGGGAATGGCGTGTTGGGGGTTGCCGTTGAGCAGCAGACCGGAAATATCACGCAACTGTTCCAGCAGGCGATCACGCAAACATCGGATGCGCGCCACCTCCTCGTCCTGCACCTCGCCGGCCAGGGCGAACGCCGCACCCATCGCAGCGATCTGGTGCGTTGCGAGGGTGCCGGAGCGCAAGCCGCCTTCGTGACCGCCGCCGTGGATCTGTGCCTGCAACAGGGGTCGGGCGCGTTCGCCAACATACAGTGCACCGATGCCCTTGGGTCCGTAGACCTTGTGCGCAGAGAACGACACCACATCCAGCGGCCACTCGCTCAGATCGATTGCCACTTTGCCGGCCGCCTGCGCCGCATCCACATGCAACAGCGCGCCATGACGCCGAACGATTTCACCGATGGCGCGAACATCATTCAGCGTGCCCAGCTCATTGTTCACCAGCATCAGCGAGACCAGGAACGTGTCCGGACGCAAGGCCGCCAATACGGCGCGCGGGGTAATCAGCCCGTTCGTATCCGGGGTGAGGTAAGTCACCTCGAAGCCGGCGTCCTGCAACTGCCGGGCGGTGTCGAGCACGGCTTTGTGTTCGACCCGGCTGGTGATGATGTGCCCGCCGCTGCGGCCCTGGGCCAGGCCCTTCAGCGCGAGGTTGTTCGACTCTGTGGCGCCGGAGGTCCAGACCAGTTGATCGGCACGCGCGCCCACCAATGACGCAACCTGTTCCCGGGCCAGTTCAACGGCTTGCCGCGCCTGCTGGCCATAGCGGTGCGAACTGGACGCCGGGTTGCCGAAATTGCCGGCTGCGCCCAGGCACTTGACCATCACGTCAATGACTCGCTCGTCGACGGGCGTCGTGGCGGCATAGTCGAAATACAGCGGTAGATTTTCCATGGTTCAAGGCTCTCTGGCAGTTGTCGCCCAGGAACGCAGCGCGCTTCCCGAATCCTGATGCCATAGTGCCTCAAGCCAGCATAGAACCAATAATTATCAATTTTCATATTTATATAACTTTTAGTATAAAAGCCCGATTAGCGCTGAACTTCCGCTTGGTCGCGCGCTTCAGAACAGATATCCCTTGCTGCTGGAGCGCCTACCATGCCCCGCCGGACCGACCGCAAGCACGGCGTGTTGTTGCTCGATACCCGCGAGAGCACGCCCGACCACGAACGCGCTGTCCACCGCAAGCTGGCCGAACACCTCGCGGCGCTGCTGCACACCGAGGTGGTGGACACCGAGGCCGATGATAGCGGTGACTTCTACTACCTCCCCACCTCGACGCTGATCGAGCCTGCGCGCTATCGGGAACTGGGCATCACTTCGATCGCCGATTTCTTCGGCGGCATGGTCACTCATCCCTACATGGCGACCAAAGCCATCTCCCACCCCTTGCCCGCCAGCGCCACCTTTCCGCTGGGCTGGACCGACGACTTCGCCCGCCGCGCCAGTGATGCCCTGCTCAAGGGCTACACGGTGTTCAGCATCGATGATGCCCGGCGCGCCGCAGCGCTTTTGTTCCAGGACGGGCCGCTGCGGCTGAAGCCGGTGCGGGCTACCGCCGGTCGCGGCCAAACGGTGATCGAAAACCTCAACGCCCTGGAAGCCGAGCTGCAGCAAATGGATGAAGACGAATTGGCCCTCTGGGGCCTGGTGCTGGAGGAGAACCTTGAGCAGGTTGAAACATTCAGTGTCGGCCAGGCACTGGTAGCCGGTATCACCTGCAGCTACTACGGCGTGCAGAGCCTGACAAACGATCACCAAGGCGTTTCGGTTTACGGCGGCTCGGACCTGGTGCTGGTGCGCGGCGGCTACGACGAACTGCTGCAACTGGAGCTGGAAGATCCGTTGCGTCTGGCAATCACCCAGGCCCGAACCTACGAGCAGGCGGCCATGCAGGCCTTTCCCGGCTTTCTCGCGTCCCGGCGCAATTACGACGTAGCCCGCGGCTTGACACCCCACGGCAGCGTGCGCAGCGGCGTACTGGAGCAATCCTGGCGCATCGGCGGCGCCAGCAGCGCGGAGTTGCTGGCGCTGCGGGCATTTTCCGAGGACCCGGCCCTGCAACGCATCCGCGCCTCGACCCACGAGGTGTTCGACGAGGTGCAATTGCCCGCGGACGCGACGCTTTTCTACCAAGGGGACGACTCTGAAGTCGGACGCATCTGTAAATACGCGAGGATCCGCGCCTATGACCATCCATAGCGAAACCCTCGACATCCTTGTCGACGGCGAAAATATCGCCGGAACGCTGCTCAGCCCCAGCGCGAAAGTCCCGGGCATCCTTTTCGTCCACGGCTGGGGCGGTAGCCAACAACGCGACCTGGCCCGGGCCAAGCACATCACCGGCCTGGGTTGCGTGTGCATGACCTTCGACCTGCGCGGCCATGAGAAAACCGAAAGCCAGCGCCGCAGCGTCACCCGCGAGCAAAATTTCGCCGATGTGCTGGCGGCCTACGACAAGCTGGTCGGCCACCCGGCGGTGGACACCAGTTCCATCGCGGTGATCGGCAGCAGCTACGGCGGCTACCTGGCCACCCTGCTCACTCGCCAGCGTCCGGTGAAATGGCTGGCACTGCGAGTGCCGGCGCTGTATTGGGACGACGAGTGGAGCGCGCCCAAACAGGGCCTCGACCGCCAGCGCCTGTCGCAATACCGCCTGATGACCCTCGGCCCCGGCGACAACCGGGCGCTGGCGGCTTGCGCCGAATTCTCCGGCGACGTCCTGTTGGTGGAGTCGGAGCAGGACGACTATGTGCCCCACAGCACCTTGATGAGCTATCGCTCGGCCTTCGTCTGCGCCCATTCGCTGACCCACCGGATCGTCGATGGCGCCGATCACGCGTTGTCCAGTGACCGCAGCCAGAAAGCCTACAGCGCCCTGCTCACCGCCTGGATCAGCGAGATGGTGATCGGCGCCCGGCTCGATCGCTATCCGCACCATTCACCCTGGTACTCATAGCGTCTGGTGCGGCGCCACCTGGCAGTGCAGCCCGCCCTCGGCGGTGCGTGCCAGGCTGCTGAGGGTCTGGAAGGCGGAAAAATTCACGCCCCGGGCCAGGTGCTCGCGCAGCAGGTCGAGGAAAGGTTCCTGGTCGAAACTGCCAATGGCCGCCTCCCAGTCGGAGCGCGACTGCCATTGCAGGTATTGCAGCACCCGGCTGCCGTCGTCGCTGGCCTGCACGCTGATTCCCAGCAGCCCGGCATGTTCGAACGCGAGCCGCTCGCTGCGTGCCGCCAGGGCGTGGGCCAGGGCGTGCTGGTGCAACGGGGCCACTTCGAATTCGATCAGTTGGGTGAAACAGAGGCTGTTTGCTACCGCCATCATGAAAAATCTCTCCGTTGTCGGGTTGGCCGGATCAGCGAGTAACGCGTTGAGCTTGGGGGCGGCCTTTCGCGAGCAAGCTCGCTCCTACAGGTCTCCCGCCTAAACAATGCACGGCAGGTATGCACTTGTGGTGCATGGCCCGGCACGGTAAAACCTCCAGTTAGCTCAAGGTCAAGAGAATCTTTTTATGCAAGACAAAAGCCTGAGCGTCGGCCAACTGGCCACGCGCAGCGGCGTCGCGGTCACCGCGCTGCACTTCTACGAGAGTAAGGGGCTGATTTTCAGTACCCGCAACGCCGGCAACCAACGGCGCTTTCCACGGGAAACCCTGCGCCGGGTCGCGGTGATCAAGATGGCGCAGCGCCTCGGCCTGCCGCTCTCAAGCATCCACACCGCGCTGCAGAGCCTGCCCAGCCATCGCGCGCCCAGCGCCGCGGACTGGCGGCGCCTGTCAGCACAATGGCGGGACGACCTGACCGAGCGAATAGACAAACTGATGCTGCTGCGCGATCAGCTCGACGGCTGTATCGGCTGTGGCTGCATGTCGATGCAGAGTTGCCCCCTGCGCAACCACCATGACCAGTTGGCCGAGCAGGGCCCCGGCCCGCACTTGCCGGAGCCCGCCGAGGAACACTGAGGTCAGGCCTGGCCGGTCACCTGTTTACGGTACTCGCCAGGCGCCAGGCCGGTGACTTTGTGGAAGACCTTGCGGAACGCGCCGGGGTCTTGGTAGCCGACACCCCAGGCGATCTGGTCGATGCTGCGGCGGGTGAATTCGAGCATCCGGCAGGCGCGTCCGACCCGCACCTGCTGGCAGTACTCAGTGGGTTTGAGCCCGGTGGCGCCGCGAAAACGCCGGAGAAAGGTGCGCTCTTCAAGGCCCGCGCATTCGGCCATGACCGCGACGCTGACGTCCCGCGCGCCGGTGCTCTGCAACCAGTGCTGAACCTTCAACACCGCTTCGTCGCCGTGGTCCAGGCGAGGACTGAAGGTGCTGCCCGCGGGCTTGAGCTGGACCGGCTGCACCGCCAGGAAACGCGCGGTTTCGCTCGCAAGGGTATGGCCCAGGAAGCGCTCCACCAGGTTCAGACCGACTTCGGTCCAGGCCATCAGTCCGGCGCTGGTGATCACATCGCCGTCGTCCAGCAGCGGCAGGTTGGCCTCCACTTTGACCTGGGGAAAACGCTCGGCCAGCGACTGGGCGAAGGTCCAGTGGGTGGACGCCGAACGACCATCGAGCACGCCACTGGCGGCAATGAAAAACACCCCGACGCAGACCGATGCCAGCAATGCGCCGTCGGCGTGCCATTCGCGCAACTGCCCGCGATAGCGCTCCAGCACTTCGCTGGACAACTCGGAGCCCAGGCTCGGCGGCACGATCATCACCCGCGGCTGGTGGCGTGGCTGCGGCTGGCTGTCGAAGGTCACGCTCAGCGCGCCATCCACGTCCTGCCAGTGACAGACCCGCAGCGGCGCCTGTTGGCGCACACCAAGATCGGCGGCCAGGCGATTGGCCACGCTGAACAGGTCGGTCATGCCATACACCGCGGCCATCTGCGCCCCCGGGTACATCAAGATGCCGATCTCGGTTGCGTCGCCCACACAGGTCATTGTCAGTTTTTCCCGTCAAATTGTCGGTCGCGCCAATCTTCAACAGCGCCGCGCAAGCCTATAACTATCCGCCACACCATCACCATCCTCCTGAGGAAGCAGCATGAGCAAGCACGCCCTGATCATCATCGACATCCAGAACGATTATTTCCCCGGCGGTAAATGGACCCTGGCCGGCGCCGACGCGGCCGCCGACAACGCCGCCAAGGCGCTGGCCGCAGCCCGTGAGCGCGGCGACTTCGTAGTGCATGTACGGCATGAATTCGAATCCGCTGATGCGCCATTCTTCACGCCCGGTTCGGAAGGGGCGCGGATTCATTCGAAAGTGGCTGCCCGCGACGGCGAGGCCGTGGTGCTCAAGCACAAGGTCAACGCCTTCCTCGACACGCCACTGCTGAGCCTGCTGGAGGCGCAGCACATCACCGACCTGACGGTGGTCGGCAGCATGAGCCATGTCTGCATCGATGCCGCGACCCGCGCCGCCGCGGACCTCGGCTACAGCGTCAGCGTGCTGCACGACGCCTGCGCCACCCTCGACGTGGAGTTCAACGGCGTGAACGTTCCGGCCGCCCAGGTGCATGCGGCGTACATGGCTGCGCTGGCGTTCGGCTACGCCAAAGTGATTTCCACCGAAGAATGGCTCGCGGCCTGAATCAGATCACCACGTTGCGCACGAAACGAGTCGCCACCTCGCCGTCGTTGCGGTAGCAGTGGTTACGGTTGCTGGCGTAGCTGAGGAACTCGCCGGCAACCAGTTGGTGCTGCTGGTTATCGATCAGCAGCGTCAGACAGCCTTCGAAGACGAAAACCTGCTCGCTGAAGCCTTCAGGGTCGGCGCTGGTGGTGTACACCTCGCCCGGTTCCAGGCGCCACTCCCACAGTTCCACCTCGCGGCGGGCGGGGGTGCTGGCCAGCAGCACCGCCTTGCTGCCGGGGTGCTCGCCGGCCCAGGCCAGCTCGTTGATACGGCTGGAGTCGCGGTTGTCCGCAGCTTTGATCAGGTCGCTGAAGGCCACGCCCAGCGCTTCGGCGATCAGGTCGAGGGTCGACAGGCTGACATTTTTCTCTCCCGCCTCGATGGCCACCAGCATGCGTCGGCTGACACCGGAGTTCTGCGCCAGGGCGCTCTGGCTCAGACCCGCGTCGTGACGCAGGCGGCGCACGTTCTGACTGACGTGCTGCAAGACCGAAGCGCGTGAATTGGAATCTTTGTCCACGTGGGTGCTCACTCGAAAGGGTTTGCGCAGTATACTGCCCAACTTTGCCGCGCATTGTGCGTCGCCCCCTCTTCTGTGTGCAAGGTCATGACTACCAATACCCCCTCGCGTGCGTCCTTCACTTTCCGCCTCAGCAAGGCGGAACTGGTGCTGGTGTTCATCACCATGCTCTGGGGCGGCACCTTCCTGATCGTGCACAACGTCATGACTGTCAGCGGTCCGATGTTCTTCGTCGGCCTGCGCTTCGCCGCCGCCGCGTTGTTCGTCGGCATCTTCTGCGCCCGCTCGCTGCCCGGCCTCACCCTGCTGGAATTGAAAGCCGGGGTGCTGATCGGCGTGTCGATCATGCTCGGCTATGGCCTGCAGACCGTCGGCCTGCAAACCATCAGCAGCAGCCAGTCAGCCTTCATTACCGCGCTCTACGTGCCCTTCGTGCCGCTGTTGCAGTGGCTGGTGCTGGGGCGCCGCCCCGGCTTGATGCCAAGCCTGGGCATCGGCCTGGCCTTTGCCGGCCTGATGCTGCTGGCCGGCCCCAGCGGCGGCGCGGTGCAATTCAGCCCTGGGGAAATCGCCACACTGGTCAGCGCCGTGGCCATCGCCGCGGAGATCATTCTGATCAGCAACTATGCCGGCAAGGTGGATGTGCGCCGGGTCACCGTGGTGCAACTGGCCACTGCCTCGGCGCTGGCCTTCATGATGGTGGTGCCGACCCAGGAACGCCTGCCGGACTTCTCCTGGCTGCTGCTGACCAGCGCCATCGGCCTTGGCGCCATGAGCGCGGTGATCCAGGTGGCAATGAACTGGGCGCAGAAGTCGGTTTCGCCAACCCGCGCTACGCTGATCTACGCAGGTGAACCGGTCTGGGCCGGGATTGTCGGACGTATTGCCGGTGATCGCCTGCCAGGCCTGGCCTTGCTCGGCGGATTGCTGATCGTGATCGCCGTGGTGGTGAGCGAACTGAAGATCAAACGCCGGGAAGAAAAGCCGGCTGAATGCGCCGCGGATGAGAAGGAAGCCGACCCGGGTCTCTAGCCAACCGGGTGCTTGTCCTGCGGAAACTGTTATAAGAAAAAAGATTTTTCTTACAATTCTTGTAAGGTTCTGCGACAGCTTCATGGTTGGTGATCCCATGGCTGTTCCGTATGATCCCTTACAAATTTCCGCAGATTAGATATCTATGTCCTTGATAGTTCTGCTGCTTCTGCCATTTGTTGGGAGCTGTCTGGCAGGTGTCCTGCCGCACAACGCGCGTAACGCCGAATCCATGCTCGCCGGCATCGTTGCCCTGGTGGGCACGGTGCAGGTTGCCATGCTCTATCCGCAGATCGCCGATGGCGGGGTGATCCGCGAAGAAATCCTCTGGCTGCCGAGCATGGGCCTGAACGTGGTCCTGCGTATGGACGGCTTCGCCTGGCTGTTCTCGCTGCTGGTGTTGGGCATTGGCACCCTGGTGTCGCTGTATGCGCGTTACTACATGTCACCGCAAGACCCGGTGCCACGCTTCTTCGCCTTCTTCCTGGCATTCATGGGCGCCATGCTCGGCCTGGTGATGTCCGGCAACCTGATCCAGATCGTGTTTTTCTGGGAACTGACCAGCCTGTTCTCCTTCCTGCTGATCGGCTACTGGCACCACCGCGCCGACGCTCGCCGCGGCGCCTACATGGCGCTGATGGTCACCGGGGCGGGTGGTTTATGCCTGCTGGCGGGGGTGATCCTGCTCGGCCATGTCGTCGGCAGCTACGACCTGGACAGGGTGCTGGCGTCCGGTGACGCCATCCGCAACCACGCCCTGTACCCGGTCCTGCTGCCACTGATCCTGCTCGGCGCACTGACCAAGAGTGCGCAATTCCCCTTCCACTTCTGGCTGCCCCACGCAATGGCGGCGCCCACCCCGGTTTCGGCTTATCTGCACTCGGCGACCATGGTCAAGGCCGGGGTCTTCCTGCTGGCGCGGCTGTGGCCGGTGCTGTCCGGTACCGATGAATGGTTCTGGATCGTCGGCGGCGCCGGCGCCTGCACCCTGTTGCTGGGCGCCTATGCGGCGATGTTCCAGAACGACCTCAAGGGCCTGCTGGCCTATTCCACCATCAGCCACCTCGGTCTGATCACCTTGCTCCTGGGCCTCAACAGCCCGCTGGCGGCAGTGGCGGCGGTGTTCCACATTCTCAACCACGCCACCTTCAAGGCGTCGCTGTTCATGGCGGCGGGCATCATCGACCACGAAAGTGGCACCCGCGACATCCGCAAGCTCAGCGGCCTGTTCCGGCTGATCCCGTTCACCGCCACCCTGGCCATGGTGGCCAGCGCATCCATGGCCGGCGTGCCGTTGATGAACGGCTTCCTGTCCAAGGAAATGTTCTTCGCCGAAACCGTGTTCATCACCTCCACCGCCTGGGTCGAGATGGCCCTGCCGGTGATCGCTACCTTGGCCGGGACGTTCAGCGTCGCCTACGCCCTGCGCTTCACCGTTGACGTGTTCTTCGGCCCGACCGCCACTGACCTGCCGCACACCCCGCACGAACCGCCACGCTGGATGCGCGCACCGGTGGAACTGCTGGTGCTGACCTGCCTGGTGGTGGGGATCTTCCCCGCGCAGTCGGTCGGCCCGCTGCTGGCCGCCGCCGCGTTGCCGGTGGTTGGCGGCACGCTCCCCGAGTACAGCCTGGCGGTCTGGCACGGCTGGAATGCGCCGCTGATCATGAGCCTGATCGCCATGTGCGGCGGCATCCTGCTGTACCTGGCGCTGCGAACCCAGTTCCAGCACGGGCGCTTCCGCCATCCACCGTTCATCGAGCGTTTCAACGGCAAGCGCCTGTTCGAGAAAGGCCAGGTGCTGCTGATGCGCACGGCTCGCTGGGTCGAACGCGTCCTCACCACCCGCCGCCTGCAGAAGCAACTGTTCATGCTGGTGACGGCCGCGCTGCTGGCCGGCATGCTGCCGCTGCTGCACCACGGCCTGAGCTGGGGCCACCGGCCGAAGATCCCGGGCTCCGGGGTGTTCGTGATGCTCTGGCTGATCGCCATCGCGTGCGCCATCGGCGCCGCCTGGCAAGCCAAGTACCACCGTCTGGCGGCATTGATCATGGTCAGCGTCTGCGGCCTGATGACCTGCATCACCTTCGTCTGGTTCTCCGCGCCGGACCTGGCCCTGACCCAGCTGGTGGTGGAAGTGGTCACCACCGTGCTGATCCTGCTGGGCCTGCGCTGGCTGCCGCGGCGGATCGAAGGTGTCTCGCCCGCGGCCGGCTCGCAGGAACGGGCGCGCCTGCGTCGTCTGCGCGACCTGGTGCTGGCGGTGCTGGTGGGCGGCGGCATGGCGCTGCTGTCCTACGCGATGCTGACCCGGCCGACGCCCAACTTCATCTCGTCCTTCTACCTCAGCCGCGCCCTGCCGGAAGGCGGCGGGACCAACGTGGTCAACGTCATGCTGGTGGACTTCCGCGGCTTCGATACCCTCGGCGAGATCACCGTGCTGGTGGCCGTGGCGCTGGCGGTGTTTGCTCTGCTGCGGCGCTTCCGTCCGCCACGTGAAAGCATCCAGTTGCCCGCCCAGCAGCGCTCGCTGGCGCCGGACGTGGTCACCGACCTGGTCAACCCCCGCAACGCCACCGACACCGCGCTGGGCTTCATGATGGTCCCGGCGGTGCTGGTACGCCTGCTGCTGCCGATGGCGCTGCTGGTGTCGATGTACCTGTTCATGCGCGGCCACAACCAGCCGGGCGGTGGCTTCGTCGCCGGTCTCGTGATGTCGGTGGCGTTCATCCTCCAGTACATGGTGGCCGGCACCCAATGGGTCGAGGCGCAGATGAGCCTGCGGCCGCTGCGCTGGATGGGCACCGGGCTGCTCTGCGCGACCCTCACCGGGGTCGGCGCGTTGTTGTTCGGCTACCCGTTCCTGACCACGCACACCGCGCACCTGCACCTGCCGGTGCTGGGTGACCTGCACGTGGCCAGCGCGCTGTTCTTCGATATCGGGGTGTTCACTGTGGTGGTCGGCTCGACGCTGCTGATCCTCACCGCCCTCGCCCACCAGTCGGTGCGAGCCCACCGCCCGAGCCAGCCCAAACCCACCGCTCAAGGAGCCGCCGCCTGATGGAAGAAGTCATCGCAATAGCCATCGGTGTGCTCGCCGCGTCGGGTGTCTGGCTGATCCTGCGGCCGCGGACCTACCAGGTGATCATGGGCCTGTGCCTGCTGTCCTACGGCGTCAACCTGTTCATCTTCAGCATGGGCAGCCTGTTCATCGGCAAGGAGCCGATCATCAAGGACGGCGTCCCGCAGGACCTGCTCAACTACACCGACCCGCTGCCGCAGGCGCTGGTGCTGACGGCGATCGTCATCAGCTTCGCCATGACCGCACTGTTCCTCGTGGTGCTGCTGGCGTCCCGCGGCTTTACCGGCACTGACCATGTCGATGGACGGGAGCCCAAGGAATGAGTGGGATGCAACAACTGATTGTCGCCCCGATCCTGCTGCCGCTGCTGACCGCGGCGCTGATGCTGCTGCTCGGCGAAAAGCGCCGGCCGCTCAAGGCCCGGATCAACCTGCTGTCCACCCTCACCGGGTTGTGCATCGCCATCGCCCTGCTGCTGTGGGTTCGCGACCAGGGCCAGGCGACGTCCATCGGCGTTTACCTGCCAGGCAACTGGGCCGCGCCATTCGGCATCGTGCTGGTGCTCGACCGCCTCTCCGCGCTGATGCTGGTGCTGACCGGCATAGTCGGCATCAGCGCCCTGCTCTTCGCCCTGGCCCGCTGGGACCGGGCCGGCGCCAGCTTCCACGCGTTATTCCAGATCCAGTTGATGGGCCTGTACGGCGCCTTCCTGACCGGCGACCTGTTCAACCTGTTCGTGTTCTTCGAGGTGTTGCTGGCCGCGTCCTACGGTTTGCTGCTGCATGGTTCGGGGCGCTCGCGGGTCAAGGCCGGTCTGCATTACATCGCCATCAACCTGTTCGCTTCGTCGCTGTTCCTGATTGGCGCGGCGATGCTCTATGGCGTCACCGGCACCCTGAACATGGCCGACCTGGCGATGAAAATCCCGTTGGTGCCGGAAGCCGACCGCGGCCTGCTGCACGCCGGCGCGGCGATCCTCGCGATCGCCTTCCTGGCCAAGGCCGGAATCTGGCCGCTGAATTTCTGGTTGGTGCCGGCCTACTCCTCGGCCAGCGCGCCGGTGGCCGCGCTGTTCGCGATCATGACCAAGGTCGGCATCTACACCCTGCTGCGCCTGTGGACCCTGCTGTTCTCCGGGCAAGCCGGCGCCTCGGCGTTCTTCGGTGGCGAGTGGCTGGTGTACGGCGGCCTGGCGACCCTGGCCTGCGCCGCGCTGTCGATCCTCGCCGCGCAACGCCTGGAGCGCCTGGCCAGCCTGAGCATTCTGGTGTCAGCCGGCACCCTGGTGGCGGCCATCGGCTTCGGCCAGACCGCGGTGACCTCCGCCGCGCTGTTCTACCTGGTCAGCTCGACCCTGGCGCTGTGCGCGCTGTTCCTTCTGGCGGAACTGATCGAACGCTCGCGCTCGGCCAACGAGATCCCCGAGGACGAAGAAGAAGACGCGATGCCCTCGCCGCTGGAATCGCTGCAGCCGCCCAAGGGCATCAACCTCGACGACGAACAGAAAGCCGTGGTCGGCCAGGTCATCCCGTGGACCATGGCGTTCCTCGGCTTCAGCTTTATCGCCTGCGCCCTGCTGGTGATCGGCATGCCGCCGCTGTCGGGTTTCGTCGGCAAGTTCAGCCTGATCACCGCGCTGTTCAACCCGCTGGGCCTGGGTATCGAGCCGGAGCAGCCGGTGCCGGTCACCGGTTGGGTGCTGGTGGCGTTGCTGGTGTTGTCTGGAATGGCTTCGCTGATTGCCCTGGTGCGGGTCGGCATCCAGCGCTTCTGGACGCCGCAGGAGCGCCCCTCGCCGCTGCTGCGCCTGTATGAATGCGTGCCCATCGTCGCCTTGCTGAGCCTGTGCGTGGTGCTCAGCCTGTGGGCCGAGCCGCTGATGCGCTACGCCCAGGACACCGCCGCCAGCCTGAGTGACCCCAGCGTCTACATCGAAGCCGTGCTGGGCACCCAGCCAATCCCCGGCCCTACCACCTTGAACAGCGTCGGGCAGGTGCAACCATGAAAAAACTCTTCCCCGCGCCGCTGCTGTCGCTCTCGCTGGCCGTCCTCTGGCTGGTGCTCAACCTCTCGGTAAGCCCCGGCAACCTGCTGCTGGCGATCCTGCTCGGCATCGTCGCGCCGCAACTGATGGCGCCGCTGCGCCCGCTGCAAGCACGCATCCGCCATCCGGGCACCATCCTGCGCCTGATCCTGCGGGTCGGCGCGGATGTGGTGGTGTCCAACCTGCAGGTGTTTCGCAGTGTCTGGCAAGCCAGGCGCCGGCCGCCGCGCTCGCAGTTCGTGCACATTCCGCTGGACCTGCGCGACGCCCACGGCCTGGCCGCGCTGTCGATGATCACCACGGTGATTCCCGGCACGGTGTGGTCGGAACTGGCGCTCAACCGCAGCATCCTGTTGTTGCACGTCTTCGACCTGGACGATGAGGCGAGCTTCATCGAACACTTCAAGACCACGTATGAACGTCCGCTGATGGAGATCTTCGAATGACTGGCCTGCTTGCCAACGCCATCATCGCCAGCCTGTTCATCTTCGCCATTGCCATGGCGCTGACCCTGGTCCGCGTGTTTCGCGGGCCCTCGGCCCAGGACCGGGTACTGGCGCTGGACTACCTGTACATGCTGGGGATGCTGACGATGCTGGTGCTGGGTATCCGCTACGGCAGCGATACCTACTTCGAGGGGGCGCTGCTGATTGCCCTGTTCGGCTTTGTCGGCTCGTTCGCCCTGGCCAAGTTCCTGTTGCGTGGCGAGGTGATCGAATGACCGCTCCGGTATTGCCGTTCTGGCTGGAAGTAGTGACCGCCGCGCTGATCCTGACCAGCGCCCTGTTCGCCCTGACCGGTGCCATCGGGCTGTTGCGCCTGAAGGACTTTTTCCAGCGCATGCATCCGCCGGCGCTGGCCTCGACCCTGGGCGCCTGGTGCGTGTCGCTGGCGTCGATCCTGTATTTCTCGGGGCTCAAGGAAACGCCGGTGCTGCATGCCTGGCTGATCCCGATCCTGCTGTCGATCACCGTGCCGGTGACCACCCTGCTGCTGGCCCGCACCGCGCTGTTTCGCAAGCGCATGGCCGGCGAGGACGTACCTGATGAAGTCAGCGGCAGCCCCGAAAAGGATTATTGAGGCGACTGCTCGCTCAGGCGTTGCAGCTCGCGCCTGACCATGGCCGCGTACTCCGCCGGCTCAAGCTGGTAAAGCTGCCCGGCGACCCAGCTCAGCCACTGCTCTTTCAACTCATCGCGGCGCGCCAGCCACTGGCGTGCCTGCGCTTCGGCGCGCGGTTGATGGCTGGCGTGGAATTCACGCCGTCCGCTCACTCGCTGGCCTTGAAGGTCAGCTCGCCCTTGCGCCACTTGGCGGCTTTGGCGGTGGCTGCCTTGAGCACCTTCGACAGACCTTCTTCAATGCGCTCGTTAGCGGCGAACACCATCACCACGCCCTTGCCCTCGCGAAAGACGATGCCGTTGCCTTCCGGCACGCTGACAAAGGCGTACTCGCCCAGGCCATAGATGGTCAGCTTGATTTCACGGAAACGGATTTCGAACTTGCCGCCCTCACGGCTCGGCAGCACGGCAGCGCGGAAGTGGTCGCCGACTTTCAGCTCCAGGCGCTGCTTGTCGTCCACCACCAGCGACTCTTCGGTGTCGATCTCGGCCATGTAAAGGCCTTCGGGGCTCTGCTCGGTGACATAGACGTAACGCGACTGGAACAGCTTGACCAGTTTGCCGCGAAGGTCGCCCAGCACGAACAGGGCATGCATATCGAGATTGCTGACTGCCAATGAAAACTCCTCAAAAACCGGTATCACACAGGCGCACGGGTAAAAGACTCCCACGGGTACGCCGTTCTTCAATTCGAAGTCGGAAAGACTAGTGATTTGGAACAAAAAAGTAGCGGCTTTTTGGCGTTTCGCACTGCGGGAAAACGCACTATTCCATGCCAGCTATTGCCCGGCGACGAACTAACCAGGGAATTTTCCTCTGGACCGGAACACACTTTCTGACAGCCACTAAGGAAAAAAATGCGGTGACTGTAAGAACAGGGAAGGGAATATGCCCGAAAACACGGAAATCCGTCGAGGCTTTTTGAGCGACAAGCAACACGCGACAAGCCACAAGAGAACGCCTCGTGCGCCGAGGCTTCCTCTTGTGGCTTGTCGCTTGAAGCTTGTCGCGGTTAAGGCATCTTCTCCGGCCGGTAGCCCAGCCGCAGTCCACCCCAATGGCGGCCATCGACCTTGATCGGCACCGACAGGTCGTGCATCAGCTCGCCGGTATCGCGGGTGTAGGTCTGCAACAGCACTCGTTGCTGATGGCTGCCGCAGCGAATGCCGGTGCGGTCATCAAACTTGCGTTTACTGCGGTTATGCGCGGTGTCCGTGGCTTCGTCGCCGGTCAGCGGCTGGTTGAAGGCGTTGTTGTGGGTCGGCACATAGCCCTGCTGCGTACAGGCGATGGCATAGATCAGGCCTTCGTGCTCGCGCAGCAGCGGTTCCTGGATGCCTGGCAGCATCTGATCGGTGTAGTGATCGAAGCGGGTGCGGTAACGCGCCGGGCGGGTGCCGGGCAGCATCTGGTACTGGCGGTCGAACAGATCGTCGTGGGTGATGCGGCCTTCGCGGATATCTGCCTCGAAGCGCTCGCCAATCTGCTGCGCGCCACGCAGGGCGAGGTCGAACACCCGCTGGTGGTACTCGTCCAGGCCCACCTCGGCCAGGCGCTCGCTGATGCTTTCGGCCTGCCCTTCCATCTGCACCGCCGCCTGGGCCAGGCGCTGGGTTTGCTGGTCGCTGGCGGCCAGGTCGCTGCGCATCTGCTCGACAGCCTGGAACAGGCTGTCCAGTTGGGTGCGGGTCGATTCGGTGCCGCCGGCGATCTCGGTGATCTGGTCTTCGACGCCCGCCGCCAGCCCGGCGATGGAGTCCAGTTGCTCACCGGTGTGTTCGACCTGGCCGACGCCGCTGTGCAGGTCGTCGGAGAGCTGGCGAATCTGCTCCACCACCTGGGCGGTGCGCTGCTGGATCTCGGCGACCATCAGACCGACTTCCTCGGTGGCCGTGGCGGTGCGTCCGGCGAGGCCGCGTACTTCGTCGGCGACCACGGCGAAACCGCGGCCATGCTCACCGGCACGGGCAGCTTCGATTGCGGCATTGAGCGCCAGCAGGTTGGTCTGGCTGGCGATGGCCTGGATCACCAGAGTGACGCGGGCGATGTCTTCGCTGCGCTGGTGCAGCGCCTCGATCAACTCACGGCTCTGGTTGGCCCGGGCGCTGAGTTGGTGCATCAACTGGATCGACTCGGCCAGCACGGTACGGCCGGCGGCGCTGCTCTCGTGAGCCTGTTGCGCGGCGACCAGCGCCTCGCGGCTGAGCTTGGAGGTGACTTTCTCGGTGCCGATCATGACTTCGGCGCTGCTGACAATGCGCGCCGCCGAGGCCAGTTGCGATTGCAGTTTCTCGGACAGTTGCTTGACCGAATAGGCCACGCCGGCGGCGGACAGGGCGTTGTGGCTGGTGCTCTGGGCGAGGTCGCGGGTCAGCTCGGCGAGCGGATCGCTCACCGCAACCGGCGCCGGGCGCGGGCGGCTGCGCAGGTGTGGCAGCCACAGGGCCAACAAGGCCAGCGGCAGGCAGAACCAGAATGAAATACCGGCAAAGGCCATGGCCGCCAGCACCACCACCAATACCAGGCTTTGCAGCAACGTGCCGGACCAGCCGCGCGCCACCTTCGTTGACGGGTCTGGTTGTGCCAGGCTGGCTGGCAGAGATCCTTCTCGCATCATGACTCTGGCTCCGCTTGTTATTGTGGAGTCATTAAACGCCACTACAACGCCATTAGCCATGCTTCCTTGGGCGTAAGCCGACCCGGCCTTGATGCAGGACAATTTCTGTTCTGAGGGGCGAAGTCTGTTGTGGGAGCTCACAGCGCAGGGCCCCCAAACAAAAACCCCGGACACATGGCCCGGGGTTTCAGTTAACAACAGCGCGGAATCAGACCTGACGCTGGTGCTTGTCCAGTTGCTCGTGGCGCTCCTGCGCCTCGATGCAGTACTTGGTGGTAGGGCTGATCAACAGCCGCTTGAGGCCAATCGGCTCACCGCTGTCATCGCACCAGCCGAAGCTATCGTCGGCGATGCGGCCCAGGGCCATTTCCAGTTGTGGCAGCAGACGCTGATCACGCTCGATGGCGTTGACCAGCCAGTGGCGCTCTTCTTCGACCGAGGCGGCATCGGCAGGATCGGCAGGCGAGTCCAGGCTTTCGATGGTTACACGGCTTTGCTCGATGCGCTCGTGGGTCTCCACCTTCATCGTCTGCAGCAGCTCGGTGAAGAACGCCTGTTGCTCGGCGTTCATGTAGTCATCGGCCGGCATGGCCAGCAACTTTTCCTTTGTCATTGATTTCTCTAATAAAAAATTACGTGCATTTAGACGAATCAGGTGCCGTGGTGGTCGTGCCACCGCAGCGGAATTCTTCAAGCACCAATTGGTACTCAATTTACAGGGGGCGGCAGTCTAAGGCCGAGCCTCGTGACGGGCAACAGAAATGACTGTGGTTTTGTCCGAAAAGCCCCCGCCCCGGACAACTCTGGCGCCGGGGGCAGCGTTTATAGCAAATAACCCGTCGCCGCGTGAAGCACGGCAGTGCCCGCTTATCCGAGCAATTGGCTTAAAACCGCACGCAACTTGCCGGGTTTCACCGGTTTATTGAGCAAGGGCGCGCCCAGTCGCTGCATCGCCCGGCGGCTCTGATCACTGCGATCAGCGGTGATCATCACCGCCGGAATCGCCGTGCCGAAGTATTTGCGCAGGTCACGAACGACTTCACATCCGGTAACACCATGATCGAGGTGGAAGTCTGCCAGCACCAGCTCTGGCGCCCTGCCCTCCAGCACCTGCAAGGCCGCTTCGCGGTCGGTGGCGGTCAGCACTTCGCAACCCCATTGGCCGAGCAACGCGGCCATGCTTTGCAGGATGCTGGTCTCGTTGTCCAGCACCAGCAGGCGCCGACCCGGCAGCGGATCGCCGAGGGCCGGCAGCGGCGCGCTGGGTGCGACCACCGGACGCGGGGCTTCGCTGGATAGCGGCACGTCGATGCTGAACACCGATCCGCGCCCCGGCCAGGAACGCACCCGCACCTGGCATTCGAGGATCCGCGCAATGCGGTCGACGATCGCCAGCCCCAGACCGACGCCTTTGCGGTCGGCGGCGCGGCCGACATCCAGTTGGTTGAATTCGAGGAAGATCGAGTCCAGGCGATCGGCGGCGATGCCGCGGCCGGTGTCCCAGACTTCCAGGCGCAGCACCTGCCCGCGCCGCCGTGCGCCGAGCAGGATGCGCCCCTCTCCGGTGTAGCGGCAGGCATTGCTGACGAAGTTGCGCAGGATCCGCGTCAGCAGACGGATGTCGGTGCGGATCAGCCACCCGCCGCTGCGCACCCGCAGGCTCAGCCCCGCGGCTTCCGCCGCCGGCTGGAACTCCGAGGCCAGCGGCACCAGCAGCTCATCCAGGTGATAAAGGTCAAGGTCCGGCTTGATCGCCGCCTGGTCGAGGCGGGAAATGTCCAGCAGGTCGGTGAGCAGGTCTTCGGCGCCTTCCAAGGCCTGGTGCGCACGTTCCACCAGCAATTGCTCGGCGTCCGGCAAGCGCCGCTCGCGCAAGGTCGAGATCAGCAGCCGCGCGGCATTGAGCGGTTGCAGCAGGTCGTGGCTGGCGGCGGCGAGGTACTTGTCCTTGCTGCGGTTGGCGGCCTGGGCAGCGTCGCGGGCTTCCATCAGTTGGTTGGTGCGTTCGGCGACGCGCTGTTCCAGTTCGTCGTTGAGCTGCTGCAAACGGGCGTGGTGCTGCTTGCGCTCGGTGATGTCGGCGACGAAGCCTTCGACCACGCCCTCCTCGTCCGGCCGCAGCAACAGGTTCATCAGCACGTCGATGCTGCTGCCGTCCTTGCGCTGCAACTGGGTTTCGTAGCCCAGCAGCGCCCGCTCGCGCTGCAGTTCCTGGGCGATGGCCATGAGTTCTTCCTGGCCGCCGACGAACAGGTGCCCGGCGAGGTCCGTGCGCGCCAGCAGCAATTGCTGCGGATCGGCATAGCCGAGCATCCGCGCCATCGCCGGGTTGGCCGCGCGCAGGCCGTCTTCGAGGCTGGCCTGGAAAATCCCGTGCACGGCGTGCTCGAACAGCCAGGTGTAGCGGTTGCGCTCGGTCTCCAGCTCGTCGAGGCGCGCGGCCAGTTCCGGGTAGTGACTCTTGCGAACGGTGTGGTTGCTCAGGCCCAGCAGCCCGGCGAGGGCCTCGTCGCGAGGTTCAGAGGGCCTCGCCATAGACCACCTCGACATCACGCTGGCTTGAGGTTCGGGGGTTGGTGAGGATGCACGGGTCGTCCATCGCATGTTGCGACAGGAACGGAATATCGCTGCCGTTGACCCCGTGCAAACCGAGGGTTTCATGGAAGCCCACGGCGTGCTTGAAGGCGATCAGGTGTTCGACCAGACGCGTGCGGATCTGGTTGTGGTTGAGCCCGCGGCAGTCGATGCCCAGGGTCTCGGCGATCAGCTTGAAACGGTCCGGCGCGGCGCTGTAGTTGAACGCCACCACATGCTCCACCAGCACCGCGTTGCACAGCCCGTGCGGCAGGTCGAGGAAGCCGCCGAGGCTGTGGGACATCGCGTGCACCGCGCCGAGGATCGCGTTGGAGAACGCCAGCCCGGCCTGCATGCTGCCGAGCATGATCGACTCGCGCAGCTTGATGTCGCTGGGGGTGGCGATCATCTGCACCAGGTTGCCGTTGATCAGGCGCATGGCTTCCAGCGCGTGGGTGTCGGTCAGCGGTCCGTGGCCGGTGGAAACGAAGGCTTCGATGGCGTGCACCAGCGCGTCGATGCCGGTACAGGCCGAGAGGAACGGGTCCATGCTCAGGGTCGTTTCCGGGTCGATCAACGACACGTCCGGCACCACCGCCTTGCTGACGATGGAGAACTTCATGCGTTCTTGCTGGTTGGAGATGATCACGAACTGCGAGACGTCCGCCGAGGTCCCGGCGGTGGTCGGAATCAGGATCAGCGGCGGGCTCGGCACGCGGATGGTGTCGACCCCTTCGAATTCGAGAATGTGCCGGCCGTGGGCGACCACGATGCCGATGCCTTTGGCGCAGTCCATCGGGCTGCCGCCGCCGACGGCGACGATCACGTCGCACTGTTCGCTGCGGTAGCGTTCGGCGCCGTTCATCACTTCTTCGATGCGCGGGTTGGGCGAGACGTCGCTGTAGAGGGTGTAGTCGATGCCCTGGCCCTGCAGGCTGGCTTCGATATCGGCGACCCAGCCGGCGGCGATCACGCCAGGGTCGCTGACCAGCAGGACCTTGCGTGCACCGAAGGTGCGGGCGTAGTTGGCGACGTGGTGGCGGCAGCCGGCGCCAAAGATGATTTCGGGGGAGACGAACTTACGCAACTGGCTCAGGTTCGGGCTCATGCAACGCCTTCTTGTTCTTTTTGGGATTGCGCCAGCCTAAAGCAAAGATGGGGGAATGCAATGCGATCATCGGAGCAGCTGCGTCGGCCGCTGGAGTACCGGCCGACGCAAGAGGGATCAACGGTTGGCGAAGTACATCGTCACTTCAAAACCAATACGCAGATCAGTGAACGCTGGCTTTTTCCACATAGGTCCATCCTCTTCTCGCACCACAGGATTGCGGCGCTTCTATTGATACACCGTTTCCGGTGGGGTTCGAATGCTACTTTGGAAGCGTTTTTGCCACAGTTATCCGGGCGATCAGAAGAAGCCCAGCGGGTTGATGTCGTAGCTGATCAGCAGGTTCTTGGTCTGCTGATAGTGGTCGAGCATCATTTTGTGGGTCTCGCGACCGACACCGGATTTCTTGTAGCCACCGAACGCGGCGTGCGCCGGGTACAGGTGGTAGCAGTTGGTCCACACGCGACCGGCCTTGATCCCGCGGCCCATGCGGTAGGCGCGGTTGATATCGCGGGTCCAGACGCCGGCACCGAGACCGAATTCGGTGTCGTTGGCGATCGCCAGGGCTTCGGCTTCGTCCTTGAAGGTGGTGACACCGACCACAGGGCCGAAGATCTCTTCCTGGAACACGCGCATGCCGTTGTGGCCCTTGAGCAGGGTCGGCTGGATGTAGTAACCGGTCGACAGATCACCGGCCAGTTGCTCGCTGGCACCGCCGGCGAGGATCTCGGCGCCTTCGTCGCGGGCAATCTGCAGGTAGGACAGGATCTTGTCGTATTGCTGCTCGGACGCCTGCGCGCCAACCATGGTTTCGGTGTCCAGCGGGTCGCCGCGCTTGATCAGCTTGATCTTCTTCAGCACCTCTTCCATGAACTGCGGGTAGATCGATTCCTGGACCAGCGCGCGGGACGGGCAGGTGCAGACTTCGCCCTGGTTGAAGAACGCCAGCACCAGGCCTTCGGCGGCTTTCTCGATGAAGGATGGCTCGGCCTGCATGATGTCTTCGAAGAAGATGTTCGGCGACTTGCCGCCCAGCTCCACGGTGGACGGAATGATGTTCTCGGCGGCGCACTTCATGATGTGCGAACCGACCGGCGTGGAACCGGTGAAGGCGATCTTGGCGATGCGCTTGCTGGTGGCCAGGGCTTCACCGGCTTCGCGGCCGAAGCCCTGAACAATGTTCAGCACGCCCGGCGGCAGCAGGTCGCCGACCAGTTCGATGAAGACGGTGATGGACAGCGGGGTCTGCTCGGCGGGCTTGAGCACGATGCAGTTGCCGGCGGCCAGGGCCGGGGCGAGTTTCCAGGCGGCCATCAGCAGCGGGAAGTTCCACGGGATGATCTGCCCGACCACGCCCAGCGGCTCGTGGAAGTGATAGGCGGCGGTGGTGTCATTGATTTCCGCGGCGCTGCCTTCCTGGGCACGGATGCAGCCAGCGAAATAGCGGAAGTGGTCGGCGGCCAGTGGCACGTCGGCATTCAGGGTTTCGCGGATGGCCTTGCCGTTGTCCCAGGTCTCGGCCAGGGCCAGGACTTCCAGGTTCTGCTCGATGCGGTCGGCAATTTTCAGCAGGACGTTCGAACGATCCTGGACCGAGGTGCGGCCCCAGGCATCGGCGGCGGCGTGGGCGGCGTCCAGGGCTTTTTCGATGTCCTGGGCATTGGAGCGCGGGAATTCGGCGATCAGTTGGCCGTTGACCGGCGAGGTGTTGCTGAAGTACTGGCCACTCAGCGGCTGGACGAATTCACCGCCGATGTAATTGCCGTAGCGCGGTTTGAACGTGACGATGGCATCCGGAGTGCCAGGAGCTGCGTAGATCATGGGGTAGGGCCTCTGCTGAGCGGCGCCTGTCGCTGATGACAGGCAGTGACTCGATCTTAGTCAGCCCGGCGGGCATGACGAATCGGCCCTTGGCAGGGATCGGCTACTCATTTGGTAGTACTGCACGGGCCGCGAGCCGCCTGACGGATCTTTAGCGCCCTGGAGATCGGGCGCCACACAGCGCGGCGCCCATTCCCCCCTGCCCTGCCTCTAAATACCCAGGAACAGCCCGGCAGCGGCGGGCCTGTCAATCTGGCTCCGGTAGATCTGGATTACCTTCTGGCTGCTCTGCTCCATTTTCAGCCGGCACTGCCCGCTGTCGTAGCGCTGTTCGCGGGTTTTCAGGTGGGCCACGAGGAAGTCGGCCGCCGCGGCCTCCAGGCTGGCGTAGTGGAAATGCGCATACCACAACGGCTCCCCGGCCTTGTCGCTGATCACGTATTCCTGCAAGTAATCCCGGTCCTGGCCTTTGCGCCGGGCGGTGGGTTCGCGGCCCTTGGGCCGAGTGATGTCGATCTCGTTCTGCGACTTCAAATACGCGACGCGGCTGCTCGTTGGCGGTTGCGTCTTGATGATCGAGATGCGCAGTTGCCGGCCTTCCTCGTGCATCGCGGCGGCCTTGTCCTTCAAGGCCTTGACCTGCGCCGTCGCGCCACGCCCGCCGGACGGGTGGTCCACCTCGTTGTTACCGGTCAGCAGGGTTTCGATCTGCCGAGCCAGTTGCTCCAGCGGACGCGCCTGGTTGGCGAGGATTTCCTCCATCTCGATGGCGATGGTGGCGGTACGCGCCTGCGCGCGGGCCTTCTGCATCTGTCGGTCAGCTTCGGCCAGCAGACTGGTGCTGCGTTTGAGCAAGTTGGCGAGGCCCACCGTCGGCTGCGGGCGCTCCGGCGGCGTCAGCGGCGGCGATTCGGGCTCGACGATCTGCCACATGCCCGGCTCGGCGGTTTCTTCGAAGCGGGCCAGTTCATTGTTCTCCAGCGGCTCGACCACCACCGTTTCCGTCTTGCCGGCCTTGGTCTTGCGCTGCCGCGCCACCACCACACCGCGGCTGCGGGTATTGATCACGACCTGTTTGCGATCGACCGGGGGCACGTGTTCTTCACTGTCACCGGCCTGCGTGCGAATCAGCGTCGCCAGTTCCTCTTCGGCCTGTTGTTCCAGTAATTGCAGCGACTCGGCAAGCTCCGCGAGCCAGCGCTTTGCCTGGTCGTTGAGCAGGAGTTCGTCCACCATACGCATCTGCTCGCGCGCCATCGTGTAATTGCGCACGCTGCCGTCAAGAATCGCGATGCGCTCCACTTCGGTAAAAGCACCTTCGGTGCTCAGTTCCAGTTGCATCTGCAGCCCAAACCGTACCAGGTCGACCATCTCGTAGACCTCGACGCCACTCCGCCTCTCCAGCCCGAGAATGAGCACGCCGGTAATGCTGAACTCGGCGGACCTCCAGGCCAACAGCGAAGACTCGACGTCCCCGAGCCGATGAAAATCGGCGACCAGTTCCGGCCCCATCGGCAGCACTTTGCTCAGTTGCTGGCAAATCTCGCGGGTCTCGTGGAACGTGAAAATCGCCTCGTCGATGATCGCCTTGGCTTTTTCGCACTCCGCCATCAGCGCGTCATAGTGCTGGTTCCGCACTTCCGTGCTGATCTGAGGGTCGGCAACCCGCGCCCGCAGGACGCGGGAAGCGCCCTTGCTGTCGACCAGTTGCGCCTGCAGGACCTTCACCATTTGCGCGAGGTTGGTCGCCCGCTCGAACAAGTAGCGGGCGTGTTCGTGGTTGAAATTGACCAGGCTCTCCAACTGGTTCAAGGCGACGTAGTTTTCATCGATCCGCTTCATCAATTGACTATGGGCGCGCAGGTGATCGGCATAGCGGCTGAGTGCCGGTGCAGGCGGCGGTTTTCTCTCTCCCACGTCCTTGAGGTCTTGTTCAATCACCAGGCTCAGCGTCAGACGCTCACTCAGGAGTTCGACATGCCGGTTTCCCAGCTCTTTAACCCGCTGCCGATTGGCGGCGCGCAACTGCTCGATGCGGCGATTGAGCGGCATGCCACCGCGCAGACGCACATGCGCGTCGATTCGCCAGTCGCCGGGGCTTTCGCGATGCAACCAGGGCCCCGGCCGGCCTGACGCGTCAACCACCCGAACCTCACCGTCGTTGATACCCACCTCATACACGCGGCCCTCAAGACGAACCCACCAGCGTTTGTCGTAGAGAAACAGCCCCGCCCAGGGCCCTTCGGCCACCGCCGTGCCCAGTTGGCCGGGCGTCAGGTGCACCTGGAAATGCACCAGGGATTCACGCTGGACGTTGCTCAGGCGCTGGGTCGCGCTCGTCCAACTGAAATCGAGCTGGGACAAGGCGACACCCGAGGGTGAGCTGGTCGGTTCTCGCACCACTAGCGGAGACACCGGCAGTCCCATATCGACCTTCGGCATGTCGGAGGCGGACTCCAGGGTGCTGTGGCCATTGGGCAGGGTAACCAGCAGAAAGGCGAAGTTGAGAAGCTGGATAGCCAGTTGCGATTCCGGCGGCTGTGGTTGCCGCAGATCATTTTGCAGGTCGGCGAAGACCTGCAGCATCCAGGTCGACACGGCAACCGGACCGTTGAGCAGCGGCAGCAAGGCGTTGAACATCAACCAGCCCAGCTCTTGATAGCCGATCCAGCGGTTCTCGCTGTTGGACACCGACTGCGCTTCGGCGCGGCCGAGCAGCTCTTGCGCGCACGACAGGTAAAGCTGCTCCAGCACCTTGCCGCTCAGCGCCTGCTCTCCCACGTCGGCAGGCGCCGGCACGTCGAACGCCGCAAACTCGGCGCCAGCAGTGAAACGCACCACATGCGGCTGCTCGAACCCGCCTTTGGCGTAGATCGGCCTGGCGTGCTCATCCATCCGCGCCAGCAGGTCTTGCTGCAACTCAGGCTCATGGGTCACCGCGTGGAAGAACGCCTCGCGGCTGGCGAACTCGCGCAGCGACTGACGGTGCAGCGGGCGGTACAGCACGCTGGGCCCGCTATGGATATCGAAGCGTTCGATCAGGTAGGCGTTGAGTGCGCTATCCGGCGTGGCGCCCTCCTGGCGGATAAAGGTCAAGGGCCGCAAGCGCGCGACATCCGGCGCGCCAAGCACCGGGCGAAACACACCGTTGACCAGGCGCACACCGGCGGCAGTGAGGCCGTCCTGCCCGCGCAGTTTCTTCTCCAGCGCGAGCAACGGCAGTTGCAGGCGAACCTGGTCGATGAACAGGGTCTGTCGACGCGCCAACGCCTGCGGGTCATCGAACAGCGCACGCCGCAGCAGGCCGGGATAGGCATTGCCCAGGTCCAGTCGGGTCACCAGCGCCTTCGCATAGTCCAGGGTCAGCCACGGCGGCACCGCGCTGCCGTCGCGCATGCGCACGGAGACGTTTCCGGCGCGCAGTACCGACAGGTTTTCCAGGGCGAATTGCGGCAGGCTGAAGCACACGGTCTCGCGTGTGCCGCTGGCGACAAAATCGCCGCCAATGGCCACGCCGCTGGCGATCACCCGCTGATTGACCACTTCGACCGCCTCGACGTCGAGCCCGGTCGCCTGCGGATGATCGAGCAGAAGGGCCGCCCGTACCTGGTCCCGGGCGTACTCGAGGATCGGCGGAACATCGTAGAGAAACGATTGGCCGTCACTGCGGCGCTGCAGGATCGCCAGCTCGAGCAGGGCTTCGCCATAGGTTTTTCGGTCCTCGACGCTGCCCTGCTTCAACCAGGCCGGGAGCAAACCGAAATACAGCAGCCAACTCTGGTGCTGACTGTGCTCGCAGATCTGCAGCAACGAGGTGGCCTCGTCCAGGCCTCGGACCAACGCTCCGACCGGGTCCTCGTCGGTTTCGCCCATCGAACCCGCGATCGTATCGATCAGCATCAGTTGCTGTTCGAGCAGCAACCGCACCTGGCTCATGAACACCGATTCGCTGCTGGTGTACAGGTGCAGGATGAACGGCGTCACGCCGCGCCGCTCGCCGCCATACGCCAACATGCGCGCCAACGCCGCGCGCGACTCAAAGCGATACCACCTGCCGGACAAGGTGTAGAGCATCACCAGGGTGCGTTGTTGCTCGGGCATCACACGCTCGATCCACAGCGCACTGGCCAGGTCGGCATCCAGCCATTGCCGGGGATTGACGTCCAGGCTCACCAGCCAGACTTGGGTGTCCTTGAGGTTATCGAACTCGGCACGCTGGTGGGCCTCCGGGCGCACCGCCAGCATCAACGCGGTCGCCGCTTCCTGCGGGTCGAGCAGACCGCTGCCGCGCTCGAGCCCGATGACGCTCTTGCACTGCTGTTGCAGGTAACCCGCCAGCCAGTTCCACGGGCTGGGCTGGTCGTCTGAACCGCGCACCCAATAAGCCACGATCCGCCGTTTGTATTCCTCCAGCAGGAACGGCCCGCACTCGTTGAGCAGGGTCGCCACCGCCTGCACGTCAGTCGTGACCGCCTGGGGAAACTCCGCGCCGTGCTGGAAACTGAGAAAGTCCTGGCCGCTGACCAGCTTGAGGATGCCTGGACGGCAAAAGCGCTCGATCAGCACATCGGCCAGTGTGTCGGCGCGGTAGCCGTAGCCCTCCACCCAGCGATAGAGCCTGAGCTGCGCCGGATGCGGGCCGGCGATCCGGCGCTGGTGCCACTGTTGTTCGATGATCTGGAGGGCCACCTCGCTGAAGCAGGGGCGCCAGGCGAAGTGTTGGGCAATCGGCCCACAGAGCGTTGCGCTCAGGGCCAGTTGACCGTAGGGCGACAGGGTCGGGGTCATGCTCAAGCGTCCTTGTTCTGGATGAGAGCGCATTTCAACCCCGAGCCCGGTGCTTCTGGCGGTACATTGTGCTGGGCCCGACTCACCCTGAGCCGTGCCCTGCGCTACAGCGAGGAAGACAACGCACAGCGCCGAAACGAAACAGCCATACCGGCCACTAGAGGCTCAGGAACAACTCCGCAGCAGCAGCCTTGTCGATCATGCTGCGGTAGATCTGAATCACCTTCCGGCTGTTTTTCTCCATCTTCACCCGGTACTGCCCCCGGTCGAAACGCTGCTCGCGGGTCTTCAGGTGGCCGACGATAAAATCGGCTGGCCCCGCGTCCAGGCTGGCGTAGTGGAAGTGGGCGTACCACAACAGCTGCCCCGCCATATCACTGATCACATACTCCTGCAGATAACCCCGATCCTGGCCTTTGCGCCCCGCAGTGGGTTCGCGGCCCTTGGGCCGGGTGATCTTGATCTCGTGCTGCGATTTCAGGTACGCCACGCGACTGCTGGTCGGCGGCTGTGTCTTGATGATCGAGATACGCAGTTGCCGGCCCTCTTCGCGCATCGCCGCCGCCTTCCGGTACAAGGCCTTGGACTGCAGTGCCGCGTCATGCCTGCCGGACTGGTCCTCTACCGTGTTGGAAACGCTCAGGGAACTCTCGACCTGCCGGGCCAGTTGCTCCAGCGGGCTCGCCTGGTTGATCAGGATTTCCTCTATTTCTACGGCGATGGTGGCGGTGCGCGCCTGCACCCGGGCCTTCTGCATTTTTCGATCAGCCTCCGACAGCATTTTGGCACTGCGTTTGAGCAAGCTGGCGAGGACGCCTTTCTGCTGCGGGCTCTCCGGCGTGTTTCGCAGCGGCGTCACGGGCTCAATGATTTTCCATACCCCCGGCTCGGCGGTTTCTTCAAAACGGGCCAGTTCACCGCTGACCAGCGGCTCGGGCACCACCGCTTCCGCTTTGCCGGCCTTGGTCTTGTGCTTACGCGCCACCACTACACCGCGGCTGCGGGTCTTGATTACCACCTGCTGACGATCGGCCGGCGGCACAGGCTCCTCACTGTTACCCGCCTGCGCACGAATCAGGGCCGCCAGTTCTTCTTCGACCCCATGCTCAAGCGAACGCAGGGCCTCGACCAGACCCACGAGCCAGCGCCTGGCCTGCTCGCTGGCAAAATCGCCGCCCAGAGGAACCATGCTCTCCCGCGCCATCACGTAGTTTTGCGTGCAGCTATCCAGGATCTCGATGCGCTCCTCCGTGGTAAACACGGCGTCGCTTTCCAGCTCGTGCTGCATCTGCAGGGCGAGCCGGACCCGTTTGATCGACTCGAAGAGCTCCAGGTCATTGCGCCTTTCCGTGCCGATAATGAGCGCGGCCGTGATGCTGAACTCGCTGGCCTTCCAGGCCCAGAGCGAGGACTCGGCACCTCTGAGCCGTTTATAGTCGGCGACCCATTCCGGCCCCCTTGGCAGGATCTTGCCCAGTTGCTGGCAAATCCCGTGAGCCTCACCGAGCGTGGAAATCGCCTCGCCGACAATCACCCTGGCTTTCTCGCACTCCGCCATCAGCGCGTCATAGTGCTGGTCGCGCAGTTCCACCGTGGCATGGACGTCAGCACTGCGCGCCTGCAAGACACGGGAAACGTCCATGCTTCCAACCAGTTGCCAGCGCAAGACCTGAACCAGTTGCGCAAGGCTGGTCACCCGCTCGGACAAGTAACGGCCATGCTCCTGGCTGAAATCGGCCTGGGCTTCCAGCGCGTTCAATTCGACGTAGTTTTCATCGACCCGCTTCATCAACTCACTGTGGGTGCGTAGGTGATCGGCATAGGCCCGGAGTGACTGTGCAGACGGCGGGTTACGGTCTTCGACGAGTTTGGCGTCCTGTTCGATGGTCAGGTTCAATGCCAGACGCTCACTCAGAAGCTCAACCTGCCGCGCCTCCAGCTCGGGAATGCGCTGCCGATTGGCCGCGTGCATCCGCTCGATGCGCTGGTTAAGTGGCATGCCGCCGCGCAGCCGCACACGCGCGTCGATTCGCCAGTCGCCGGCGGCATCCCGGTACAACCAGGGCCCCGGCCGGCCCAACGCGTCAACCATCTGCACCTCATCGCTGTTGACCTGTACCTCATACACCTGGCCCTCAAGGCGTATCCACCAACGCTGGTCGTAGTAGAACAACCCTGCCCAGGGGCCGTCAGATACCTCCGATCCCAGTTGGCCGGGGTTCAAGCCCACCTGAAAGCGCACCAGCGACTCGCGCTGGGCATTGCTCAGGCGTTGGGTGGCGGTCGCCCAGCTGAAGTCGAGCTGGGACAACGCAAGCCCCGACGGCGAGCTGGCCGGTTCGTGCACAAGTTGTGCAATTACCGGCAACGACGCTTCCACTTCCGGCATGCCGGAAGCCGTCGCCAGAACGCTGCGCCCATGCGGAAGGCTGATCAACAGCGAAGCGAAATTGAACAGGTGGAGGGCCAGTTGTGCCTCCTGCGGCTGTGGTTGCCGCAGATCATTCTGCAGGTCGGCGAAGACCTGCAGCATCCAGGCGGAGACGGCAACAGGGCCGTTGAGCAGCGGCAGCAAGGTGTTCAACATCACCCAGCCCAGCTCCTGGTAGCCGATCCAGCGGTTCTCGCTATTGGACAGCGACTGCGCTTCGGCCCGGCTGAACAGCTCTTGTGCGCAGGCACTGTAAAGGTGCTCCAGCACCTCGCCGCTGAGTGCGTCCGTCCCTACGTCGGCAGGTGGCGGCTGCTCGAATACGCCAAACTCGGCGCCCGGCGTGTAGCGCACGACGTGCGGCTGCCGGAAGCCGCCGTTGGCGTAGATTGCCCTGGCGTGCTCGTTCAGACGTGCCAGCACGTCTTCCTGCAATTCGGGCTCCTGGCACACCGCGTTGAAAAACGCCTCACGACTGGCGAACTCGCGAAGCGGCTGACGGTGCAGCGGACGGTACAACACCGTGGGCCCGCTACGGATGTCGAAGCGCTCGATCAGATAGGCATTGAGCGCGGTGTCGGGTATGGCGCCCTTGCGCCGGATAAACGACAAGGGCCGCAAACGCGCCACATCCGGCTCGCCGCGGACCGGGCGGAACACCCCATTGACCAGGCGCACGCCCGCGGCAGTGAGACCGTCCTGCCCGCGCAGTTTTTTTTCCAGCGCCAGGAGCGGCAGTTGCAGGCGAACCTGGTCGATGAACAACGCCTGACGCCGCAGCAACACCTGCGAGTCATCGATCAGTTCACGACGCAGCAGTTCGGGATAAACCTTGCCCAGGTCCAACCGGGTCACCAGCGCCTTCGCATAGTCCAGGGTCAGCCAGCCAGGCAGCGCGCTGCCATCGCTCATGCCCAGGGTCACCGTTCCGGAGCGCAGCGCCGACAGGTTCTCCAACGCGAACTGTGGCAAGGTGAATCGCACGGTCTCGATCGTGCCGCTGGGGACAAAATCGCCACCGACGGCGATGCCACTGGCGATCACCCGGCGATTGACCACCTCAACCGCCTCGACGTCGAGTGCGGTCGCCTGCGGATGATCGAGCAGGATCGCCGCCCGCACCTGGTCCCGGGCATATTCCAGGATCGGCGGGATGGCGTACAGAAACGACTGGCCGCCACTGCGTTGTTGCAGGAGGGTCAGCTCAAGCAGGGCATCGCCATAGATTCTCTGGTCCTCGACACTCCCCTCCTTCAACCAGGCCGGGAGCACGCTGAAATACAGCAGCCAGCTCTGGCGCTGGCTTTGTTCGCAGATCTGCAGCAGCGAGGTGGCTTCATCCAGACGCCAGACCAGGCCTCTGACAGGGTCTTCCTCCACGTCAGCAATCGAACGGGCGATGGTATCGATCAGCGTCAGTTGCTGTTCGAGCAGCAGCCGCACCTGGCTCAGGAACACCGATTCGCGGGTGGCGTACACGTGCAGGGTGAACGGCACCAGACCGCGGCGTTCGCCGCCATACGCCAGCATGCGCGCCAACGCCTGGCGCGACTCGAAGCGGTACCAGCGGCCGGACAAGGTATAGAGCATCAACAGGGTGCGATTCTGCTCGGGTATGACACGCTCGACCAACAGCGTGCTGGCCATGTCGGCATCCAGCCAGCGCCGGGGGTTGACGTCCAGGCTCAACAGCCCTGCCTCGGTGTTGTCGAGGTTCCCGAACGCGGCACGCTGGCTGGGGTCCGGGTACAGGGCCAGGAGCATCGCGGTAGCGGCTTCCTGCGCGTCGAGCGTTCCGTTGCTGCGCTCGAAGCCGACAGCGGTTCTGCACTGTTCCTGCAGGTAGTTCGCCAGCCAGCTCCAAGGGCTCGGCCCGCCTTGCGGTCCGCGCACCCAGTAGGCCACCAACTGCCGTTTGTATTCTTCCAGCAGGAACGGCCCGCACTCGTTGAGCAGGACCTGCACCGCCTGCAAGTCCGTCATGGACGCTTGGGGAAACTCGGCGCCGGGGTAGCGGCTGAGAAAGTCCTGGCCTTCGACAAGCCAGATGGGCTCGCCCTTGCAAAAGCGCTCGATCAGCGCATCGGCCAATGTATCGACGTAGTAACCGTAACCCTCCACCCAGCGATAGAGCCTGAGCAGCGCTGGGCCAGGACCGGCAATCCGGCGTTGCCGCCATTGTTGCTCGATGATCTGGTGGGCCACCTCGCGGAAGGAGGGGCGCGAGGCGAAGTACCGGGCAATCGGGCCGCAGAGCGTTGCGTTCAGGGCCAGTTGCCCGTAGGGCGACAGGGTCGGGGTCATGCTCAAGCTTCCTTGTTCTGGATGGAAGCAGCATTTCAACCCCGGCCCCGCAGGCCCTGGCGGTATATCTAGCTGGGATCAGCGATCCTTGAACTGCGCCTCGCGCTTGGCGATGAACGCCGCCATGCCTTCTTTCTGGTCTTCGGTGGCGAACGCCGCGTGGAACACCCGACGTTCGAAGCGCACGCCTTCGGACAGGGTGACTTCGAAGGCGCGGTTGACCGACTCCTTGACCATCATCGAAATCGGGATCGACTTGCTGGCGATCACCGCCGCCACTTTCAGCGCTTCGTCGAGCAGTTCGGCCTGGGGCACGATGCGCGCCACCACGCCGGCACGCTCGGCTTCCTCGGCGCCCATCAGGCGGCCGGTCAGGCACAGTTCCATGGCCTTGGCCTTGCCCACCGCGCGGGTCAGGCGCTGGGTGCCGCCCATGCCCGGCAGCACGCCGAGGTTGATTTCCGGCTGGCCGAACTTGGCGTTGTCGGCGGCGAGGATGAAGTCGCACATCAGCGCCAGCTCGCAGCCACCGCCGAGGGCGAAGCCGGACACCGCGGCGATGATCGGCTTGCGCCGGTTGGCGACGCGGTCGCAGTCGCTGAACAGGTCATCGACGTAGATCTGCGGGTAGCTCAGCTCGGCCATTTCCTTGATGTCGGCGCCGGCGGCGAAGGCCTTGGCCGAGCCGGTGAGGACGATGCACCCGATGTTGGCGTCGGCTTCGAGGCTGTCCAGCGCCTGGTTCAGCTCACCGATGATCTGGCGGTTCAGGGCGTTCAGCGCCTGAGGCCGGTTGAGGGTGATCAGGCCGACCTTGCCACGGATTTCCAACAGAATGGTTTCGAACGTCATGCAAGCTGCTCCCTTCAAAGATTGCGCGCAATGACCATGCGCTGAATGTCGCTGGTGCCTTCGTAGATCTGGCAGACCCGCACGTCGCGGTAGATCCGCTCCAGCGGGAAGTCGCTCAGATAGCCATAACCGCCGAGGGTCTGCAAGGCATCCGAACAGACCTTTTCGGCCATTTCCGAGGCGAAAAGCTTGGCCATCGAGGCTTCCACCAGCGCCGCCCGCCCGGCGTCACGCAGGGCCGCGGCATGATGCACCATCTGCCGGGCCACGGCGATGCGCGTGGCCATGTCGGCGAGGCGGAACGCAACGGCTTGATGCTCGATCAGCGGCTTGCCGAAGCTCTCGCGCTCGCGGGCGTAGTCGCGGGCCACTTCGAACGCGGCACGGGCCATGCCCACCGATTGCGCGGCGATACCGATACGCCCGCCTTCGAGGTTGGCCAGGGCGATCTTGTAGCCCTCGCCCTCCTCGCCCAGGCGGTTGGCCACCGGCACGCGCACGTCTTCGAAAACGATCTGGCAGGTGTCGGAGGCGTGCTGGCCGAGTTTGTCCTCGACCCGCGCCACCTGATAACCGGGGCTGTCGGTGGGCACGATAAAGGCGCTGATGCCGCGCTTGCCCGCCGCCGGATCGGTCACGGCAAAGACGATCACCACCCCGGCATTGCGGCCGGAAGTGATGAACTGCTTGCAGCCATTCAAGACGTAATGGTCACCGTCGCGGCGGGCCCGGGTCTTCAGGCTGCTGGCGTCGGAGCCGGCTTGCGGCTCGGTCAACGCAAAGGCGCCGAGCATCGCGCCGCTGGCCAGCGGGACCAGGAACTGCTGCTTCTGCGCCTCGTTGCCGAACTTGAGGATCGGCACGCAACCCACCGAGTTGTGCACGCTCATGATGGTGGAGCAGGCGCCGTCGCCGGCGGCGACTTCTTCCAGGGCCATGGCGTAGGCCAGGTAGCCGGTGTCGCACCCGCCCCACTGCTCCGGCACCAGCATGCCGAAGAAGCCCATGTCGGCCATTTCCGCCATCGCCTCTTTCGGGAAGCGGTGCTCGCGACTCCATTCTTCGGCGAACGGCCGCAGGCGTTCCTGGGAGAACTGCCGCGCCGCGTCGGCGATCTGTTGTTGCTCGTCGTTAACCAGCATGGTGCACCTCAGTTCAGGATCTCGACGGCCATGGCCGTGGCTTCGCCGCCGCCAATGCAGATTGCCGCGACGCCACGGCGCAGGCCTTTCTGGCGCAGGGCCGACAGCAGCGTGACCAGGATGCGCGCGCCGGACGCACCGATCGGGTGGCCCAGGGCGCAGGCGCCGCCATGGATGTTGACCTTGTCGTGGGACAGGTCCAGCGAATGCATCGCCGCCAGGGTAACCACGGCGAAGGCTTCGTTGATCTCGAACAGGTCGACATCGGCCAGGGTCCAGCCGGTGCGCTGCAGGAGTTTTTCGATGGCGCCGATTGGCGCGGTGGGGAACAGCGCCGGCGCGTCGGCGAACGCCGAGTGACCGTGGATCACCGCCAGCGGCTTGAGCCCCAGGCGTTCGGCGCGGGAACGGCGCATCAGCACTAGCGCCGCGGCGCCGTCGGAAATCGAACTGGAGTTGGCCGCGGTCACCGTGCCGCCGTCGCGGAAGGCCGGCTTGAGTTGCGGAATCTTGTCCAGGCGGGCCTTCGGCGGTTGCTCGTCATCACTGATGAGCACCTTCTCCTTGCCCACGGTGACCTCCACCGGAACGATCTCGGCGGCGAAGCTGCCGTCCTTGATCGCCTGCTGCGCGCGGGTCAGCGAGGCAATGGCGAAGTCGTCCTGGGCCTGGCGACTAAAGCCGTTGGCCTCGGCGCAGTCTTCGGCGAAGGTGCCCATCAGGCGGCCTTTGTCGTAGGCGTCCTCAAGGCCGTCGAAGAACATGTGGTCGATGATCTTGCCGTGGCCCATGCGGTAGCCGCTGCGGGCCTTGTCCAGCAGGTATGGCGCGTTGGACATGCTTTCCATGCCACCGGCGACCACCACTTCGGCGCTGCCGGCCAGCAGCAGGTCATGGGCCATGATCGCGGCCTGCATGCCGGAACCGCACATCTTGTTCAGGGTGGTGCATGTGGTGCCTTTGTCCAGGCCGGCACCCAGCGCGGCCTGGCGGGCCGGGGCCTGGCCGAGGCCGGCGGGCAGCACGCAGCCGAACAGCACTTGCTCGACGCTGTCGGCGGCGATGCCGGCGCGCTCCACCGCACCGCGGATGGCGGCGGCGCCCAGTTGCGGCGCGGTCAGGCTCTTGAGGTCGCCCTGCAGGCCACCCATGGGGGTGCGCACGGCGCTGACGATTACGATCGGGTCATTGGCGAGGGTCATGGTGTTCTCCTGCGATTATTTGGCAGCCATGCGCAAGGCGCCGTCGAGACGGATCACCTCGCCGTTGAGCATGCTGTTTTCAATGATGTGGCGAGCCAGCGCGGCGTATTCCACCGGGCGGCCCAGACGCGGCGGGAACGGCACGCCGGCGGCCAGCGAGTCACGCACGTCCTGAGTCATGCCGGCCATCATCGGGGTTTCGAAAATGCCGGGGGCGATGGTCATCACGCGGATGCCGAAGCGCGCCAGTTCGCGGGCGGCGGGCAGGGTCAGGCTGGCGATGGCGCCCTTGGAGGCGGCATAGGCGGCCTGGCCGATCTGGCCGTCATAGGCGGCGATCGAGGCGGTGTTGATGATGACCCCGCGCTCGCCATCGGCACCGGCCTCGCCTTCGGCCATGGCCGCGGCGACCAGGCGCAGCAGGTTGAAGCTGCCGATCAGGTTGACGTTGATCACCCGGCTGAAGCTGTCCAGACCGTGCGGACCATTTCTGCCGAGGACTTTCTCGGCGCCGACGATACCGGCGCAGTTGACCAGCCCGTGCAGGCTGCCGAACGCCTCCACGGCGGCATCGACCGCGGCCTTGGCGGCGGCTTCGTGGCTGATGTCGGCGACGGCATGGCGGGCGTTCTCGCCCAGCGCTGCGGCCTTGGCGGCGACCGCTTCGGCGTTGAGGTCGACCAGCATCACCCGGGCGCCGGCTTCGATAAGCATTTCCGCGGTGGCGGCGCCGAGGCCCGAGGCCGCGCCGCTGACGATGAAGTTCTTGTTGGCTATTTGCATGGTGCTGTCCTCACGCGCTGGCCTTGTGGGCTTGCGCTGCTTGTTGAAGGGCGATTTCCTGGTTGCGCAGGATGAAACGCTGCAGCTTGCCGCTCGGGGTCTTGGGCAGCTCGCTGACGAATTCGATTTCACGGGGATAGGCGTGGGCGTACAGGCGCTGGCGTACGTGCTGGCGCAGGGTTTCGGCCAGCTCATCGTTGGCCGCGTGACCGCTGCCGAGCACGACGAAGGCTTTGATCAGTTCAGTGCGCTCCGGGTCGGGCTTGCCGATCACGGCCGCCTCGATCACCGCCGGGTGCTCGATCAGCGCGCTTTCCACGTCGAACGGGCCGACGCGGTAGCCGGAGGTGGTGATCACGTCGTCGCTGCGTCCGACGAAGCTGATGCTACCGTCCGGGTTCAGCTCGACGGTATCGCCGCTGAGGTAGTACTTGCCGACGAAGGCTTTGGTCGGCAGGCCGTGGTAGCCGCCGAACCAGCACAGCGGCGATTGCTCGCGGTCGACGGCGAGGATGCCCGGCTGCCCGGCCGGCAGTTCCTGGTGGTGCTCGTCAAGCACGACGATGCGGTGGCCGGGGATGGCGTAGCCGGCGGAGCCCAGGTGTACCGGGTGCTCCAGGCCGTGATGGTTGCACAGCACCATGCCCAGTTCGGTCTGGCCGTAGTGGTCGTGGATGGTCACGTCCAATTGGTCGCGGAACCAGCGGATCACTTCCGGGTTGAGCGGCTCGCCGGCGCTGCTCACCACCCGCAGGCGGTCCTTGATCGGCGCCGAGAACGCATCGCCGGCGGCAATCAGCATGCGGTAAGCGGTCGGCGAGCCGGCCAGGTTGGTGATGGCGAATTTGTCGATGACCCGGCAGGTGCTCTCGACGCTGAACGGGCCGTCGAAAAAGGTCGTCGCGTGGCCCAGGGACAAAGGCCCGGTGACCGCGTAATAGAGACCGTAGGCCCAGCCCGGATCGGCGAGGTTCCAGAAATTGTCTTCGGGGCGCAGGTCGATGGCGTCACGCATGTAGCCCTGGAACGCGACGATGGCGCGCAGCGGGACTTCCAGCGGCTTGGCCGGGCCGGTGGTGCCGGAAGTGAACATCAGCAGGAACGGCGCCTCGCCCGACAGCAGGACCGGCTCGCAGTGCGGGTCGGCGGCCTCGAGTTCGCCCTGGAAATCCAGGTCGCCACGGGCGGCGTCGGCCTTGACGCAAATGATCGTCGGGCAGTCTTCGACGTCATCGAGCTTGCCGCGGTTGTTGAGGTCGGTGACCACCACTCGGGCACCCGAGGCGTGCAGGCGATGCTCGATGGCCTTGGGCCCGAAAGCAGTGAAGAGCGGTTGATAGACCGCGCCAAGACGCCAGGTGGCCAGGACCGTCACCAGCAACTCGACGGTTCGCGGCAGCAGGCCGGCGACCCGGTCGCCGGGGGCGACGCCCTGGGCCTTGAGCACATTGGCAAAGCGCGCGGCGCGGGCCTGCAGCTCGCTGAAACGGTAACTGGCGCTTTGTCCGTCGCGGCCTTCCCAGTGAAGGGCGATGCGGTCGTCCGCAGCGTGTCGGTCGCAGCATTCGACACAGGCGTTGAGCGCCTCGAGACTGCCGGCCAGCGCCGCCCCGGCCGCTTGCGGGTAATTGAAGGTACGTGCCGCCGCGCTGTAATCACGCATCGCCGAACTCCTCGTTTTTATTGTTGGAATAACGAAAGGTCCGGAGATAGTCGCGCTGGGGCCGACTTGGGGCAATGGTCAAAGCTGTCAATCTGGATGACTGGTTTGGCCATGGGACGACCCGCGTCGCCCCACGGCGGGCCGCTCAAACCGGCGGGTCTTGCCTCATCGCCTCGCCGGTCAGGCGCAGCGCCAGGTCCTGGAAGGCCGCGCTACGCTCAGCGGCGAGGCTGTTCATGCGCGCGAGGTATTCGCCCTCGGGCAGGCTGGCGTGCTGTGCGCCAAGTTCGTCCAGACGGTGCCAGAACCGGTCTTCAAGTTCAGCGAACGCGGCCGGGTGCTGTTCACGCAGGTATTCCACCCAGTAATCGCGGCTGGCAATGAACCGCGGCAGTTCATTGCCCTGCTCGTCGGCACGCACGACACGCACCGCCTCGCGCAGGTCCTGCGGCGTCACGCCGGCGATCTGGCTGAAATCCATATGGCTCGGCTGCCCCGGCAACTCCAGCTCACGCGCCAGCCCCGTGCGATAGGCCAGGCTGACTTCCACCTCATCCACGCCACGCCCTTGGGCGTAACGCTCGGTGATCACCTGGCGAACGTGCAGTTCGAGCCGCTCCAGGCGGAACAGCCGTCGGCAAAACCGCAGCAGCACGCTATGCGACAGCCCCCAATTGGCTTGTCGGCGGGCCTGGTGGAGCAGGAAACGGACCTCCAGCACACTGAAGTTGGACTCCACACTGTCGGCGCAGGTCGTCGGTCCCGCCGCGAGGTCGAACAAGGTTTCCCGCAGCTCGGTGCTCTCCACGCAGCCGTTCAGCATGCGCCATACCCGCACCCGCAGATCGACCCCCGCCAGGCGGAACTCGGCCGTCGTCAGCAAGCGCCCCAGCAACGCGAAGAAGTCGCCGGAATTGGGCTCGGCATGCAGGCGATCCCACCGCTCTCCGCGCTCGACCAGCACCTCGCCCTGGGCATCGTCGAGCCAGCGTTCACGCAACAACTCGCTCGATATCGGCACGTCCTCGGTCATGTCCCAGAGCCGCGCGCGGACCGCCGGCGAGAGCGGATTGCCCTGCAACAGCAAGGCGCTGCGGACGTGCTGTGGCGCCTCGAAAAAGCCGTCCGGCAAGGTCGCCAATTGGTTGCCCCGCAAATCGGCGAACTCCACGAACGGCAGGCTCAGCACGCCCGGCGGGAGGCTGCGCAAGCGCGTCTGGCGCAGGCCCAGGCGTTGCAGGCGCGGCAAGCGGCTGACGTCCGGCGCCACATCCAACGGGTTGTGATCGAGGGAAAGTATCTCCAGACGGCTCAACGACGACAGGATCTGCTGGCCCATGGTGCTGATGCGGATCAGGTTGCTCTCCAGCACCAGGTGGCGCAGCTCCCGCATATTGCCAACGGCCTGTGGAATGTCGGTGAGGGCGTTGCCGCTCATATCGAGCCAGCGCAGGCGAGTGAAGCTTTGCAGGAACCCGCTGATGCGCTGCGACTGCTGCGCGTCAGGCAAGGTCAACTCGACCACGTGGGAAAAATCGATGTCCGCCGACAATTCCGGGAAATCCCCTGTCGCTACATAGCCGAGGTTCAAGCGATAGCCCAGCAAGGCGCCGTCAGTGCCGTGCATCGGCGCGGTCAGGCGACACCAGCAACGACGTATTTCCTCGACCACCCGGCGGCGACCATTGGCCTGTTGCGTGGTGGCCTGGAGTTGCCAGCGGTACAGGGTTTCCTCGAGATGATGAAGTGATCGCTGGTAGCGCAACAGCTCGCTCATCGGGTCATCGTGCGCAGCGCTGACGCCCTCGAGAAAACGGCTTACTTCCTGGTCATCGAACCCCGGAAACAAAGACCTGACCATGCTGGTCAACGAGGTTCGCCCCGTGGCCCCGCGCCCACTCAGCGGATAGCCCGGACGACCCTCGGCGGTACGTCGCAAGGGATTGAACACGCCCGGCCGGCTGGCCATGCCGATCAGCACCGGCACGCGCTGGCGGTCGGCGATGGCGCGATCGAGCAGCAGTTGCCGCAATTGTTCATCAGCCTGCTCGCCCTCCAGACCCAAGGCTTGAGCGTTGACCGGGCCAAGCCCCTCCAGAATGGCGTGGAACAGATTACCTGGTTCCGCCTGGTTGCCCACCGGGTCCAGCTCACCGAACACGTCGAACTGCGCGCCGGCCCGCAGCAGGATCCGCACCTGTCGTGTTTCGGAGAGCGGCAACAGGCGCTCGATCACCCCGCCGTGCACCGATCCGTCGCGCAGCTCGAAACTGAAGCCCTCGGGCCACTCGGGCAGATGACGCAACAAGCCGAAGGCCAGGCGCACGCTGAGGTCGGGGCACATGTTGTGCAAACACAGGCCCTGCAGCGCCTGGCTGACGCGCACCTCGCTCAACGCCAGGCGCGCCTGCTCGGCCATGGCCAGGGGAATTCGCCCGCGCTCGTCGATGGAGCGAAGCGCGGCCTCCCCCGCCTCGTCGATCAGGGCGCGGATATGCACGGCAGGCAAGCCGGGGAAATCACGCCGCAGCAAGGCGCCCCGGCTATCAAGCTTCGACGACTGCCGGGCCGCGGTGTTGTCGAACAGCAACGCCCGCAGCGACGGCGAACCCGATTGCCAAGTGGCCCGCTCGTCCACCGGCAAGGCGTGCGGACGGTTGAGCAACGCCTTGGTGTAGCCGGCCAGCTCGGGGTCCAGCGCACTCATCGGCTGCCCCTGTTGCAGTTGCTCGAAGAAACGATCGATCCGCGCATCCAGGGCAAACTGCGCCAGCGTATGGCGCAAGGTTGCCGGCACCGCGCGCCGCTCCACCAACAGGCCGCGCAACATCGCCTCATCGCCCCCGGCCACGGCGACCGCCCGTTCACACGCGAGGTCGCTCACGTCTTCGCTACCGGGTAGCAGGCGGCGCAACAGGTTGGCCGTGCCCTGCCATTGCAGAGGGTGCTCGCCGGGCAGCCACCAGGCACCGCGACCATTTCCGCTCAATATCGGTGTGTAGCCCTCCGCGCGGGTCGGATGAAGAATCAGCCAGCGACCGCTGCGCGGATCCTGCCGGACTTCGAATACCCGGTCGCCCTGCCGCCACCACTGACGGCCTTGCTTGCGGATCAGGCCGTCGGCGTCGAGCCGGTGCGGGAACGGCAACGACAGCAGCGGCAAGGCATAGGCGGACAAGTCCGCGAGCCACAGGCGCAGGGTTCCGTCGGCACGCAGCACCGGTAACAGCCGGCCAATGAACTCACTGCGTTGCAAGGTCCGCACTACCGTGATCGCGGCCACCGAACCGATCGTGGTCAGCGCCAGGTCGCGCACCACTCCCAACATGTGGTCGAGCGCTTCTTCGTGCTGGCCCCGGCGCCACTCCTGCACCCCCTCATACACCTCGCCGAGCATTTCCCAGACCAGGTTCACCAGCATCAATTCGCCGACCACCGGCAAGAACGACGCGCTCAACATAAGCACCGATACCCCCGCCGACTCCAGCGCGGCGATGCGCTGTTGGTACACCTCCAGGTCAGCCGCCGAGGTCGGCACGACCAAGGCGGCGGCATCGGCCTTGAGCCGGCTGATCCGATGCTGCACCAGGCGAGAGAACTCGACGTCCTGAGCCGTCAGCCCCACCACCTCCAGGTCCGGACGAGGGGCTTCCAGCCGCGACGCGAGCTTGATGACGAAACCCAGCCAATCATCCTGGGCGAGCAGGTGGGTGAAGCGGTCGCGGTAGGCGCTGTTCTTGAGGTCATTGCCCAGGTCGGTGGCCAGTGCGTACCACGACGAATATTGGCGCAACGGCTGGCGGGGATCATTGGGCCAATAGAAAACCAGTTGCCGCGGCGCTGCGCCGGCCTGCTCGCGAACGGCGCCCGGCAGGCCCTTGTCGCGCGCCTCGAAGATCAACACGCCCGGCACGGCAAAACCCAACACTTCCAGGAAGCGGCAGCAGACGGGCAACTGGCCCGGGTTCGCATGGGCATCGGCCGTGGCCAGTTTCAGCAAACCCTGCAGGGCCTGATCATCGATCTGGCCCCTGAGGCTGGCGCTGTGGGCATGCGCGGCCAGCGCGCAGCGCATGTCTTCGGCCAGCACGTGCAACACCTGTTGCAGCGCCTGGGTGTCGGCCGGTTGCAGCAGCGTTTCCAGGTGCTGCTGGTATTGGCTGCCGAGGTCCAGGCGGCGACAGATTTCGGCCAGGCGCTCCGGTGGCAGGTCCAGCATCTTGCCCGCCTGGACGATACCGGCGCCCGGGTAGTAGTTGCTGGCCTTGGCCTGCGCTCCGGTAAAATTTTGCAGCACGCGATGGAACAGGCTGCTGTCGCGGGAATAGAGCTTGAACGTGGGCAGGTCGACGTCAGTGATCGGAAACAACGGGCGCGTGACCCGCAACCGGACATCGCGCCACAGCGCCTCACGGATATCCAGGGCAACCTCACCCTCCTGGGCCAGCGCGTTCTGGAGCAAGGGGATGACGAAATCCTCGACCGGCCGGATCGACTCCAGCAGCCGCGCCACCCGCCCCTGCAAGGCCTGGTGGGCAGCGAGGCTGGCTTGCAACTGATCGAGCCGGTCAACGGAGGCGGACTTGAGCCACTGCGGGGCTTGGGAGGCGATGAAACGGTCAATCGCCGAGTTGTCGTCCAGTGCCACGTCGGCAGATGAATCGGGGAAAAGCGTGGATGAAGGTGACATGGGGTCAGGCTCCTCGATGAGAGCCGGCAGCCTATGAACCCCTTCCGCCCGCCATCAGCGGGAAACAGCGCACGGCGGTGCAGCGCGTCCTCCCAGGCAAACACCTCAGCCGCTGGCCAACACCAGACTGCGGTAGTGCCCCGGATTACTTCCCGACCATTTGCGAAAGGCCTTGTAGAACGAGCTGGTGTCGGCGAAACCCAGGCGCTCGGCGATCTCGACGAAACTGATATCGGCCTGGGCCAGCCAGCCGATCGCCAGCTCCTTGCGCACGCTGTCCTTGAGCGCCTGGTAAGTCTGGCCTTCGTCCGCCAGGCGCCGGCGCAGGGTCGAGGCGGAGATGCACAGGCGCTGCGCCAGGGCTTCGGTTTCCGGCCACTCGGCGGCGGGCAGTCGGCGCAGGTCGTCCTTGATCCGCCGCGCCAGGCTCGCCGGGTCGCGGTACTTGACCAGGATGTTGCCCGGCGCCTCGGCAAGAAAGCGCTGCAATTCCTCGGCGCTGCGCCGTACCGGCAGGTCCAGGCAATCGGCGGCGAAAATCATCCGCGTGCGCGGGCGATCGAATTGCAGGTTCTGGGAAAACATCACCCGGTAGTCGTCGCAGAAATCCGGCTCGGCGCAGCGCAATTCGATGGCCAGAATCGGAATCCGTCGTCCGGCCAGCCAGCAGGCCACGCCGTGGACGATCATCCAGAAGGTGAAATAGGTGAAGGGGCGGCGCGGGTCTTGATGCGGCTCGCCGATGACGATCTCGGCGAGGCTCTGCTGGCGCACCAGCACCGGGTGCAGGTGTTCGAACATCAGCGTGAGGAATTCCAGCGCCGAGGCCAACGCCGCGCCCACCGTGGGTTGGACCATGCATGAGCGGCAGAGAAAGGCCATGCTGCCGCTGCGCAGACCGCGCGGGTCCATGCAGAAGAATTCATCGTTGCAGCGCCGCGCCAGCAAGCGCCAAAGCCGCGCATAAGCGCTGGACGGCACGCGGGCGTCGGGCAACGCCAGGCGCGCCGGGTCGATCCCGACACGGCCCAGCACTTCCACGGTGGCCGCGCCGGGGGGACAACTCTGCAACAGCGCTTCACGCACCAGTTGCATGGAGATGGTGTCTTTCTCCGTTTTCAACGCTGTTTCGCCTTGAGTCGTGTTTGACCGGCATCTTAGGCCGGCACGCGGAAAAAACCAGTGTTCAGTCCTGGCCGGCCAGTTCGAGAAACGCCCGGATCAGACGCAACTCCCGACGCCGCTCCAGGCAACCGAGCATGTGCTGGTTGACCAGCCCGGCGCCCTCGATCGGGCGCGCCACCACCCGTGGGTCGTGGCTCAGCTCCGCCGAGGAAACGATGCCGATGCCCAGGTGCGCCGCCACCGCCTCGGTCACCGCCTCACGGCTGTCCAGTTCCAGCAGCACCCGCGGCTGCACGCTGGCAGCGGCGCACGCCTGGTCGAAGGTGCGCCGGGTAATCGAGCTGGGTTCGCGCAGCACCATGATCTGCCGGTCCAGCTCGGCCAGGGGCAGTTCGTGTTCGCTTTCGGCCAACGGGTGGGTGGCCGGCAGCAAGGCACAGATTCGCGACGCCGAGAGGCTTTGCAGGTAGACCCCCTTGCGGGGCTCGACCTCGGTCAGCACCGCCACATCGGCGTGTTCCGACAGCAGCGCGGCGAGGGTTTCCTGAGCATTGCCCAGGCGCAGGTTGACGGTGATGCCCGGATAACGCTCGCGCAGCAGCGCCAGCATCGGCATGACCCGGTGCGGACCGTCGGCAGCTACTTCCAGGCGCCCGGTGAGCAACTGCCGGTTGGCTTCGAGCATGGCCTGGGCTTCTTCGGCAAGACTGAACAGCGCGCGGGTGATAGCCGCCAGACGGATGCCCTCCTCGGTCAGTTCGACCCGCCGCGCAGTGCGGCGTAACAGGGTGATCTGGTAGTGCTCCTCCAGCGCCTTGACGTGGCCGGTGACCGCCGGCTGGCTGATGAACAGGCGGCTGGCGGCGCGGGTAAAGCTGCCTTCGCGGGCGACGGCATCGAAGGCGCGGAGCTGGAACAGGTTCATATCTATCGGCCTGACTTATGGCTGGCATAACGATAAACAATTTGATTGATGGAGCGCGGAATTGCAACGTAGCGCCCATAGATTCTGCCCACCGCCAGCGAGAACCCCCATGTCCGACGCCCCTGTCCTGCTGACCCCCGGCCCCCTGACCACCTCGGCGCGCACCCGCCAGGCCATGCTGATGGACTGGGGTTCCTGGGACCGCGATTTCAACCAGTTGACCGCCAGCCTCTGCGAGCAGTTGCTGACCATCCTCAACGGCCACGCCAGCCACCACTGCGTGCCGCTGCAAGGCTCCGGCACGTTTGCCGTGGAAGCGGCGATCGGCACCTTGGTGCCTCGCGACGGCAAAGTTCTGGTGCTGATCAACGGCGCCTACGGCCAGCGCCTGGCGAAGATCTGCAAAGTGCTGGGCCGCGCGTATAGCACCTTCCAGACCGCCGACGACCAACCGACCACCGCCGCCGACGTCGACCGCCTGCTGCGCGAAGACGCCAGCATCAGCCACGTCGCGCTGATCCATTGCGAGACCAGTACCGGCATCCTCAATCCGCTGGCGGAGATCGCCCAGGTCGTCGCCCGCCACGGCAAGCAGTTGATCATCGACGCCATGAGTTCCTTCGGCGCGCTGCCGATCGACGCCGCGCAGGTGCCGTTCACCGCCCTGATCGCCGCCTCGGGCAAATGCCTGGAAGGCGTGCCGGGCATGGGCTTCGTCTTCGCCGAGAAAAACGCCCTGGCCGCCGCCGAAGGCAACAGCCCTTCCCTGGCGATGGACCTGCACGACCAGCACGCCTACCTGAGCAAAACCGGCCAATGGCGCTTCACCCCGCCGACCCATGTGGTCGCCGCGCTGCACGAAGCGCTGCTGCAATACAGCGAGGAAGGCGGTCTGCCCGCCCGTCACCAGCGCTACGCCGACAATTGCGCCGCATTGCTCGACGGCATGGCCAGGCTGGGCCTGCGCAGCTTCCTGCCGCCAGCGATCCAGGCGCCGATCATCGTCACCTTCCATGCTCCACGCGACAGCCGCTACCAGTTCAAGGACTTCTACGAACGGGTCAAGGCCAAGGGCTTCATCCTCTACCCCGGCAAACTGACCGAGGTCGAGACCTTCCGCGTCGGCTGCATCGGCTGCGTCGGACCGGACGGCATGCGCGCCGCCGTGAACGCCGTGGCCGCAGTGCTGCGGGAAATGGAAGTCGTGGATATCTGATTCATCACCCTCACCGATTTTGCCGCTTGAACGATCAAGGAATTCCGTAATGAACTACAGCAACCCGCAACGCCTGCAAGCCGCGATCCTCGACTGGGCCGGCACCGTGGTGGACTTCGGCTCCTTCGCGCCGACGCAGATCTTCGTCGAGGCCTTCGCCGAATTCGACGTCGAGGTGTCCATCGAAGAGGCCCGCGGGCCGATGGGCATGGGCAAGTGGGATCACATCCGCACCTTGTGCGACCAGCCGCAGATCGCCGAGCGTTACCGCAAGGTGTTTGGTCGCGCGCCGAGCGACGACGATGTGACCGCCCTCTACAACCGCTTCATGCCACTACAGATCGAAAAGATCGGCGTGCACTCGGCGCTGATCCCCGGCGCCCTGGACACCATCAGCCAATTGCGCGCCGACGGGCTGAAGATCGGCTCCTGCTCGGGCTACCCGAAAGTGGTGATGGACAAGGTGGTGGAACTTGCGGCGCAGAATGGCTACGTCGCCGACCACGTCGTGGCCACCGACGAAACGCCCAATGGCCGCCCATGGCCGGCACAGGCGCTGGCCAACGTGATCGCGCTGGGTATCGATGATGTCGCGGCGTGCGTGAAGGTGGACGACACCGTACCGGGCATTCTCGAAGGTCGCCGTGCCGGGATGTGGACCGTGGCGCTGGTGTGTTCGGGCAACGCCCTGGGCCTGACCTATGAGGGTTACAAGGCGCTGGACGCGGAAACGCTGGCCAGCGAGCGCCAGCGGATCACTGCACTGTTCGAGGGCTCACGCCCGCATTACCTGATCGACACCCTCAACGAGTTGCCGGCGGTGGTGGCGGATATCAACCGCCGGCTGGCGGCGGGGGAAATGCCGCAGTCGGTTTAAGCCAATGCAATTCGGGGCCGCGTTGCGGCCCCTGACATCAACCCTGATGCCGCGCCACCCACTTGGCGAAACTGTCGATAAAGCCCTGCAAAAACGGCCGCGCCTTCTCCGACAACTTGCCCTGCTCATCGAACAGGGTCGCCGCGCCGCCGATATACGCCTCTGGCTGCTGCATGCACGGCACATCGAGGAACACCAGCGACTGGCGCAGATGATGGTTGGCGCCAAAGCCCCCCACCGCCCCCGGCGAAACACTGACCACCGCGCCCGGCTTGCCGCTGAAGGCGCTCTGTCCGTAAGGACGCGACCCCACGTCAATGGCATTTTTCAACGCACCCGGTACCGAACGGTTGTACTCCGGGGTGACGAACAGCAGTGCATTGCTGCTCTTGATCTGCTCGCGGAACGCCTTGTAGGCTGCGGGTGGATCGGTGTCGATGTCTTCGTTGTAGAGCGGCAGATCGCCGATTTCGACGATTCTCAACGTAAGGTTCGACGGCGCCAGTTCACCAAGCGCCTGGGCGACCTTGCGATTCAGAGACGCCTTGCGCAGACTGCCAACCAGCACAGCAACCGTATAAACCTGGCTCATGACCACTTCCACCTGTACGAATAAAGGGAATTGGTAGTTATAGATGATGAGCCCTGCCTGTGAGGTTTTTTTCCTGGCGCACAAAACTTCCCCCTGCGCGCCATGGTCTATGGCCCACAGAGATCATTTTTTTCAGAGGTCGCAAGCAAAATGACAGCAGTACTGGTCGGGCAATTTCATGCACGGGACGCTGAAGGACGCATCTATCCCGTGCATGAGTTTCAGGAAGCTACTCTCCAGGCCGATGGAAATGCCGCCTCATTGCCGATTACCACGTACCGCCTCGCCATCGGTGATCGGGTCAATCATCTGGGAGATGATCGCTTCGAACTGGTGCAGAGCGGCGTGGAGATTATCCGGATTCCTTGATCCCCTCATACCCCCAACGGCCCGCCTCACGGGCCGTTTTGCCGTGTGCAAGACGCGAAATTTCCTTACGCATCTGAGATCATGCCCCACCTGTCGGGCGCATGACGCATGCTCGCCACCCCCTGGAATAAGACCCAATGCTCACGGTGCAGGACCTGATCGATATCGAACTGCTGAAGCTGCAGGCCGTCGCCGGGCTGGCCGGCACCGGCAGGCTGATCACCTGGGCCCACACCGTCGACTTGCCCGACCCATGGCGCTGGGTGTCGCCCGGCGATCTGGTAATGACCACGGGCCTGGGTCTGCCGGCTGGCGAAGAGGAGCAGGTCGCCTGGCTGGAACACTTGGTGCAGAGCAATCCCAGTGCATTGGTGATCGCGCCCCGCCCCGACGCTCCACCACTTTCGGCAAAAATGCTGGAGACCGCTGATCGCCTGATGTTCCCCTTGCTGCACGCCAGCTTCGAGCTGGAGTTCGTCAAGCTCTCCCACCATGTGATCGAAAGCGTCCTGCAGGCCCAGCGTGATCGCTTCAACGCCAGCGAACGCCTGTTCCAGACCTACGCTGAAGCCCTGCGCAAGGAGCCGGAGATGGCCGGGCGCCTGAGGATCCTCGGCGACGCCCTGGGCCTGGACCTGGCCATCGAGGACGCGGTGAGCGGCGCCACCATCGTCCAGACCCATGCCCCCCATCCTGACCCGCAGTCCGTGGAGCGCATCCCCATCGCCGGGCGAGCGCGGGCCAATCTGCTGATGGCGCGCAAGCTGCAACGCAATGCGGACGACTCGATTCTGCTGCGCTCGCTGGTGGGCTTGCTCGGAGTCGAACTGGAGCGCCTGATGATTCACCGCGATCAACAGCGCGAAGAAGGCTCGGCGTTGCTACGCAGCCTGCTGGACAGTGAAACCGAATTCTCCCTGGCCCGGCCGCTACTGGAGCGCCGCGGCCTTGCCGGGCGCCTGGTGAGCCTGGCGATTCTGCCGGACAGCAAGGGCCCCTGGTTGCCCGACGAGGTTCACCACGCCCCTGCCCTGCACAACGCCGGGCCGCTGCTGCTGAATGACAACGGTCGACTGTTGGCGCTTTGCCGGGACGACAGCGCCCTGATCGAAGCGCTGCGCAACAGCCTTGGGCCGCGCACCGCGATTGGCGTCAGCGGGCCGATTGCCGCCGCCAGCGGGTTCCGCGAAAGCGTCCGCCAGGCGCGACTGGCGCTAACCCAGGCCCGGGAACTCGACGCGCCGGTGCTGCGTTACGGCGAAGTCGAGACCGGGCTGATCATGGCGCCCAAGTCCCTCGCCGAAGCCCGCGCACTGGTGGGTCGCTACCTCGGCCCGTTGATCGAACACGACCGGACCCAGAGCGCGGCGCTGGTGACCACCCTGATGACCTTCCTCGACAACGACGGCAACTGGAAAGCCACCGCCCTGGACCTGGGCATCCATCGCCAGACCCTGGTCTATCGGCTGAAGCTGGTGGAGCAACTGACCGGCATCAAGCCCACCACCACCCAGGGCATCGCCCGCTTCTGGATCGCTATCCAGGCCGGGCGCAACACCGAACTCCTGTCTTGAGCAGCTTCAAGCAGCAAGCGGCAAGCTTCAAGAAAAGGCAGTAGGCACCGCGCCTGCTTTCTCTTGCAGCTTGCCGCTTATGGCTTATGGCTTATTGGCTGGTCGGCATGGCGAACTCTGCCCCCTTGGCCGTACCCTGCGGCCAGCGCTGCATGATGCTCTTCTGTTTGGTGTAGAAGCGCACCCCTTCCTCGCCGTAGGCATGCATGTCGCCGAACAGGCTCTTCTTCCAGCCGCCGAAGCCATGCCAGGCCATCGGTACCGGAATCGGCACATTGATGCCGACCATGCCCACCTGAATGCGCCGGCCGAACTCGCGTGCGACGTGGCCGTCACGGGTATACAGGCTCACGCCGTTACCGAATTCGTGAGCATTGATCAGCTCCACCGCCTCGGCAAAGTCCTTGACCCGCAGGCAAGCCAGCACCGGGCCGAAGATTTCTTCCTTGTAGACGCGCATGTCGGTGGTGACGTTGTCGAACAGCGTGCCGCCCAGCCAGAAGCCATCGCCACAGCCTTCGCCGGCCGTCTCGCCGTTGAAGCCGCGACCGTCCACCAGCAGGGTCGCGCCTTCCTCGATGCCCTGTTCGATGTAGCCGGTGATGCGCTCGTGGGCCGTGCGGGTCACGATCGGGCCCATTTCGGCGTCGAGGTTGGTGCCGTTGAGGACTTTCAGTTCCTGGGTGCGCTGGATCAGTTTCGGCATCACCTGCGCGGCGGTTTCCTCGCCGACGAACACCGCCACGCTGATCGCCATGCAACGCTCGCCGGCCGAGCCATAAGCGGCACCGATCAGCGCGTCCACCACCTGATCGATATCGGCATCCGGCATCACCACGAGATGGTTTTTCGCGCCGCCCAGCGCCTGCACGCGCTTGCCGTGGCGGGCACCGGTTTCATAGATGTGGTTGGCGATCGGGGTCGAGCCGACAAAGGAAATCGCTTCCACGTCGGGGTGGACCAGCAGCGCGTTGACGGCTTCCTTGTCGCCCTGCACCACGTTGAACACGCCGTCCGGCAGACCGGCCTGTTTCAGCAGGTCGGCAATGAACAGGCTGGCGCTCGGGTCGATCGGGCTGGGCTTGAGGACGAAGGTGTTGCCGGTGGCCAGGGCGACCGGGAACATCCACATCGGCACCATCACCGGGAAATTGAACGGGGTGATACCGGCGACCACACCCAGCGGCTGGCGCAAGGTCCAGTTGTCGATGTTGGTGCTGACCTGATCGGTGAAATCGGTTTTCAGCAGTTGCGGCGCACCACAGGCGAACTCGACGATCTCGATGCCGCGGGTGACTTCACCCTGGGCGTCGGTGAAGACCTTGCCATGCTCGGCGGTAATCAACCGGGCAAGGTCATCACGGTGCTCGTTGAGCAGCGCCAGGAATTTATTCAGGACGCGGGCGCGGCGCAACGGCGGCAGGTTGCTCCAGGCCGGGAACGCGGCCTTGGCGCTGGCCACGGCCGCGTCCACATCGGCGTGGCTGGACAGTTGCACCTGGGCAGTGACGACGCCAGTGGCCGGGTTGTAGACCGGCAGTTGCTGGCCGCTGGTGGTGGCGGCGACGGCGCCGGAAATCCAGTTTGCGATGCTAGAAGTCATGCTTTTTGTTCTCTGGAGATGACCGGCGAACCCGGGTGCGTGGCCCGTGGTTCGCCGGTCGGGGTGAAAAGAAAGGACAGCGTGAATCAGTAGATGGCGTAGACCTTGCGCACGGTTTCCAGCACGTCCCAGCGCCCGGTCCAGCCCGGCGGCAGGATGATCAGGTCGCCGCCGCCAACTTCCACCACCACGCCGCTGGCGTCATCGGTGAGGTTGGCGCGGCCGGAAAGGATGTAGGTGAACTCGGTGTCGGGACGGTTCACTACCGGCCAACCACCCGGCTGGCACTCCCACACGCCCAGGCTGCCCACCGCTTCAGGGGCAAGGCGCTGGGTGGCGATCTGCGGGTCGCCCTGGTCGGCGCCGACGCGCTGGCCGGCGGGGTTCAGGGCCATGGCCTGGAGGGTGGTGGATTTGATGATCGTGAAAGCAGTCACGGGATTCTCCTGTCAGTTAGTGTGCACCGGTGAGCTTTTCCAGCAGCATCGCGGTACGGGAGGGTCGATGGGTGACGCGCTCTTCGATATCGCTCAGCGAGGCAGCAGCCAGCCCGCTGTTGATACCCAGCCAGCGCAGGGGCTCGCGCTCCCAGTCCGGGGAACGGTGGTTGACGAATGGCAGGTGATTGATCCTTTCATCACGCTCGAGAATCAGGTTGCGCAGGATCCGCCCGGCCAGGTTGCTGGTGGCGACGCCGTCGCCCACGTAGTTGCCGGCCCAGGCGATGCGGTTCTTGCGGTCGATGCTCACGGTCGGACACCAGTCGCGGGATACGCCCAGGGCGCCGCCCCAGCGATGGGTGATGCGGGTGTCGCGCAACGCCGGGAAGAACTCCAGCATCGTTGCGTGGATCTTGCCGTGGATGTTGTCCACCAGATCCGCCTGCTCCGACATCCGCGAGCCCCAGTTGTACGGCGCACCGCGGCCGCCGAACACCAACCGGCCCTCGGCGGTGACCTGGCCGTAGACCCGCAAATGGCGCATATCGTTGAAAGCCAGGCGCTGGTCGAGGTTCAGCGTGCGGCGCAGTTCCAGCGGCAGCGGCTCGGTGGCCAGCACCAGCGAATACAACGGAATGACGAACCGTGAATGGCCCGGCTGCTGCGAGGTGAAGGCCTCGGTGGCGCGCACGGTGATACCGGCTTTTACCGAACCCTGGGCCGTGCTCAACAGGCCCGGGGTCAGCCCGGTGACCTCGGAACCTTCGTAGATCGTCGCACCCATCTGCTCGACGAGACGGGCCAGACCGCGCACCAGCTTGCCGGGGTGGATCAGCGCGCAATGCTCGGTGTAAAGGCCGCCGACAACATTCCCGGCACCGACCCTGGCCTGGGCTTCGCGGGCATCGAGGGTCCGCCACTGATCAGGCAGACCGAAGCGCGCCGAGGCTTCCACCGTCGCTCGCGCCCGGTTCATCTGCGGGGTGCTGCGGGCCAGCGACAGAAAACCCTGCTTGGCGTAGTCCGCCTCGACCCCTTCCAGGGCGAGGACGTGACCGATCTCATCGACGGTGTCGTTCATCGCCGCCTGCAGTTCCAGTGCCGCGCCATGGGAATACATCTCGGCTACGCGGTTCAGGGAAATCGGAAAGATCGCCGAGGCCCAGCCACCGTTGCGACCGGAGGCACCAAAGCCGACTTCGCGTTTTTCCACCAGCACCACCCGCAGCGACGGATCGCTCTTGAGCAGGTAGTAGGCCGTCCAGAGCCCCGTGTAACCGGCGCCGACGATGGCGACATCGGCTTCCACCGCGCCGTCCAGCCGTGCACGCGGCTGGGCCGGTTCGAACCAGAGCGGTTTGTTGGGCAAGTGGGTCAAATCAAATTTCGCTGACATGCTGTTGGCTTCCCATTGACGGCCCCGCAGCGGGGCGCTGTCCGATACGGCTTGGTTAAGCGTTTTCCGCCGGCCGGCCTTTCACGCCGGTGCTGCTGCCGGACACCCGAAGCACCAGGTAGGAGGCGGCGATGGCGACGATGGCAATCACGCATTGCAGGAGGCTCAGTTGCATCGACGGGTCGAAGGCCATGCTCACCAGCACCGCGATGATCGAACCGGTCACCAGCAGTGGCAGCACCGGATGGGCCCACATGGCGAACTTCAGCGATCCTTCCGCCACCCAGCGGCGGCGCAACTTGAGTTGCGAGAGGCAGATCATCAGGTAGACGAAGAGGAATACGGTGCCGGAGGAATTGATCAGGAACTGGAACACGGTGTCGGGCCAGATGGCGGCGATCACCACGCAGCCGTAACCCACCAGGGTCGAAGCGATCACACCGCGCACCGGCACACCCTTGCGGCTGGTGGCGGCGATCCAGCGCGGCGCCTCGCCATTGGAGCTGAGGACGTAAAGCAAGCGCGACGACGTGTAGAGACCGGCGTTGAGCACCGAGAGCACCGCCACCAGAATCACCAGCGTGAGCATGTCACCCGCGCCAGGGATGCCGATGCGCTCCAGGGTGGTGACGAAAGGCGACTTGCCGGGAGTGATTTCGGTCCACGGCTGGGCAACCACGATGAAGAACGTGGCCAGCACGAAGAACACCAGGATCCGCAGCATCACCGTGTTGACGGCCTTGCGGATGTTGCGCGACGGATCTTCCGACTCGGCGGCCGCCAGGGTGGCGACTTCCACGCCGGTCATGGAGAAGATCACCACCACCACGCCAGTGAACAGCGAACCCACGCCGTGAGGCAGGAAGCCGCCGTGTTGCGTGAGGTTGGCGAAACTCGCGGTGGAACCGGGCCACAGATTGAATGCCCAGGCACCGGCCACCAACAGAAAGACGATGATGGCCACAACCTTGATACCAGCGAACCAGTATTCGGCCTCCCCGAAGGAATGCACCGACATCAGGTTCAACAAGGTCATGCCCACCATCAGGCCGAGGGCGATGGCCCACACCGGTAGATCAGGGAACCAGCCATTAATGATCTGCCCGCCGACCACGGCCTCGAAGCCGACCACGATCACCCAGAAATACCAGTAGAGCCAGCCGGTCATGTAGCCGGCCGGGCGACCGAAGGCCATGCGGGCGTAATCGACGAACGATCCTTGAGTGGGATGGGCGGCGGCCATTTCGCCCAGCATGCGCATCACCAGCGCAACGATCAGGCCGGTAATGGCGTAAGTGATGAATGCGCCGGGCCCGGTTGAGGCGATCACCGCGCTGGAACCGACGAACAACCCGGCGCCGATCACGCCGCCGAGGGCCAACATACTGATGTGTCGCGTCTTGAGTGCACGCTTTAAACGCGGGTCATGCTCGGTTTGTACAGGCATTGGTTGTCTCCTTTTTGTTATTGGTAATCAACGCAGCCTGTGGGGAGGTTATGCAGGTGCCGGGGGACTGAACATCGTCAAAATCCGGGCTGGACGCGGCCACTTCGTACAAATGTATGAAGAACCGGAAACAAGAAAGGCGCCCGCAGGCGCCTTGGAGAAGGGGTGTAAAAATAAAACACGCAAAACAAAAAGGGCGACCCTTGCGGATCGCCCTTTTCGTTTAACCGCCAACAGGAGCGGTAATGTTTGGTAGGCACAATTGGACTCGAACCAACGACCCCCACCATGTCAAGGTGGTGCTCTAACCAACTGAGCTATGTGCCTGCTGTGGGGCGGCATTCTACGCAAACGGCAGAGTGTGTCAACACCGAGTTGCGGGAAATCTGCAAAAAAATCAGCGACTTTCAAATCCGTCGAATCAAATTCTGAAACCAAAAAAAGCACGTTACCTCTGGAGGACTCGAGTTTACTGAAGCCGTCGCCACGACAGTGAAGATACGTTGCATTCAAGGAGGACCGCCTGTCTGGTGGCGATGGGCTGAGAACGGCGGTTTTCGTAGAAACCGCTGACTTTCATTCAACGGTCAGTTGACTGGACAAGGTTGCGCACTAAGATGACGCGACCTATAAAATTTATAGGTTTATATGAAGAGCAGTCAGGCTTTATGGACGAAGCAGCAGCTCGAGGAACTTGTCCATGTGTTGGCCAAGGATTCATCCAGGGTCATTTTCACCGAGCACTGCCTGCAGCGAATGGGTCAACGCGGAGTCTCAACGATCGAGGTTTTACGGTGCCTCCAGCGTGGAAGCATCGTCCGCGGGCCCAGCTATAGCGCAGAGCACAAAAGCTTTGAGTTCCGCATGAGCGAACCCGCGCCTCGGAATGTCGTTTGTATCGTTGCGGCCGTGGAGCCGGTCGTCGCTCCTGGTCAGCTCTTTGCCATCACCGTATGGGAGGTATGAAATGTACGAATACACAGGTTGCGGCCTGGATGGCATCTACCTGAAAAATGGCTACAAATTTGTGGAAACCACTTATGGAGACGGGGTAGTCATCGAAAACCTGGAAGGATTGCATCGCACGATTGCCGGCGACATCCTTTGCCAGAAAACGCCCATGTCGGGTCACCAACTCCGCTTCTTGAGAAAAGAGCAGGATCTGGTCCAAGAAGAGCTTGCAGCGCTTCTTCGCGTCGATGTTCAGACTGTTGCCAACTGGGAAAAGAAAGGCGTTGACGCTGTTCCAGGCCCGGCAGACGTCGCGGTTCGGGCCTACTACTGCGCCTACATCCACGCTCAGTTCGGCAGAATCATAGTTGAGCCGAACGCCAAGGCCGATGAGTCAGCCGTGTTTGAGCTCAGAAATCATGAATGGACCGAGATGGCCGCATAAAAGGACGCCCCTGTAGGAGCGAGCTTGCTCGCAAAGGGCCCCAAGAGGTTTAACTGACTGGCTAGCAGCGCTTTACAATTTTCCCAAAAAACAAAAAAGGCGACCCTTTCGGATCGCCTTTTCTGATTTACCGCCAACAGGAGCGGTGATGTTTGGTAGGCACAATTGGACTCGAACCAACGACCCCCACCATGTCAAGGTGGTGCTCTAACCAACTGAGCTATGTGCCTGCTGTGAGGCGGCATTCTACGCGCTCAACAAAGTGTGTCAACAGCTTTTTTCAGCTAAACCACTGAATAATAAAATTATTTACGCATAAACCCGGTTTTCGCTGTTTTCGACCGTCCGGCTGGCGGGTGTTTATTATTATTGATAGGATCTGCACATTCGTAAAAAATACAAAACACACAACTACAAAGTCACACAGATTCGAGGTACCGCCCCATGGCCGCCACTCCTTATCCACAGTCCTATTACGCCGCTTCGGCCAACCCGGTGCCACAGCGCCCTGCCCTGCAGGAAGAAGTCGAGACCGATGTCTGCGTGATCGGCGCCGGTTACACCGGTCTGTCCAGCGCGCTGTTCCTGCTGGAAAACGGTTTCAAAGTCACCGTGCTGGAAGCCGCCAAGGTCGGTTTCGGCGCGTCGGGCCGTAACGGCGGCCAGATCGTCAACAGCTATAGCCGCGACATCGATGTCATCGAGCGCACCGTCGGCCCGCGCCAGGCACAACTGCTCGGGCAAATGGCCTTCGAAGGCGGCCGCATCATTCGCGAGCGCGTGGCCAAGTACAACATCCAGTGCGACCTGAAAGACGGTGGCGTGTTTGCCGCCGTGACCAACAAGCAGATGGGCCACCTGGAATCGCAGAAGCGCCTCTGGGAGCGCTTCGGCCACACCCAGCTGGAACTGATGGACAAGAACCGCCTGCGCGAAGTGGTCGCCTGCGACAGCTATGTCGGCGGCATGCTCGACATGAGCGGCGGTCATATCCACCCGCTGAACCTGGCACTGGGCGAAGCCGCTGCCGTGGAATCCCTGGGTGGCAAGATTTACGAACAGTCCCCGGCCATCCGCATCGACCGTGGCGCCAACCCGGTGGTGCACACCCCGAACGGCCGCGTTCGCGCCAAGTTCATCATCGTTGCCGGTAACGCCTACCTCGGCGGCCTGGTGCCGGAACTGCAAGCCAAATCGATGCCATGCGGCACCCAGGTGATCACCACCGAACCGCTGAGCGATGAACTGGCCCGCACCCTGCTGCCGCAGGACTACTGCGTCGAAGACTGCAACTACCTGCTCGACTACTACCGCCTGACCAGCGACAAGCGCCTGATCTTCGGCGGCGGCGTGGTCTACGGCGCCCGTGACCCGGCGAACATCGAGGCGATCATCCGTCCGAAGATGCTCAAGGCGTTCCCACAACTGAAAGACGTGAAGATCGACTACGCCTGGACCGGCAACTTCCTGCTGACCCTGTCGCGCCTGCCGCAAGTGGGTCGTCTGGGCGACAACATCTACTACTCCCAGGGCTGCAGCGGTCACGGCGTGACCTACACCCACCTCGCCGGCAAGGTGCTGGCCGAGGCGCTGCGCGGCCAGGCCGAGCGCTTCGACGCCTTCGCCGAACTGCCGCACTACCCGTTCCCGGGCGGTCACCTGATGCGCGTACCATTCAGCGCCATCGGCGCCTGGTATTACACCCTGCGCGACCGCCTGGGCGTGTAAGCCTGGCGGCCGTCAGCGCCCGAGGGCGTTGACGGCCTGCCGCGCGGCCTGCTCCTGGCCTGCCTGGGCCAGGTCATTCGCCGCCTTGAGCCAGCGTTGCCGGTCCACCTGGGCCGGCAGTTGCTTCGGTTGCTGCACCAGCACCGCCCAGCCCCCTTCCTTCTTCCACGCCGATTCGAACGAATCAAAGTCCATCAGCATCCGCCGACTGTTCCCCGCCCGCAGCAGCACACGCTCCTTGTAGCGGTCGTAGCCGACCAACAGGGCGTAACGCGGCTCGCTCCAGAACGCCGAACCTTCCTGATAGCGCAACAGCACCGGATTGCCCGCCGCCACCTGCGTGAGCAGCGCCGGCAGCTTGCTGTCCAGCGGATACACCACCATGCCGTATTGCTGGGCGACGGTTTGCATCGACGTCTGCAGGCGTTCCTGCTCCTGAGGCAGTTTCAGCGCACCTTCCAGCAGCCCCGGCGTGATGCGTACGCCTTGCTGCGAGAGGATCGCCGCCAATGCCATCGGCGCGCTCTGGTTGGCGTTGCCCCGGAAAAACGGCACCGTGCCGAGTTCGACCCGTTGCGGCAGTTGCTTGAGTTCGGAAGACGGCTGGCTGGCGCAGCCGGCCAGGGTCGCGGCCAGCAGACAGGCGGCAAAAAGACGGCGTGGCGTTGTGGAAAGGATCGGCATGGGTCCTCGCTTGAGCGGATGCCAGGCAGGCAACGCCCGGGCTTGAGCGGCGATCATAGGCCGACAGGCGGCATCGGTATAGCCCGCGTCCGCCTTAGAACAAAGCGGCCCAAGGCCTCAGACCATCGGTCAATAGCCTGAAATAAGTGAGCGTCTAGACTAATGAGGTGTCTGAGTTACTGGTCCTGCCTGTACTGAAGAAGGAGGCACCCATGAGCCTGACCATGGTTATTTTCATGTTGATCGCAGCCTGGCTGAGTGTCGCGGCTGCCATGTTGTGGGGCGTGTTGCGTATTGCCCGTCGGCATCACCTGCACCATCAGAATCCCGAGCCGCCCGTGAATGCACCAGCGCCGGCACCTCGTCGAGTGGCTCGTCGTCACGTTGGCGCCCACTGAATCTGCTGTTCGCGCTCGTCTGAGCATAAAAAAGGCTCTTCACGGAATACTGGGGGGCTTTGGGCTTGAGTGCTCTGAGCTTATCCATTCTTTTTGGCGAGGCTGCCGGCCCCTTTCGCCTTTACGGCGAGTCCATTTTTTTTT
>NZ_JANLOA010000096.1:0-63995 GCF_025466035.1 Pseudomonas sp. 20P_3.2_Bac5 | reverse complement strand
GGTGGTGCAGGTCAAAACACACAAAGTGTTGCTGTGGGGGGCGCGACGACAGGCCCCCCCCCGGTTGAGTTTCCTTGGATAAAAAGAACACGGGGTAGACCACTGATGGACGCAACATCCACATCGACTTCTGCGGAGAAGTCGGGGCACGAGAGCAAGCTGGCGGCTTCGCTCAAATCACGTCACTTGACCATGATGTCGATCGCCGGCGTTATCGGCGGCGCATTGTTCGTCGGTTCCGGCAGCGTGATCCACAGCGCCGGCCCGGCCGCGGTACTGGCGTACCTGGCGGGCGGCATCCTGGTGGTGCTGGTCATGCGCATGCTCGGTGAAATGGCGACGTCCTCGCCGGACACCGGCTCCTTCTCCACCTATGCCGAGCGCGCCATTGGTCGCTGGGCCGGTTTCACCATCGGCTGGCTGTACTGGGGCTACTGGGTGATCCTGATGGCGTGGGAAGCCTACGTCGCCGGCAAGATCCTGCACGGCTGGTTCCCCTCGGTGAGCATCAACAGCTTCGTGCTGATTGCCACCCTGGCGCTGATCTGCGTGAACTTCTTCAACGTCAAGCACTACGGTGAGTTCGAGTTCTGGTTCGCCCTGATCAAGGTCGTGGCCATTGTCTGCTTCCTGGTGGTCTGCCTGGCCGCAGTGATGAGCCTGTGGCCGACCGGTGAAGTCAGCGGCATGGCCAACCTGACCGCCCACGGCGGCTTCATGCCGAACGGCATCGAGTCGGTGGTGGTGGCGATGCTGGGTGCGATGTTCGCCTTCCTCGGTGCAGAAATCGTCACCATCGCCGCCTCCGAGTCGAAAGACCCGGCCGGTCAGATCGTCAAGGCAACCAACTCGGTGGTCTGGCGCGTGTGCCTGTTCTACATCGGCTCGATCTTCCTGATCGTCTGCCTAGTGCCGTGGAATGACCCGCTGATGGGCACCTCCGGCTACGGTTCGTACCGCCGCACCCTGGAACTGCTGGGCATTCCGGGCGCCGAGTTCGTGATGAACTTCGTGGTCCTGACTTCGGTCAGCAGCTGCCTGATCTCGGCTCACTACACCGCCTCGCGCATGATGTTCTCGCTGGCGACCCGTGGTGACGCACCGAAGATCTTCAAGATGACCCGTGCCGGCACCGGCGTACCGGTCTTCGCGATCATCGGTTCGTGCGCTGTTGCAGTGATCTGCGCCCTGATCAACTTCAACGAGGCCCTGCGTCCGAAAGACGTACTGGACACCTTGATGAACACCACCGGCATGATCGCCATGCTGGTGTACCTGGTAATCGCCTGCTCGCAACTGAAAATGCGCCGCAAGCTGGAAGCCGAAGGCAAGCAGATCCGCCTGAAAATGTGGCTGTTCCCTTGGCTGACCTACCTGAGCATCGTGTTCATCGTGGGCTGCCTGGTGACCATGGCGTTCGTCGAGGAGTACCAGATCCTGGTGATCTCCACCGGCGCGGCGGCGGCAGTCGTGGCAATGATGGGTATGGTTGTGCACTACCGGGCGCTGAAGAAAGCGGCCTGATGGTGTAATCATCGCGAGCAAGCTCGCTCCTACCGGTCCGCGGATCTTCTTGTAGGAGCGAGCTCGCTCGCGATGCCCCAAACTCAATGCTGCTTGGCCTTCCTGATCCGCAGCAGAATCACCCCCAGCATCAACCCCACCACTGGCGCCAGTCCCAGCAGCGCATCCCGCGGCGCAATGTGTGCGCCCAACGTATCCAGCCCCGCATACAGCAACTTGAACAGGCTCAGCAGGTAATAGGTGATCGCGATGATCGACAAACCTTCTACCGCCCGCTGAATCTTGATCTGCGACTCGGCCCGGGCAGCCAGGCTGCGCAGGATCTCGGCGTTCTGTTCCTCCATGTCCACCTGCACCCGCGCCTGCAACAGGTCGCCAAGGTTGGCCACGCCCTTGGCCAGGTGATCCAGCCGCTGTTCGGTCGCCGCGCAGTAGCGCACGGTGGGTTTGAAGCGTCGTTCGATGAACACGCCCAGGCGCTGGTAATCCTCGACATTGCCCTCACGCAGTTCCGTCAGCCGCTCGAACACCAGTTGCGCGTAGGCTTGGGTCGCGCTGAAGCGGTGGCGGCTTTTCACCGTGCTGGCGACCACCTGTCGCGACAGTTCGACGATGTCTTCCAGCAACACTTTGGCCTGCACGCCGCTGGCGCCGGCATTGCGCTGTGAAAGATGGACCAGCGTCTGGTCGAAACCGTCCAGTTGCGGGCTGAGGTCCTTGGCCGTGCTCAACGCCAGGGAGGCCATCATCCGGTAGGTCTCAAGCTCCAGCAGGCGACGCACCATGCGCCCGAGCCGGTAGGCATTGAGCCGGCGATTGACGAACAGCAACCGGTTGACGCCCTCGTCGTCCAGGCGAAAGTCGCTCCACACCACCGCATCGCCACCGCCCACGCTGGAGCCGCTGGGGTCTTTGAAGCCGTAGCTGGCGAAGTCCAGGCCCGGCTCCTCGCGCACCACCAGTTGCATGGCGTTGATCAACTGCTCGCGGTACGGCTCGATGGCGTCGGCCAGGGCAGGGGGCAGGCCGCTCCACTGCGGATCGGCGCTGGCGCTGGGCTGGACCAGGGTCAAGGTGAAAAACTCGGAGTGGCGCTCCCATTTGAACGGGCAGCCGTCGAATTGCGTGATGCCCTGGACCGCGTCGGTATCGACGGCGTCCAGGCGGCAGCGCTGGAGCAGGGCGTTGCAGGGTTGCTGGCCACCGATGAACGCCAGGTGAAAGACATGGGCCGGGGCGTCGAAATACAGGGAGGGGCGAGCATGCAGCTCGTTGTGCAAGGCGGTGCGTTGGGGGTGCATGGGTCAGCCGTATTGTTGTGATTGTCTGCGGATGTCGCGCCCACTGAGGGCGCGCATCTGGAAGACAGGCCGACTGGCCCGTGGGTCACGCCCGCGGGGGCGGGCGAAATGTCGCAGGGGGCTTGGCCCTTAGTGAAATCAGGCTTTGGAAATCGAGTCGAAGACGGGCAGCTCGGTGGTGCCGTAGGTCAGGGCAAGCAGCCGGCTGTCCAGGCTTTCATCGTTGTCGAAGCGTTGCGACAGGACCTGAAGCACAGCCTGGCCATGCAGGTCGAAGAAATCCGCAGCGATCTGGTCCAGGTCGCCACCGTCGGCCTGGACGTGCAGGTCGATCAGCGAGCGGTGCGCCGACAGCAACACCACCGGGCCGTAGCCACCGTCACGGTAAAAGGTGCTGAGGTTCCATTGCGTCTGGGTAAATTCAGTCAGGCTGTTGAGCAGGCTGGCCATGAGCAGTTCCGCCTCGGGAGCGTCCTGGGTGCACCACAGACCCAAACCGACGGAAATATCCGGAATGCCCGCAGTGGTCGGGGTGAGAAATTCGTAGATGGCGTCGGTCACCACGCCGCCCCAGGCAACGAAGCAGGCTTCGGTGCAGGTGATGCCACCTTCGCTCAGCACCAGGCCCTGGTACTTCGGCCAGACGAAATGGTCGTCGGCGCTGGCGCGGGGCGTCTTCAACTGCTGCAGGTCAACCCCCTGCAAGCCGAGGCCCATGCGACCTGAGGCGACATGTCCGAGGCTCGACAAGCCTTCCTTGAGTCGTTGGTAAGCGGGGTAGGCGACGATATCCGCGAGTGCGATCCGAGTGCCGTTCATGCCGTGTTCTCCTAGAAACGCTATCAGTTGCCGGTTGGGGTTATTCAGCACGGAAGTGCTGTGGGTGATACAGGAGCGCAGGCACAGCTCGGCCGTGCTCCAGTAAAAGGGTGCGAGGCATGCGGACATTGAGGGGCGCGGGTTTTCCGTTGGCGGAAGGCGAACAGCCGATCGAAAAGCTCATTACCGGTCCCTGGTTGGCGAGAGTGATGTCATATTGGCATGAGTTTGAGCGGGAAGCGATGACCCCTTTATGACGTTCGAGGGGGAACTGAACCGGGTTGCTGCGGCCATAGTTATCAAGTTGTTGCTGCGGTTGATTTTTGTTCGAACCCGGAAGGGCTTTTGACTAAGCTCCAAAGCGATTTTTCTCTGTAATAAGGAACGTGCCTCATGAAAAAGTGGATTGCTCTGACCGTTGCCCTGTGCGCCAGCGCCGCGGTGAATGCCGCCGATTCCCTCAAGGTCGAGCTCAAGGAAGCCAGCGCCCAGGGCGAAGGCAAGAGCGTCGGGTTCGTCACTATCACCCAGAGCCCGTATGGCGCGGTGTTCACGCCGGAGTTGAGTGGCGTGGCGCCGGGCGTGCATGGCTTCCACGTTCATGCCAACCCGAGCTGCGCGCCAACCGAAGCCGACGGCAAGCTGGTGCCGGCGGGTGGTGCCGGCGGGCACTGGGACCCGAAGAACACCGGCAAGCACAGCTTCCCGTGGGATGACGCCGGCCACCAGGGCGACCTGCCGGCGCTGATCGTCACCGCCGACGGCAAGGCCGCGCAGCCGCTGCTGGCGCCGAAGATCAAGAACCTGGACGAGCTCAAAGGCCATGCGCTGATGATTCATGCCGGTGGCGATAACCACTCGGATCATCCGGCGCCGCTGGGTGGTGGGGCGGCGCGGTTTGCTTGTGGGGTGATCAAGTAACGGTTGTTGGAATAAAGAATCCCGGTCTTTTGGCCGGGATTTTTGGTTGATGTTGATGGCCTCATCGCCGGCAAGCTGGCTTGCCAGCGATAAGTCTAGGCCACCGCCAACCTCCTGCCCGGCACCGCCTCCAGCAACTCCCGGGTATACCGGTCCTGCGGCCTTTCCAGTACATCCTGCGCCGCCCCCTGTTCCACCACCTGCCCCTGGCGCAACACCACCACTTCATGGGCCAGGCTGGCGACCACCGCCAGGTCATGGGACACCAGCACATACGCCACGCCCAGTTCCGCCTGCAGTTCACGCAGCAGGTCGAGGATCTGCGCCTGCACCGATACGTCCAGCGCCGAAACCGGTTCATCCAGCAGCAATAGATCAGGCTTGAGCGCCAGGGCGCGGGCGATGGCGACGCGTTGGCGCTGGCCGCCCGACAGTTCCCGCGGCAGGCGATCAAGGTAGCTGGCAGGCAATTGCACCTGGTCCATCAGTTGCCGCGCGGCCTGTTCCAGTTCGCGGCCCTTGAGCAGGCCGAACGACACCAGCGGCTCGACCACGCTCTGGTAGATGCTGAAACGCGGGTCCAGCGCAGCAAACGGGTTCTGTTGCACCAGTTGCATGCGCTGGCGCAGCGGCCTGAACTGTTTCCAGCTCAGGCCGCCGATGTCCTGGCCGTCGAAGCGCACGCGGCCACGGCTGGGGTGATCGAGGCCGAGGGCGATGCGCAGGCTGGTGCTTTTGCCCGAGCCGGATTCGCCGACGATGGCCAGGGTCTGCCGTGGATAGACATTCAGGCTCAGCCCCTGCAACGCCTGGAAACTCTGCTGCGCGCCGGCATGCCGGGGCAGGCGAAAGTCTTTGCCGACGTCCTCGAAACTCAGCAGCGGCCGCGCCCCACGGGTGTCCACCGGCTCTGGCCGGCGGGTTTCGCCGAAGGCCGGCGCGGCGGCCAGCAGGTCGCGGGTGTAGGCGTGGCTGGGGGCGGACAGCACCTCCCGCGCCGCGCCGGTTTCCACCACTTCACCGTTCCTCATCACCAGCACCCGGTCGGCGCGGTCGGCGGCCACGCCGAGGTCGTGGGTGATGATCACCAGGGCGATGCCCCGGGCTTTCACCAGTTGCTCCAGGTGATCGAGGATGCGTTTCTGCACTGTCACGTCGAGGGCGCTGGTGGGTTCGTCGGCGATGATCAGCTTCGGCTCGCCGGCGAGGGCAATGGCAATCAGCACGCGCTGGCGCATGCCGCCGGACAGTTCATGGGGATACTGCACGGCGCGCAGCGCGGGGTTGTCGATGCCGACCTGCTCGAGCAGTTCCAGCACATCGGCGTCCAGCCCCGGATAGCGCCGGCCATGGCGCAGGATCAGGCTTTCGCCGATCTGCTTGCCGATGCTCAGGGTCGGGTTGAGGCTGACCATCGGGTCCTGCGGCACCAGCCCGACCACCCGGCCGCGCAACTGTTGCTTGACCTTGTCGCTGGCGTGGCTGATGTCGTGGCCGTCGACCACGAGGCTGCCGCCGTCGATCCGCGCGGTCAGCGGCAGCAGGCCGAGCAGGGCGCCGGCCACGGTGGTCTTGCCCGAGCCGGACTCGCCGACGATGGCCAGGGTCTCGCCCGGCTCGAGGTGAAAACTCACCCCGCGCACCGCTTCGGTAACGCGCCCGGCGTTGTGATAGCTGACCCGCAGGTCCTTGACGTCGATCAGGCGGCTCATCGCTGGACCTCCTCGAAAGTGCGGGCGAGGTGGTTGAGGCTGAACACCACCAGCACCAGGAACAGCCCCGGCAGCAGCGACACCCACGGCGCGGTGATGAGGAAATGGCGTCCGTTGGCGATCAGCGTGCCCCATTCCGCCGCGGGCGGCGCGGCGCCGAAGCCGAGGAAGCTAAGGCCGGCGGTGGCGAGGATCGCCGCGCCGACGTCGAGGGTGGCGAGCACCGCCACCGGGCCCCAGGCATTGGGCAGCACATGGCGCAGCAGGGTGCGGCCCCAACTCGCGCCGCCCAGCCGCGCCGCTTCGACGTAAGGCAGGGTCTTGATCCGCAGCACCTCGGCGCGGGTGGTGCGGGCGAAGCCGGGAATGATCCCGACGCCCACGGCGATCGCCACCGGCACCGTGCCGAAGCCGATCGCGGTGACGATCGCCAGCGCCAGCAGCAGGCCGGGCAGGGCCAGCAGCACATCGACCACCCGCATGATCACCGCGTCCAGGCGTCCACCGATAAAGCCCGAGACGATGCCCAGACCGAGCCCGACCACCAGCGCCAGACCGACCGCCAGCAAGGCCGCGAGCACCGAAAGCCGTGAGCCGTACAGCACCCGCGTGTAGAGGTCGCGGCCCAGTTCATCGGTGCCGAACCAGTGCGTGGCGCTGGGCGCCAGCAGTTTCGCCGCGGGCTGGGTGGCGTAGGGATCGACGCTGGTGAACAGGCCGGGCACCAAGGCCGCCAGCAGGGTGAACAGCACCAGCGCCAGGGCCAGCACGAAGCCGGGCCTGCGCAGCAGCGGTCCGGCCTGGTCCAGCAGCCGTTGCAGGCGACGGCGCGGGCGCCAGTGAGGGGTTTGCACGGCAGTCGAGAAGCGACGTTGCAGGACGGTCATCTCAGGTCACCTTGGGCGCATGGGTGATGCGCGGGTCGAGGATCGGGTAGAGCAGGTCCACCAGCAGGTTGACCAGCACGAAGGCGGCGGCGGACACCGCAACCACCGCCAGCACCAGCGGAATGTCCTGGCGCAGCACGGCCTCCTGGACCAGCCGGCCGACGCCGTTGCGGGCGAAGATGGTTTCCACCAGCACCGCGCCGGACACCGTGTTGCCGACTTGCAGGCCGATCAGCGTCAGCAGCGGCAGGGCGGCGTTGCGGAAACCATGGCGGGCCTGGACCTGGCCGCGGCTGAGGCCCTTGGCGTAGGCGGTGGTGATGTAGGGCTCGCGCCAGATGTCCTGGAAGCCGCGTTGCAAGACCTGGGCATACACCGCGGCGCTGGGGATCGCCAGGGTCACCGCGGGCAGGACCAGGCTCTCGAAACCGAGGCTGCCGGTGGCCGGGAACCAGCCGAGGCCAAAAGCGAAGATCTGGATCAGCAGCAGACCCATCCAGAACACCGGCACCGAAAAGCCCAGCGCCGGCAGGCGGGCGAGGGCGATTTTCAGTGGCTGCCAGCGCACATAGGCGGCGAGATAGGCCAGGCCGACCCCGCCGAGCAGCGACAGAAGGATCGCCAGCCCGGCCAGGGCCAGGGTTTGCGGCAGGCGTTCGGCGAGGATCGCGGTGACCGGGCGGCTGAGGGTCAGCGACTGGCCCAGGTCGCCCTGCAATACGCCCAGCAGCAGGTCCACGTAGCGCTCCAGCAAGCCTTGGTCGAGGCCGTAATAGGCGCGGGCCTTGGCCAGTTGCTCGGGTGACAGCGCATCGATTTCCATGCCCGAGGCGCTGAGCATGATGCTCAGCGGGTCGCCCGGCAGCAGGTAGAGAATGAAGTAAGTAATGGTGTAGGCGCCCCAGAGCACCAGCGCGGCCTGGGCGATGCGGCCGAGCAGGTAGCGGCTCATGGCTTGACCTCGATGTCATTGAGGAAGGCAAAACCTTCGGCGCTCCAGCGGAAGTTCTGCACGCGCTTGGAGGTCGCCGCCTGCCAGACCCGCTCGTACACCGGGATCGCCGAGCCCTGATCGATCAGCAGGTCTTGCAACTGGCCGTAGGCGTCGGCGCGTTGTTGCGGCGCGGTGGCGGTGAGGCCGGCGTCGAACAGCGCCTGAGCCTGCGGCAGCACGGTCGGCGTGTAGGTGTTGGTGGCCAGGGTGGCGCTGTTGGCGGTGCGCGGATCGAGGATGGTCTGCAGGATGATCGGGTCGGCGCGGGTCATGTAGGTGTAGGTCAGGTCGTAGTTGCCGGCGGCGTTGGCGGCGGCCCACTCGGCGGTGGTTTGCACCTTCAGCCTGATGTCGATGCCGACCTGGCGCAGTTGGTCCTGGATCAGTACGTCGCCGGCGGTTTCCTTGCCGGCCAGGTTGTAGACCAGGGTCAGGCGCTTGCCGTCCTTCTGCCGGTAGTTGTCCGCGCCGAGGCGCCAGCCGGCGTCATCCAGCAGTTTCGCCGCGCCTTGCGGGTCGTAGGCCAGTTTGTCGCCCTGGCTGCGGAAGAACGGCGTGGTCACGTCGTACACGCCGTCCACCACCGGGAAGGCGGCGTTGTAGACGGTGCTGGCGTAGCTCTTGCGGTCGATGGCTTTTTGCACGGCCAGGCGCACGTTGTGGTCGGCGAGGATGCGGTTGTCGCGGGTGTTGGGGTAGAGGTTCCAGGCCGGACCCGGCAGGGAGCGGCTCTGGATGGTGGCGTCGTTGCGTTGCAGCAGTTGCAGGTCGACTTCGGAAAACGGCACCCGCGGCCAGAGGATGTCCACCTTGCCCTGCAGGAACAGGCCGTTGCGCACGCTGTCTTCCGGCACGTAGCTGACTTCGATGGCGGACAGGTGCGCGTCGCCCTTGTTCTGCACGTTGGCCGAAGCCCAGGTGTAGCCGTCGCGGCGGACCAGCTTCAGGCCGGTTTCCGGGGTGTAGTGCTCGAGCTTGAACGGGCCGCTGCCGATCACCGCGCCAAGGGAGCGCTCCTTGGCGCTCTTGCGGTAGGACTCGGGCGCGAGGATCGACAGGTTGGTGGTGGACGTGGCCTGGAGAAAGCCCGCGTTGGGTTTGCTCAGCACCAGCTTGATGGTCTGTGGGTCGATGATTTCGGCGTGGTCGTAGCCGGCCAGGTAGGTGGCGCCGAAGGTGCTCGGCAGTTCGGCGGCGAAGGCCTTGTTGCTGTCGAAGGCGGTTTTCACCGCCTGGGCGTCGAAGACCTCGCCGTTGCTGAAGGTCACGCCCTGGCGCAGGTAGAAGGTGTACGCGCGGGCGTCGGGGCTGATGTCCCAGCGCTCGGCGAGCCACGGAATGATGTTGCCGGTCTGCGGGTCCTGGTCGGTCAGCGACTCGACCACGTTGCGCAGCACCACGCGGTGTTCCAGCCAATAGACCTGGAATGGATCGATGCTGACCAACTGCGTGTTGTCGTTCCAGAACGCGATTTTCAGTGTGCTGGCCGCCTGTGCGTCCGGTTGCGAAGGCGAGCAGCCCGGCAGGGTCAGGCCCAGGGCCAGCAGGATGGCCGCGCTGGCCAGGGTTCGTTGCAGTCTCATGGGCATTCCTCGTTGAGGGCCGCGCCGCATCCCGGCGGCGCGGCCGGGCTGATCAGAAGTCGTAGGCGATTTTGCTGTACCAGTAGCCGCCGCCCGGATGGAACGGCGGGTTGCCGTACGGCGCCAGGCCCAGCGGGCTGTACACCGCGTGCTTGTCGGGGCGCACGTCGAACAGGTTGGTGGCGCCGACGCTGAGGGTCAGTTGATCGAAGAAGGTGTAGGCGACGTCGAGGTCGGTGATCCATTTGGCGCCGAAGCTGCGGTCGCCGCTGGGGTTGACCGCGAGGGTCTTGACGCTGCCGAAGCGGGTGGTCTGCAGGTTCACCGCGAAGTCGCTGACCTTCCAGTTGGCGCCGAGGATCCACTTGGTTTCCGGGCTGGCCACGGTCAGGTCGCCTTCGCGGTCGCGGCCCACCAGGGTCACGCCGGAACCGGCGAGGGAGGCGGGGGTGTCACGCACGTCCTCGATGCTGGTTTTGTTCCAGTTGAACGCCAGGCTCCAGCGCACGTCACCCCAGGCGCCGAAGTCGGTGCTGTGGTCGGCGACGATATCCAGGCCCTTGGTGCGGGTGTCGTAGGCGTTGGTGTAGTAGTTGACCCAGGTGCCACGGGCCACGCCCTGGCTTTGCAGAATGCTGGTGATGACGCCGTTGCCCTGGTCGTAGATGTTGCTGGTCAGGGTGATGCGGTCGTCGATATCGATCAGGTAGGCGTCGGCGGTGATGCTGGTGCGCGGCGCCGGTTGCCAGGTCAGGCCGAGGCCGAGGTTGCGCGACTTCTCCGGCTTCAGCGCGTCGCCGCCGAGGGCCGCGGCCAGGCTGCTGTCGGACGGGGTCAGGCGGGTAACGGCCGGGACCACGTTGCCGTTGACGTCGGTGGCAACGCGGTTGTCCGCCACGGTGTAGCCGATCTGGGTCAGCGACGGCGCGCGGAAACCGGTGCCGACGGTGCCGCGCACGGCGACGCTGTCGGTCAGTTCATAGCGCGAGTTGAGCTTGAGGCCGAAGGTGTTGCCCGAGTCGTCGTCGTAGTGCTCGACGCGGCCGGCCAGGTCGAGGAACCAGCGGTCGGTGAGGTCGAAGCCGAGGTCCAGGTAGGCCGCGTAGTTGTTGCGGATCAGGCTGACTTCGTCTTCCGGACGCAGGGTCACCGCGGCCTGGGCGCCGGAGGCCGCCGGGTAGTTGCCGGTGAGGTACGCGGCGGGCTCGCCGGCGAAGGTGCTGAAGCGTTCCCAGCGGTGTTCGAGGCCGGCCGATACCTGCACCGGCGAGGTCAGGCCGAACAGGCTGTCGTAGCGGCGGGTCAGGTCGAAGTTGTTGACCCACTGCTCGAAGCGGAAGGTCGCCAGGTTGTCGAAGCTGGTGGGCGTGGCGGTGCCCAGCGACGGGTTGATGTTGAAGTCGCTGGAGTGGTGGATGTTGTTGCGCCCGTAGGTGGTGCTCAGGTCCCAGTGCCAGTCGGCGCGTTCGCCCTTGCCGCCGAACAGGAACTGGTAGTCGCGGTCCTTGATGTTGTTCAGCGGGTAGTAACCGTCCGGGAACAGCTCCGGTACCGATGCGGTGCCGGTGGGCAGGCGGAAATAGTTGTAGGCCTCGGCGTCGCGTTCGCCGTAGGTGGCGTAGGAGTAGAGGGTCAGCGCGTCCAGCGGCAGTTCGGCGTTGTAGGCGACGTTGAAGGCCTTGATCTCGGGGTCGCCGTTCTTGATCGCGACGCGGTCCCAGGCAGCTTCCTTCACCGGGTCGCGGAAGGCCCGCACGCTGCTGTCGGCCTTGTCGTTCCAGGCCGCGTCGCCGCGTTTGCGGGCGTCGGCGGACAGGTGCACAAAGCCGCTTTCACCGAGCTTGAAGCCCTGGTCGCCGGCCACCTTGATGGTTTCGCCCTGGCCGGAATAGAGCTGGCCATAGCTGGTCTCGACATGCCCGCCGGAGGCGCTGGACTTGAGGATGATATTGATCACCCCGGCCACCGCGTCAGAGCCGTACTGGGCGGCGGCGCTGTCCTTGAGGATTTCGATATGGTCCACGGCGCTGACCGGGATCAGGTCGATGTCCACCGCGTTGGCGCCGCTGTTGTCGATATTGCCGCGCTGACCGACGGCGCCGTTGTGGCGGCGCTTGCCGTTGACCAGCACCAGTGTGTAGGCCGGGCCGAGGCTGCGGTTGCTCAGCGGCCGGGTGACCGAGTTGTAGCCGGCGATATTGGTGCCGAAGTTGAATGACGGCAGCAGGCGGGAAATGGCTTCGGACAACTCGGCGCGGCCGGTCTTGAGCAGTTGCTCGCTGTTGATCACATCGATCGGCGCCGGGCTGTCGGCGACGGTACGTGCCTGGCCGCGGACACCGGTGGAAATCACCGTCACGGTATCGAGGCGGGCGTCTTTGTCTGCGGCCTGGGTTGCGGGCGCAAAGCCGGCGAACAGCAGGGCGGTGGTGAGGGTGCTGAGGTGCGGGTATCGGGATAAGTGCATGCGGGCATAGTCCGTTACTACGTGGCACTGGCCCTGGGTCTGGGTGCAGGTATGTCGCCTGGCGTTGATCGTTTTTAGAAGGGGGACGAGGTCGTCTGGGATTGATCTTATTTTTATAAGAACGTCAGCGGAAATTCTTTTTTGGAATATGAATATTATTCTTTTTAGGAATTATTATTTATTTTTAATATGCAAATTATTGATGTGTTTCTCTCCCTGGTTCCCTGAAACCACTGTGGGAGCTGGCTTGCCAGCGATAAGGCCAGGCCGGACACCCGCGGTGTCCCTGACTGCCTCATCGCTGGCAAGCCAGCTCCCACGGGTGAATCAGTGTTAGACGAGCCTAATCCGCCTCACAGGTCATACCGCACACTCAAGGTCACCGTCCGTGGGTCGTTCACCGAGTAATACGCGGTACTGCTCGCCGCCGAGTACGCGATGCTTTGCGGATACGCCCGGTTGAGCAGGTTCTTCACCGCCAGGGTGGTGGTCCAGTGGCCGTCGCCGCTGCTGTAGCTGGTGTTGGCGTTCCAGAAGCTTTGTTCCGGGACTTCATAGATGTCGCCATTGACCGCGTTGGCGTACGACTTGGTCTGGAACTGCCAGTCGGTGCCGGCCACCAGCGCGCCCGGCAGGTCCACCGGTACGGTCCAGTTCAGCCCCAGCGCCAGGTTCCAGCGCGGGGCGAAGACCATCCAGTTGCCGTCGGCATCGACACCCGGCCCGGCGGCGTTCTTGAAATCGTCGTACTGGGCCTTGAGGAAGCCGAGGTTGACCGTGGCGGTCAGGTCGCGGCTGAGCAGGGCGGTGTTTTCCAGTTCCACGCCATAGCTGTGGGCGCTGCCGACGTTGGTTCGCAGGTTGGCGCTGATGGCCGGGTCCCAGGCGTTGGTCTGCAGGTCTTTGTAGTCGTTGTAGAACACCGCGATGTTGCTGCGCAGACGCCCGTCGAGGTAGTCGCCCTTGAGCCCGGTTTCGTAGGTGATGACGTTTTCCGGGTCGAAGCCCTGCAAGGCGGCGAGACGGGTCGGCGCGCGGTTGTCGAAGCCGCCGGCCTTGAAGCCCTTGGCGACGTAACCGTACTGGATCAGGTTGTCGGTCCAGGCGTATTCCAGGCCGAGTTTCGGGCTGAAGGAAGCCCAGCTCTCGCTGGTTTCAGCCTCGAAGTTAAGGCCCGTGATGTCCCGCGCGGTGGTGATGCGGTAGTTCTTGTACTCGAAGTTCTTGTGCTCGGCGGTGTAGCGCAGGCCGCCGGTGACGGACAGGCGCGAGGTCAGTTTGTAGGTGCCCTGGCCGTACAGCGCGTAGCTTTCGGTGTCGGTGGTGCTGTACTGGCCGCTGGCGTTGACCCGGTCGGCGGCGACCGAATAGGTCAGGCTGTCGCGTTCGGCGCGGAAGCGCTCCTTGTACAGGAAGGCGCCGAGGGTGAAGTTGAAGCGCTCGTACTCGCCGTTGAGCTGGAACTCCTGGGTGGCGTAGCGCTGTTTGTAGTGGATCAGGTTGTTCTGCACCGGCGCGGCGTTGCCGCTGTTGGCCTCGCCGGAGTTGTCGTAGTCCACCGGCTGGTCGAAGGTCGACCAGGCCGTGACCGACTTGGCGCTCAACTGGTCATCGATGTGGTAGATCGAGCGCAGCACCGCGCTGCCCTGGTCGAGGCGGTTTTTCGGATCGAGGCTGCTGTAGGTCTTGAACTTGTCGAAATGGCCGTTGGCCGGGTCGAACGGCGTGTAGCTGGTGGTGTCGCCGCGGTCGAAGGTGCCGGCCAGGGTCAGTTGCGTGTCCCACGGCGAATCCGCCGGGGCCAGGCGCAGCTTGCCGCGGTAGGACTGGATATCGACGTTGTTGACGTCCTTGTCGCGGGTGCGGTTGCGCACGGTGCCGTCGCGACTCAGGCGCACAGCCGAGAAACTGCCGAACAGGGTGTCGTCGACCAGCGGGCCGCTGACCAGCAGGCGGCCGTTGCGCGCATCGTAATTGCCGGCGCCCAGCTCGACGAAGGCGCGGGTCTTCTGGTCCGGGTCGCGGGTGATCACGCGGATCGCCCCGGCCGCGCTGTTGCGCCCGTACAGGGTGCCTTGCGGACCGCGCAGGACTTCGACGCGCTCGACGTCGTTGAAGTCGAGCATCGAGGAAATCGCCCGCGGGATGTACAGGTCGTCGGCGTACACCGCCACCGCCGCTTCCTGGATCGGGTCGGTCTCGCCGATGCCACGGATGCCGTAGGTTTGCGCGCTGTAGGAGATCGACTGGCGGTTGAGGGTCAGGTTCGGCACGCGCCCGGAGAGGTCGCGGATGTTGTTGATCTGCTGGTCGCGCAGGGTGTTTTCGTCGAAGGCGCTGATCGCCACCGGGGTTTTCTGCAGGTTTTCCTGACGGTGCTCGGCGGTCACGGTGACGCTCGGCAGGCGTTCTTCCTTGGGGGCTTCGGTGGCGGCGAAGGTGGTCAGGGGGAGGGACAAGAGCAGTGGCGGGAGTGTGTGGCGCAAGGCTGGTCGGGGCATGCTGGGGGCTTCCTGGCTTTTTTTGGATTTCCTCCCTGAGTGGGGTCGGTCAGTTGGATTGGGGCTGGTTATCGCGAGCAAGCTCGCTCCTACAGAGAAAACGCGTTGCACCTGTAGGAGCGAGCTTGCTCGCGATGGCCTTGAACATCACAAAAAATCAATGCTTGTAGCCATCGCCCTCCCGATCCAGTTGCCGAATCAGCGCATCCCAATGCCGCTGGATCCCCGGGTTGTTGCCATCAAGAAACGCCGCCGTCTGCTGCTTCACTTTCTCGATCGCCGCCTCCGGCGCGAACAGCAGGTCGGCATTGCCGCCCGCCTGCGCGGCGATCTGGATATTGCAGGCGCGCTCCAGGCCATGCAGCTCGCGGAACGCATGTTCGACACTGCTGCCGCCGGTGAGCAGGCCGTGGTTGCGCAGGATCAGGATGTTGCTGTTGCCCAGGTTAGCCACCAGGCGCACTTGCTCGTCGAGGTCCAGGGCCACGCCTTCGTAGGTGTGGTAGACGACCCGGCTGTAATAGGCCAGTGCATGCTGCGACAGCGGCAGCAGGCCATCGCGCTGCGCCGACACCGCCGCGCCATCGCGGGTGTGGGTGTGCAGCACCGCCTTGAGGTCGGGGCGGGCGCGGTGGATGGCGCTGTGAATCACGTAGCCGGCCTGGTTGATGCCCAGCCCCAGCGGGTCGTCGATGATCGTGCCGTCGACGTCCACCTTGACCAGGTTGGAGGCGGTGATTTCATCGAACAGCAGGCCATAGGCGTTGATCAGGAAGTGCTCGTCCGGGCCGGGCACCCGCGCCGAGAAGTGCGTGTAGATGTGGTCGGTCCAGCGAAACAGCGCAGCCAGGCGGTAGGCGGCGGCGAGTTTGACCCGCACCTCCCATTCTTCGGCGCTGACCCGCTGGCGCACGCTATCGAGGTCGGAGGAAACGGTCAGAACGGAAACGGCAGTCATTGCAGTGCTCCCCACGCGCCAGGCGGCGCGTCAAGTTCATAGGTTCAGGTTCGAGGGTTCAGGTTCAGTAGCCGCGCTGGTGGTCCACCAGATTGCGCAGCGCTTCGCCCTGGTGATAACGGCGGAAGTTCTCGACGAAATCCTCGGCGAAGCCGCGGATGCCCTCGGTGGAAATGGCGCAGGTGTGTGGCGAGATGAACACCCGCGGGTCGCTGTACAGCGGATGGCCGGCGGGTAGCGGCTCGGGCTCGGTGACGTCGAGCGTGGCGCGGCCGATCCAGCCGGCTTCCAGCCCTTCGAGCAGGGCCTGCTGGTCGAGCAGGCCGCCGCGGGCGATGTTGATCAGGTGCAGGCCGGGCTTGGCGCTGGCCAGCACGTCACGGTTGATCAGGCCACGGGTCTGGGCGGTGAGGGGCGCGGCGATAACCAGATGATCGGACTCGGCGAACAACTGGTGCAGGTCAGCCACCGCCTCGACCGGCACGCCGGCTTCCAGCGCCTGGCCCGGCCGGCCCAGGGCGATCACCCGCAGGCCCAGGGCATGGCCCTTGGCGGCGAGGGCGCGACCGATGCTGCCCAAACCGAGGATGCCGAGGGTCTTGCCGCGCACCGGTTGCAGCGGGGTGAAGCTCCAGTCGTCGTCCTTGACCCAGATGTTCGGCAACTGCTTGGCCGCCGAGAAAATCGCCGCCAGGGCAAACTCGGCCACCTGCTCGGCATTGCTGCCCTTGCCGCTGGTGACCGGCGGGCCCTGGAACAGCCAGTCGGGATAGAAGTCGATGCCCGACGACACCAGTTGCACCCAGCGCAGCGACCACGGCCAGCCCGCAGGCGGCTGATCGACGCGACGGCCACGCACGTTGATCGGACGCACGATCAGTACGTCGGCGCGCTCGGCATTGAATTGATCCGGCGAGAGGTCCAGCACCCGGTGCTCGGGCAGTTGCTGGCGAATGTAGTCGTTGGCCTGCGCGTCGAGCTGGCTGGCGATCACGCTGATGGTGCTCATTGGCTTGCTTCCTCGCTGAGGGCCGCGCGGCCGGTGCCGTGGAACACCACGTCGTCCTGCGGGGTGTGAATGCGGCTGCACAGCACGTCGCGGTAGTGCCGTTCCAGCGGGTTATGGCGCGACAGGCCGGGGTTGCCGGTGGCCTCGATGGCCAGTTCCACCGCCTGGATCGCGTTCTGCGTCACCAGTTGCTTGAGCTGGCCGGCGTTCTTCGGCTCGACCAGGCCGGCGGCGGCAGAGTCCAGCAGGTTGCGGTTGGCGAACAGCAGGGTTTCGATGCGTCCGACCCGCTCCTGGAAGCGCGGCAGGCTGGCCAGCGACTGGCCGAGGTTGGACGGCACCCGCTCACGCAGGAAGGTCACCAGCCAGTCGCGCGCGGCCTGGGCCACCGCGTCGTAGATGCTCGACAGCAACACCGCCATCCACACCAGGCCTTCGCCGTCCAGCTCCGGGCGCGGCGCGCTGGCCGGGCTGACCGAGACGGCGTGGTCGAGGGGCAGCAGCACGTTGTCGAATTCGACGCGGTGGCTGCAGGTGGCGCGCATGCCGAGGTGGTCCCATTCATCGACGATACGGATGCCCGGCGTGTCCTTGTGCACCAGGAAGCCGCCCACCAACGGGTCGGCGTCATCGCTGCGGCCCCACACCAGATACCACTCCAGGCCATGGCTGCCGGTGGAGTAGAGCTTGGTCCCGGACAGCCGCCAGCCGTCGGCGGTGCGCCGGGCGATGGTCGCCGGCAGGCCGCCACGGGCCGGGGTGCCCAGTTCCGGCTCGACGCGGAAGGCGTTGATCAGCGCGCCGTTCTCCACGGCTTCGCGGGCCAGTCGCTCGCGCAGGTGGGCCGGCCAGCGCTGGTCGTCTTGCAAGCGGAAATGCTGCAGGTACTGCATCACCAGAATCAGCGCGGTGGACGGCTCGCCCTTGGCCACCGCGGCAATCACCTTGCGTGCGCTGGGCAGGTCGGCACCGCCGCCGCCCAGCGCCTTCGGCACGGTCAAGCCGAGCAGGCCATGGCGTTGCAGCAGGGCGAAGTTGGCGGCGGGGAAGGCACCACTGCGGTCGTAGTCGGCGGCACTGGCCGCCAGCTCGCGGGTGATGGTCGAAAGCACGACCGGGTCCAGGCCGGACGGGGCACTGTCCGACGGGGTCGGCCGGTGCAGCGGGACAGCAGTGGCGGAAGACTGGCTCATCAGGCACTCATCGCATAAGACGCAGGGAGCGCCCCCGAGGAGCGCCGTTCACCCACCCGGGACAGCGGATCCATGCCGGTGGGGCTTATGACCGTATGCTTGGCAAAGTGCTATGTAAAATTCTTTATGGTTCTAAGCTAATGGCGAGAATGAAAAATTGTTCGCATATTAGGTTATGACCAAAATGCATTTCACTGATTATCTAGGTGTCGGTACAGTCTGCTGACATTCGCGACACATGGCGGATGGAACCCAGAACCTGACAACAGGCTGTAGTCCAGCCTCCAAGGAGTGTCCGCGATGATCCCTTTCAAACGAATTCTGGCGCTTGGCGCCGCCGTGCTGCTGGCCGGCCAGGTGCTGGCCGCCGACCGCCTCGAACTGCGCATCGGCGACCAGAAAGGCAACATGCGCGCCCAACTGGAAGCCGCCGATGCCCTGCGTGATTTGCCCTATGACATCCGCTGGGCCGAGTTTCCCGCCGCCGCACCGCTGGCCGAGGCATTGAATGCCGGGGCGATCGATGCCGGCATCATCGGCGACGCGCCGTTGCTGTTCGCCCTGGCCTCCGGGGCGCAGGTCAAGGCCATCGCCGTGGACAAATCCGATGCCTACGGCACCGCGGTGCTGGTGGAACCGAAGTCGGCGCTGAAAACGGCCGCCGACCTCAAGGGCAAGCGCATCGCCACCGGACGCGGCTCCATCGGCCACTATGTAGCGCTCAAGGCCCTGGCCAGCGCTGGTCTCACCGAGAAAGACGTGGAGTTCCGTTTCCTCGGCCCGGTGGACGCCAAGGTCGCCCTGGCCAACGGCTCGGTGGATGCCTGGGCCACCTGGGAACCCTACACCGCGCTGGCCGAGTTGAGCGGGCAGGGCCGGGTGCTGGTCAATGGCCGCGGCCTGTCCAGTGGCAACAGTTTTCTCGCCGCCACCGACAAAGCCCTCGATGACCCGGCCCGCCGCGAAGCCCTGCAGGATTACCTGACACGCCTGGCCAAGGCCCAGGACTGGGCCAACCACAACCTCGACAGCTATTCGAAAACCCTGGCGCAGATCATCGGCTTCCCGGTGGAAGCCGCGCGCCTGCAGTTCGAACGCCGGCAACTGCGCTGGCAGGCGGTAGACGCCAAGACCATCGGCGAGCAGCAGGAAACCGCTGACTTCTACCAGGCCCATGGCCTGATCGCCGAACGCCTCGATGTGAAACCGACCTTTGCCAGCGGCTTCGTCCTGCCGGCCGCCGCCGCCCTGACTAAAACCCCCTGAAACCGGAGCTTCCCGCATGATTCCATTCCAGCGTCTGTACCGGCTGGCCGCCGCCGTGGTGCTTGGCGCCAGTCTTGTCGGCACGGCCAGCGCCGAAGAAACCCTGCGCATCGGCTACCAGAAATCCTCGACCCTGCTGACCCTGCTCAAGGCCCAGGGCGATCTGGAAAAGCAACTGGCCGGGCAGGGCATCACTGTCTCCTGGCATGAATTCGCCAGTGGTCTTCCGCTGCTCGAAGCGCTCAACCTGGGCAACGTCGATGTCTCGGCGGACGTCGCCGACACCGTGCCGGTGTTCGCCCAGGCCGCGGGTGCCAAGCTGACCTACTTCGCCCGGGAGACCCCGTCGCCGCTGGCCCAGGCCATTCTGGTGCCGGCCGATTCGCCGCTGAAAAGCCTGGCCGACCTCAAGGGCAAGAAGATCGCTGTGACCAAGGCCGCCGGCAGCCACTACCTGCTGATCCAGGCCCTGGCCAAGGCCGGATTGAACTTCAGCGACATTCAGCCGGCCTACCTGATTCCGGCCGATGGCCGTGCCGCATTCGAGAACCGCAAGGTGGATGCCTGGGTCACCTGGGACCCGTTCGTCGCCAGCGCCCAGCGTCAGCAACATGCGCGGGTGTTGAGCAATGGCGAGGGCCTGTCCAACTATCAGCGCTATTATCTGGCGTCCAGCGACTACGCCAAGGCCCACCCCGCAGTGCTCAACACCTTGTTCAACTCGCTGAGCAACGCGGGCAAGTGGATCAAGGCCAACCCGACCGATGCCGCCAAGGTGCTCGGGCCGCTGTGGGGTAACCTGGATGTGGCCACGGTCGAGCAAGCCAATGGCCGACGCAGTTATGATGTGCAGCCGGTGCAGGCCGACAACCTCGCCGAGCAGCAGCAGATCGCCGATGTGTTCTTTGCCCAGGGCCTGCTGCCGCGCAAGATCGACGCCAGCGCCGTGGAGCTTTTCAAGCCCGCCGTGCAGCGCTGATACCGTCACCGATCCAGGGCCGCTGGCACCTCTCGGGGTGCCAGCGGCCTTCGCCGTTATCAACCAAGGAGTGATTCATGGAAAAGCGTCAACTGGGCAACAGCGGAATCGAAGTCAGCGCCATCGCCCTCGGCACCATGACCTGGGGCGAGCAGAACAGCGAGGCTGAAGCCTTCGAACAGATCCGCGTGGCCCGCGAGGCCGGGGTCAACTTCCTCGACACCGCCGAGATGTACCCGGTGCCGCCGATCGCCCGGACCTACGGCGAAACCGAGCGGATCATCGGTAACTACTTCGAGCGTTTCGGTGGCCGCGACCAGTGGGTACTGGCGAGCAAAGTGGCCGGCCCGCACCGTATCGACCACATCCGTGCCGGCAATACCCGCCTCAACCGCGCCAACATCACCGCGGCGCTGGAAGAAAGCCTGAAGCGCCTGAAGACCGATTACCTGGACCTCTATCAACTGCACTGGCCGGATCGCCAGGCAAACTTCTTCGGTCAGCTTGGCTACGTGCACGACGCTGACGACAATGAAGCCGTCGCCATCGAAGACACCCTGGAAGTGCTGGCCGACCTGGTGGCCTCGGGCAAGGTACGCCAGATCGGCCTGTCCAACGAGACGCCGTGGGGCGTGCAGCGTTTCCTGCATCTGGCCGAGACCCGTGGCTGGCCGCGCGTGGTGTCGATCCAGAACCCCTACAGCCTGCTGAACCGCAGCTACGAAGTGGGCCTGGCGGAAATCTCCATTCGCGAGCAAGTCGGCCTGCTGGCCTATTCGCCGCTGGCGTTTGGTGTGTTGTCGGGCAAATACCTGAACGGCGCGCAGCCGGCGAAATCGCGCCTGACCCTGTTCGATCGTTTCCAGCGCTACAACAATCCGCAGGTGGAACGTGCGACCGCAGCCTATGTGGCATTGGCGCAGGAGCACGGCGTTGACCCGGCGCAACTGGCGCTGGCCTACGTCACCAGCCGCCCGTTCGTGACCAGCAACATCATCGGCGCAACCACCCTTGAGCAGTTGCACAGCAACCTGGACAGCGTTGAGGTGAACTTGACCGAAGAGTTGCTGCGCGGGATCGAAGCGATCCACGTAGAACAGCCGAACCCTGCGCCGTAGCAGAAATACGCCGGCCCCTCCTGTAGGTATGCCGGCCCCCCCTGTAGGAGCGAGCTTGCTCGCGAATGCCTCAGTCAACTCACTGACGCATCGCGAGCAAGCTCGCTCCTACAGAGAACAGGCTGGCTCAGTGCACCTGCTCGACACTCCGTTTACGCGGCGCATGACCTTGCTCATGCGCCTCGTCGCTTTCCACGATCGGCACTTCCTTGCCGTCGCAGTCAAACAGCTTGCCGTCGCGGAAGAAATCGCCATCGTTCAGGCCGGAGATGTCCGTGTAGCGCAAGGTGCGCTCACTGGCAGCGGCGAACACTGATTGATTGTCCGAATTGCCAGCCCGCAGGTGGTTGAACAGCAGGTTGAGCAGGATCGCCATGATCGCTGACGAGCTGATGCCGGAGTGGAAGATGGTTTCGACCCAGGCCGGGAAGTGGTGATAGAAGCTCGGCGCGGCGATCGGGATCATGCCGAAGCCGATCGAGGTGGCCACGATGATCAGGTTCATGTTGTTGCGATAGTCGACCTGCGCCAAGGTGCGAATGCCGCTGGCCGCGACGGTGCCGAACAGCACCACGCCGGCACCACCGAGAACCGCGGTAGGCACGGCGGCAACCAGTCGCCCCATCACCGGCAGCAACCCCAGCACCACCAGAATCATCCCCGCATAGGCCACCACGTAGCGACTCTTGACGCCAGTCACCGCCACCAGACCGACGTTCTGCGCAAAGGCGCTCTGGGTGAACGAGCCGAACAGCGGCGCCAGGGCGCTGGAAATCATGTCGGCACGCAGACCGTTGCCGAGGCGTCTGGAGTCGACCTTGGTGTCTATGATTTCGCCGACGGCGAGAATGTCCGCCGACGTTTCGACCATGGTCACGACGATCACGATCAGCATCGACAGGATGGCCGCGAGCTGAAATTCCGGAGCGCCCATCGGCAGGATGCCGGGCAACGCCACCAGCGGACCGTCGAAGGCCTTGGAGAAATCAGCCATGCCAAAGGCCATCGCCACCAGGGTGCCGATAAGGATCGCCAGCAGAATCGACAGGCGCGAGAGGCTGGCGCTGCCCAGCTTGCTCAGCAGCAACACCGTGGCCAGGGTGAACGCCGCCAGGGAGATGTTGGCCGTGCTGCCGAAGTCGGCGGCCTGACTGTTGCCACCCATGGCCCAGCGCGCCGTGACCGGCATCAGGGTCAGGCCGATCGTGGTGATCACGATCCCGGTGACCAGCGGCGGGAAGAACTTGATGATTCGCGAGAACACCGGCGTGATCAGCAGGCCGACGAACGACGACACCATCACCGCGCCGAACACCACTGACAGACCGCCAGTACCGTTATTGCCGATGATGGCGACCATGGTCGCGACGCTGGCGAACGACACCCCTTGCACCAGCGGCAGGCGACAGCCGAAGAAGGGGATGCCGAGGGTCTGCAGCAGGGTGGCCAGGCCACCGGCGAACAGCGACGCGGCAATCAGCAGGCCCACATCGGTGGCGCTCAGGCCGGCCGCCTGGCCGATGATCAGCGGCACGGCGATCATGCCGCCATACATCGTCAGCACATGCTGAAGACCGTAGGCCAGGTTGGCGCCGACGCCGAGGTTCTCGTCTTCCGGGAGGGATGAAGCAGGAGAAGTCATGGTGAATAGCTCGCTTTTGTTTTTTTGATGCGTCTAACAGCACGGTCTCAGTCGCACGGGATGAATACGGTGAAGGCAAGGCAGCAGTGATCCGGCTGCTGCGCCGTTGCGGGCGCAGCGACCGGGGTGGGTTATTCGCCGATGACCAACTGGCGGGCCAGTTGGTTGTGGCGTTCGAGTACCAGCGGCAGGTCGATGGTGGTGATGCGACCATCCTTGACCACCACGCGGCCGTTGATGACGCTGGTGTGAACCTGGGTCGGCGTGCAGAACACCAGCGCCGCCAGCGGGTCGTGATGGGCGCCGGCGTAGGACACATGGCCCAGGTCGAAGGCCACGAAGTCGGCGATCATGCCCGGCGCCAGGGCGCCGATGTCATTGCGGTTGAGCACCTTGGCGCCACCCAGCGTGGCGATTTCCAGCGCCTCGCGAGCGGTCATCGCATCCGGGCCGAAACCGACGCGCTGCAGCAGCAGGGCCTGGCGCACTTCGCCGATCATGCTGGCGCCGTCGTTGGACGCCGAACCGTCGACCCCCAGGCCGACCGGCACGCCGTGGTCGCGCATCTTGCGGATCGGCGCGATGCCCGAGGCCAGGCGCATGTTCGAGCACGGGCAGTGGGCGACGCCGGTGCCGGTGCGGGCGAACAGCTCGATGCCATGCTGGTCGAGCTGCACGCAGTGGGCGTGCCAGACGTCATGGCCGACCCAGCCGAGGTCTTCGGCGTACTCGGCGGGGGTCATGCCGAATTTTTCGCGGCTGTAGGCGATGTCGTTGACGTTCTCCGCGAGGTGGGTGTGCAGCGACACCCCGTACTGGCGCGCCAGCACCGCCGCTTCGCGCATCAGGTCGCGGCTGACCGAGAACGGCGAGCAAGGCGCAACCACCACGCGCAGCATCGAGCCATGGCTGGCGTCGTGGTAATCCTCGATCAGGCGCTGGGACTCCTTGAGGATGTCGCTTTCCTTCTCCACCACCGAGTCAGGCGGCAGGCCGCCCTGGCTGCGGCCGACGCTCATGCTGCCGCGCGCGGCGTGGAAGCGCATGCCGATTTCCCCGGCGGCGTGGATGCTGTCGTCCAGCTTGCAACCGTTGGGGTAGATGTACAGGTGGTCGCTGGAGGTGGTGCAGCCCGACAGAATCAGTTCGGCCATCGCGGTCTGGGTCGACACCGCGATCATTTCCGGCGTCAGCCGTGCCCAGATCGGGTACAGGTTGGTCAGCCAATTGAACAGTTCGCCGTCCTGCGCCGCGGGCACCACGCGGGTGAGGCTCTGGTACATGTGGTGGTGGGTGTTGACCAGACCGGGGATGACCACCTTGCCGGTCATGTCCAGGATCACATCGGCGTGCTGCGGCAGCTCATCGCTGGGGCCGACCTGCTTGATCACGTTGTCCTCGATGTACAGGCCGCCGCGTTTGATCTCGCGGCGTTCGCCGTCCATCGTCACCAGAAGTTCGGCGTTCTTGACCAGTAATGTCTTGGGCATGGGTGTTCCTCTCCTGTTGGGAGTCTTGTTTTCAGCTGGAATGTGTACCGGCACCCGGTCAGCGACCCGAGCAAAGCCCGTGCCGCCCGGCGCTGTATGGGAATACGGCGTTGCCGGCGGGCTCGATCAGTGCGCGAACGCACGCTTGGGCTCGGCGCAAGGAGATGTCCTTGGCGGGCTCAGGCGGTGACGAAAGGTATTGGGTAACAGGTCCGGGCCGTCCTGCGAGTCGCGATTGGCCGTAGCCAAAGGGACGAGGAGGGGGACTGGCATGAACGACATTCGGAGATGACGCTCGAGGGGGGCGAGCAAGTGTCGGTGTTGCATGGCTAAGACCGTCGCAATACGCATCGGCGATTACCGATGTCGTAGGCGTGGATTAGTGTAAACAGGATTTTTTTATTTTGTATACAAGAAATCGGGTGACGGGCTTTCCGAGGGGCGCTGCTACCCGACGGGTGTAACGGGTGCAGAGCGGGTTCGGCTACAGTGGGCCGTTCAGATCGTTGCCCGCATCAGGCCCCTGGTTCGGGCGACCCAGTGAATTGAAATGTTATGGAGAACGACCGCTCGTGCACATCCGACTCACCGAAACAAAAGACTGGAGGCTTCTGAAGTACGTCCGTCTCGCCGCGCTTCTTGATGCACCCACCGCATTTGGCGTGAGTCACCAGACGGCTGCCGCCTACACCGATGAACAGTGGCAAGAGCGTGCGTCTTCGCAGGGAACGCAATTCTGGTTGGCGTTTGACGGCGACGAACCCATTGGCATGATTGGCGCTGCGATTAGTGACGCGGGGCGCTTTAACCTGATTGGCATGTGGGTCGTGCCCGTGGGTCGGGGTTCAGGAGCGGCGGCGCTATTGGTAGAGGCGGTAAAGTCTCGGGCTCTGGAGCGTGGGTATGAACGGGTCTTTCTGAACGTCTCGCCTGAGAACGCCAGGGCCGCGAATTTGTATTTGAAGCTGGGTTTTTCGTTTATTGATGAGTGGGAGCCTTTGCACAGTCATCCGCATATCGTGGTGCAGACGATGGTTTGGGCGGGTGATTGAACAGAACTGGTCAGCAGCGTGGCGATTTTCTGTCAGAACCGCCGAATCGTGACACGCGTCGACAAGCTCGCAAAAAGTTATGGCGCGATGGTCTCGCTGGCCTGTGTCATGCGGTGTCTGCGACACCTGTTTTCAAACAGAGCCTAGTGCCGTTACGAGCTTCTGGAACCTGGATCGGCGGTTGGCTTGAGCGGAACCCGACAGCGCAGCGCATGCAGCGCTGGCTGTTTGGGGGATTGCTGATTGGTTTTGCGGCGCGTCTGGCGTTCATGCAGCAGGCTTGACTGGTCGTGATTCCCAAAAATCGAGCGCCGTTGGTGCGGCGCTCGATTTCATTGGTGCAGAAGACTTCCGTCATGCACCTGATGGCCTTGGCGAAACGCCTTTCCCTCCACTCAAATCACATAAAACCCGTGAGTCCCATCCCGCCCCAACTGCTCGACCAGACCAAACTCCCAATCCAGATACCCTTGCATGGCTTCACGCGGGTTATCGGTGCCTTCATACGGGCGGCGATAACGGTCACTGCGCGGTACCGCAAGGCTCGTTTCGCCATGTTCCAGCGGACGTTCTTCGGCGATCCAGCGACCCGTGCCGCCTTCCAGCAAGAACACCGGCTTGCGCGTCAGCGCCTGCAAGTCCACGGCGGCAAAGCGCGCCAGCAGGCTGCTGCCGCAGGTGACCACATACCGCTCAGCCACCGGCAGATTTTCCAGCGCCTGCGCCAGTTGCGCGCGAATCGCCCAGTGCGCGCCCGGAACATGCCGCTGCACGTAGTTGGCGCTGGTGGTGAAGTCCAGCAGCACGGTGTCGCCTTCGTCCAGCCAGGTCTGCAGTTGCGCGGACTGGATCGACGGCGGTTGCGGCAACGCGGGCAGCGGCACTTGCCACTCGCCGGTTTCGCTGAAGTCGGCCGCTTCCAGACCGTCGAGCACCGCGACCTGCCAACCCATCTGCGCCAGCCACGAGGCGCTCATGTTGGCGCGTACGCCGTCATCGTCCAGTAGCACGATCCGTGCGCCGCGCACGCTGGCGCTGTGGTCGGTCTCTTGCACCAGTTGCCCGCCCGGCACCGAGCGGCTGCCCGGCAGGTGGGCCTTGGTGTATTCCTCCGGTGTGCGTACGTCGAACAGGTAGGTGGTGCGGTGGGTCTCGGCCTGCCAGGCTTGCAGGCCGCCTTTGGACAGACGCGCCACGCCGGCTTTATCGGCCACGGCGCGGGCACGGCTGGCCGCGCTGGCGCGGGTATCGGCGCTGACGGAAGCGAAGCGCTGCGACTGACCGTGGGCCAGTTTCTGCCCGGCCAACGTCCAGCCGATAGTGCCGTTGCGCAGGGCCGAGACCGGGTTGGGGATGCCGGCGTTGACCAGCGATTGAGTGCCAATGATGCTGCGGGTCCGCCCGGCGCAGTTGACGATGACCCGGGTCGCCGGATCCGGCGCCAGTTCGGCGACACGCAATACCAGCTCAGCGCCCGGCACGCTGATGCCGCCAGGGATGCTCATGGTCTGGTATTCGTCGAAACGGCGCGCGTCCAGCACCACCACATCGGCCTTGTCGTCCAGCAACTGCTGGACTTCCTCGGCCGCCAGCGACGGCGTGTGGCGCTGGCTTTCGACCAGTTCGCCAAAGGCCTTGCTCGGCACGTTGACGTCACGGAACAGTTCGCCGCCAGCCTCGCGCCAGCCGGCGAGGCCGCCTTCGAGCACGGCGACATCGGTGTAACCGAGGGCCAGCAGGCGTTCGGCGGCGAGGGCGGCAAGGCCTTCGCCGTCGTCATACACGGTCACCGGCGTGTCGCGCCGGGGCACCCGGGCATAGACCTCGATTTCCAGTTTCGACAAGGGAATATTGGCCGCGAAAAGCGGGTGCTCCAAGGCGAAGGGCGCTTCTTCGCGCACATCGATCAGGGCGAGTTCATGCTTGGCCAGCAAGTGCTGGCGCAGCTCGGCGTAGGAGCGGGTAGTCGCGGTGCTCATGGGGCGGGGTTCTCTTTGGACAGGTCCCAGATATTGGGCAAGCGGGTGTTTGAGTAGCCGGAGATAAAGGGCTTTTCACTACCGTCGGCGAGGTAGACGGCCCGTTTTACCGCGCCGATGTTGGCGCCATAAACGTGGATGCTGATGGAGACCTGATCGTCATGGGCGTTGCTGACCTGGTGGATGTCGCCGATGCGTGGCGATACCGCTTCCACCTGGCCCGGCGCCAGGCGCACGGGGTCGCCGGCCGGGATCAGGGCGCCGCTGTCGGTGCGGGCGAAGCCTTGCGAATATTCGGCGCCGCGCAGCATGCCGATCAGGCCCCAGACCCGATGGTCGTGGATCGGCGTGCTCTGGTCCGGGCCCCAGACGAAGCTGACCACGGAAAAGCGCTGACGCGAATCGGCATGCAACAGGAACTGCTGGTAACGGGTCGGATCGGGTTGCGCCAGTTCCTCCGGCAGCCAGTCGTCGTGAGCGACCAGTTGCTGCAACAGGTTCTGGCCACGGTCGAGAATGGCGGCTTCCTCGGTTTCCTGGTCGAGCAATTCGGCGAGGTTACCGATGAACTGGCGAAGGCGGTCCAGGCGTAGCGGTTCGGTCATGATTCAGGGCTCAGGCTGCGGTTTTCGAGAACCCTAGCAACCGCCAGATGATTCTCAAAATTCAAATTCTGCATAAGCTAATATGCGTAAAGAGAATTTTAAAGATCAAATATTATTCTTTATTTTTTATATTAGCTTATGCCGGAAAAGAATTTCACAACGGAGGAGCTGATCGTTAGCTTATAAGCGTTCGTTTTGAAGAAAGCGCCTTCTATAACCATCAAGCTTTCTCATCCGCCTCAAGGAGCCCCCAGCATGAGCGTTCAATTCATCGGCATGATCGGCCATCGCCTGTCTTCGGAAACCCTCGACGCCAGCGGCCCGATCTTCGACAAGGCGTACATCACCCGCTTTGCCCAGGTGCACGAGGACGCCGGTTTCGACCGTCTGCTGGTGGGCTACTGGTCGGATCAGCCGGACGGTTTTCTGGTCACCGCACTGGCCGGGCTGTCGACTTCGCGCATCAACTTTCTGCTGGCCCACCGCCCCGGCTTCGTCGCCCCGACTCTGGCCGCGCGCAAGCTGGCGACGCTGGAACACCTGCTGGATGGCCGCCTGGCGGTGCACGTAATCAGCGGCGGCAATGACGGCGAGCAGCGCAAGGACGGCGACTACCTGGAGCACGACCAGCGCTACGCCCGCACCGATGAATTCCTCGACGTGGTGCGCAAGGTCTGGACCGCGGAGCAGCCGTTCGACCACCACGGTACGCACTACCAGGCGCAGAACGCCTTCTCGGCGATCAAGCCGCTGCAGAAACCGCACCTGCCGGTGTACTTCGGCGGGTCGTCGCAGGCGGCGCTGGAAGTGGCCGGCAAGCACGCCGATGTCTTCGCGCTGTGGGGCGAGTCGCTGGCGCAGACCCGCGAGACCATCGCCGCCGTGCGCGCCGAAGCGGCCCGGCACGGTCGCGAAATCCAGTTCAGCGTGTCGTTCCGGCCGATCATCGCCGAGACCGAAGAGGCCGCCTGGGCCAAGGCCGACGCCATCCTCACCACGGCCCGCCAGCGCCTGGAGCGCTCCGGCCCGGTGATCGCCAACAAGCCGCAGAGCGTCGGCGCCCAGCGCCTGCTGGACACCGTCGCCCAGGGCGAGCGGGTCGACGAACGCCTGTGGACCGGCATCGCCGCGCTGGTTGGCGGCGGGCACAACTCCACCGCGCTGGTGGGCACCGCGGAGCAGGTGGCCGACGCCTTGCTGGCCTACTACGACCTTGGCGTGACCACCTTCCTCATTCGTGGCTTCGACCCGGTGAATGACGCCGAGGATTACGGCCGCGAACTGCTGCCGCTGACCCGCGCCAAGGTCGCCGCCCGCGAGGCACAACGCGGCGCCTGATTGTCTTTCTTTCACGCTGAAACCCACGAGACCGCACGCGCGGATCGTCCGCCACCGTGCCTTGCCAAGGCACCTGGAGATGTTCCGTGTCCGATGCTCTGCGCACCACTCAAGCGCGATCCCTGCTTCTCGATGCCCGCGAGGTCCTCGCCGGCCTGCTGTTTCTCGGTTTCGGCAGCGCCGGCCTGGTGATCGGCGGCGACTACGCCACCGGCACCGCCATGCGCATGGGCGCCGGCTATTTTCCCTGGCTGGTGAGCCTGGCCCTGTGCGGACTGGGCGTTGCCCTGCTGGTGCGCGGGCTGGCGCTGTCCCGCGAGCGGGTGGCGCTCGGCGAGTTGTTCCAGGCGCGGGTGGGCCTGTCCATCGGCGGTAGCGTGGTGGCGTTCGCCTTGCTCCTGCCGAGCCTTGGCCTCGGGCTTTCGACGCTGTTGATGACCCTGCTCAGTGGCCTGGCCCGGCGCCGCGCCAACCTCGCCGAACTGACCGTGCTCGGCTGTGTGCTGGGGCTGTTCAGTGTGCTGGTGTTCGCCTACGGGCTCGGCCTGAACTTGCCGGCCTGGCCGGTCTGAGGACGGATCATGGAATTGCTCGACCACCTCGGCATCGGCCTCGAAGCCGCCTTCACCCTGAACAACCTGCTGTACTGCCTGCTCGGCGTCACCCTCGGCACCCTGGTCGGCGTACTGCCGGGCCTGGGGCCGGTGGCGACCATCGCCATGCTCTTGCCGATCACCTACGGCCTGACCCCGGCCGCCGCGCTGATCATGCTCTCGGGTATCTATTACGGCGCGCAGTACGGCGGCTCGACCACGGCGATCCTGGTCAACCTGCCGGGTGAGTCGTCCTCGGTGGTCACCTGCCTCGACGGCCACGCCATGGCCCGCAAGGGCAGGGCGGGCGCGGCGCTGGCGATCGCCGCCATCGGTTCGTTCATCGCCGGCAGCCTGGCGATCCTGCTGCTGGCCGCCGCGGCCACGCCGCTGGCGGAAGTCGCGCTGAAATTCGGCCCCGCGGAATATTTCTCGCTGATGCTGCTCGGCCTGGTGGCGGCGATCGTGCTGGCCCAGGGCGATGTGCTCAAGGCCGTGGCCATGACCCTGCTCGGGTTGCTGCTCGGGCTGGTGGGCACCGACGTCAATTCCGGCGTCGAGCGCTTCACCTTCGGCATTCCGGCGTTGAGCGACGGCATCAGTTTCGTGGTGATTTCCATGGGCATCTTCGGCATCGCCGAAATCATCGCCAACCTCGAGCGCGACCACGGCGGCGTGCCGCGGGTGGCGCGGGTCGGCAGCCTGTTGCCGTCGAAAGACGACTACCGCCGGAGCTGGAAACCGATCCTGCGCGGCACCGGCCTCGGCGCGCTGCTGGGCGTGCTGCCCGGCGGCGGGGCGATGCTCGGCTCGTTTGCCTCGTACATGGTGGAAAAGCGCCTGGCGAAACAGCCCGAGCGCTTCGGCCAGGGCGCCATCGAAGGCGTCGCCGGCCCCGAGTCGGCGAACAACGCCGGCGCGCAGACTTCGTTTATCCCGATGCTGGTACTGGGCCTGCCGTCCAACGCGGTCATGGCGCTGATGGCCGGCGCCATGATGATCCACGGCATCGTCCCCGGCCCGCAGGTGATCGACGACCGTCCCGAGTTGTTCTGGGGCCTGATCGTCAGCATGTGGATCGGCAACCTGTTGCTGCTGGTGCTCAACCTGCCACTGGTAGGCATCTGGGTGCGCTTGCTGGCGGTGCCGTATCGCCTGCTGTACCCGTCGATCCTGCTGTTCTGCTGCATCGGCGTGTACAGCGTCAACAACAGCCTGTTCGACGTGCTGCTCACCGTTGCTTTCGGCCTGCTCGGCTACTTGTTCATCAAGCTGCGCTGCGAGCCGGCGCCGCTGCTGCTGGGCTACCTGCTCGGCCCGCTGATGGAAGAAAACCTGCGCCGGGCAATGCTGCTCTCGCGGGGCGACCCGACCGTGTTCGTCACCCGTCCCCTGAGCCTGACCCTGCTGATCGTCTGCGTGCTGGTGGTGGTGCTGATGCTCTCGCCACGGGTTCGCGCCACCCGTCAGGTGGCCTTCAGCGAAGACTGAATCCTTCTCCGATCCCTCTGTTCCAGGAACCGCCCATGAAACTCGCCAAACCCCTGAAATTCGCCCTGGCCGCCCTGGCCCTGGGCATCACCGGCCTGGCCCAGGCCGACACCTACCCGAGCCGCGCCGTGACCCTGATCGTGCCGTTCCCGCCCGGTGGCGCGGCGGACACCGTCGGCCGCTACTACGCCGAGCAACTCTCGGCTTCCCTCGGCCAGCCCGTGGTGGTCGACAACAAACCGGGCGCCGGCACCGCCATCGCCGCCGAGGCCGTGGCCAAGGCCAAGCCGGACGGCTACACCCTGTCGCTGGCCACCGCCGGGCAACTGGCGATCCTGCCCAACCTGCAAAAAGACCTGCGCTACGACTGGAAGAAAGACTTCGTGCCGGTCGCCGTCGTCGCGTCGGTGCCCAACGTGGTCGCGGTCCAGGCCAGCAGCAAGATCGACTCGCTGGCGGGCCTGATCGCCGAGGCCAAGGCCCATCCGGGCGCGCTGAGCTACTCGTCGTGCGGTAACGGCACGCTGTGCCATTTGTCCGGTGAACTGCTCAAGCACCTCTCCGGCGCCGACCTGCTGCACGTGCCGTACAAAGGCAGCGCGCCGGCGGTGACCGGCTTGCTCGGCGGCGAAATCGACGTCGCCGTGGACACCCTGACCGTGCTCGCGCCGCAGATCCAGGCCGGCAAGCTCAAGGGCCTGGTCCTGAGCAGCGCCGAGCGCTCGCCCTTGCTGCCGAATGTGCCCAGCGCCACCGAAGCCGGGTTGCCGGGGTTCGTTGCTTCCGGCTGGTTCGGCATCGTCCTGCCCAAGGGCGCGGCGCCGGAACTGGTGCAGAAATTGAGCGACGCCATCGAGGTCATCGCCAAAGCGCCGCAGACTGCGGAGCGCTTCAGCCAGAACGGCATCAGCGTCGAACACAGCTCGCCTGAAGGCTTTGCCGAACTGATTGCGCAGGACAACACCCGTTGGGGGGAGGTGATCGAGGCGGGGAAAATCACGTTGGAGTGAGGTTCCATAGGGGGAGCGGCGGGGTGCCTGAGATCGCGAGCAAGCTCGCTCCTACTGTTCAGGCTCCGCGAGGCAGATTTCGGCTTTTCTGAAAACACTTTTCAGTAAAGCCCCTCTGCCCGCGCCCCCATCACCCGGCTACGCTTGCCCTTTTGCGACAGGGTGAAGCACGCATGGCGCGCCTGGATATCAATCGCTCTGGCGAGCTGGAGGTGTTGGTTCGGGTGGTGGAGACGGGCAGTTTCTCGGCGGCGGCGCGGGATCTGCGTATGACGCCTTCCGCCGTGAGCAAGCTGGTCGCGCGCCTGGAAACCCGTCTGGGTTCGCGGCTGTTCAACCGTTCCACCCGGCAATTGAGCCTGACTCAGGAAGGCCGCGCCTATTACGAGCGCGGCGTGTGCCTGCTCGCCGATCTGGATGAGCTGGAGCGCAACGTCGCGTCGCAGGACGCGCCCCGTGGCCGGGTACGGATCAACGCCAACCTGGCGTTCGCCTGGCATTTTTTGCTGCCGCTGGTGCCGTTGATGACCGAGCGGCTGCCGCAGGTGATGCTGGATCTGGTGCTCACCGATGAAGTGGTCGATGTGCTCGGTCAGCGCACCGATATCGCCGTGCGCGCGGGGCCGATGAAGGATTCCAGCCTGGTGGCGCGCAAGCTGGGGCAGACGCCCATGGTGATCGTCGGCTCGCCGGACTATCTGCAACGCCATGGCATGCCGGACAGCCCGACCGCGCTGCAGCGTCACAACCTGCTGACGGCCAATTACCGGCGGGCCTATAACGGCTGGCCGTTGCTGGACGGCGGCGAGGTGGTGAAGATCGTTACCCACGGCAGTGTCCAGGCCAGCGATGGCGAGGCGCTGCGCCTGTTGGCGCTGAATGGCAGCGGGCTGGCGCGGCTGGCGTTGTTCCGGGTGCGCGAGGACGTCGCCGCCGGGCGGCTGGTGCCGGTGATGGAAGCGTTCAACCCCGGGGACCTGGAAGAGATCCACGCGGTGTTCGTCGGCCAGGATGGCCATGTACCGCTGCGGGTGCGCGCGGTGCTGGATTTTCTTGTCGAGCACGTTCACGTCGAATAAGCGCCGTGCTCCCATCCTTGGCGTCGAGGTGCGGTTCGTGAGCAGTCAGGCCATTTCCATCGGCGTCGATCTCGGTACGTCCAGCACCCGCGCGGTGGCGCTCGATGCCCAGGGCAATTTGCGCGGCGCGGCGCGGGTGGGCGGTGTTCCGCCGGGGCTGCGGGCCGGGCCGGGCATCGGGTTCGACGCACTGTTCGAGTCGGCGCTGACGGCCATTGCCCAGGCGCTCGCCGAGGCGGGCAGCACGCCGGGGCAGGTGGCCGGGATCGCCGTGTGCGGACAAATGGCGGGTTTGTGCGCGGTGGATGCCCGGGGCCAGGCGCTGGGGCCCAGCGATTCCTGGCTGGACCTGGACTGCGCCAGCACCCTTGACCTGCTGCGCCCCCACGAACACGGGATTATCCAGCGCTCCGGCAGCCAGTTGATCGCCGGCCACGGGGCGAAATGGCTGCAGATGCGTGACCAGCAACCGGCGCGCTATCGCCAGGTGTGCAAGCTGACGACGCCCTCGGCCCTGGTCGCCTTGCAACTGGCCGGGCTGGACGGCAGCGAGGCATTTTTCGACACCACTCACCTGGGCTTCAACAACTTCGCCGACACACCTACTGCGGGTTGGAACCTGGCGCTGGTGCGGGCGCTTGGTCTCGATGCCGATCATCTGCCGCGAATCGTCGAACCCTGGGAACGGATCGGCGGATTGTCGCGCGCATGCGCCGAGCGTCTCGGCCTGCTGGCAGGCACGCCGGTCCATGCCGGTTGCGGTGACATCGCGGCGACCCTGCTGGGCAGCGGCGCGGTCGAGGACGGCCAGTTGGTGGACATCGCCGGCACCGGTTCGGTGCTCTGCGCGGTGCGCCGCGATTTTACCGTCGACCACTCGCACAAGACCCTGCTGACCCTGCGCCACTGCTTGCCGGACCTTTACTACAGCGCCGCTTATGTCGGCGGCGGCGGGCTCAATCTCGACTGGCTGGCGTCACTGCGCGAGCAGGTGCGCCCGCCTCATGAAGTCAGCGCGGCGTTGCGCGAGCACGGCGCGGTGCCGCCCTTGTTGTTCGCGCCGCACATGGGCGGGCGCCATCTGCCGTTGGCGGCGGACCGGCGCGGGGCCTTCGTCGGGCTGTCCTGGCAGCACAGCCTGGCGGATTTGCAGCGGGCGGTGATTGAGGCCACCGCCTACGAATACGCCGGTTTTCTCGACGCCATGCTCGCGACCGGCGTGTGCTCGGGCGAGGGCGCGGTGCTGGTGGTCGGCGGCGGTGCCGCGAGCGAGGCGTGCAGCCAGATCAAGGCCGACGTTCTGGGTTTGCCCTATCGCCGGCATGGCGTGTTCGAGGCGGCGGCGCTGGGTGCGGCGTTGCTGGCGGGGTATGGCGCGGGCACGTTCAGTGATCTGCGCGAGGCGGCGTTGCGGGCGGCGAGGGCGCCGGGCGGCAGGGTCCGGCCGGACCCGGCGCGACACGGCCTTTACCGACAGCGCCGGCAGGTGCAGGCGCGGATGCTGGTGGCGCTGGCGCCGGTGTTTGCCGAGCTGGCGCAGTTACCGCGAATGTAGCGTCATGCTCCGACCGGCGTCAGCAGCCGCCGCGCCGGGGTGTCCAGTTCGTTGAAATAGCGCACCGCGAAGTCGACGAAGGCCTTGACCCGCCGGGGCAGTTTCTTGCCGCCTTCGGTCAGCAGGTGAAAACCTGTGGCCGGACAACTGAAGTCTTCCAGCAGCGGCACCAGGCGGTTCTCCTGGATGTCCTCGGCCACTTCCCAGACGGATTTCCAGGCGATGCCCAGCCCTTGCAGCGTCCACTGGCGCAGGGTGAAACCGTCGTTGACCAGGCGATTGCCCTTGACCTGCACCGAGAAGGTTTCGCCGTCGCGGGTGAAGCGCCATTTGTCCTGGGGGAAGTCCGCCTGCAGGTGGATCAGGCAGTTGTGCGCCGCCAGGTCTTCGGGGGATTGCGGTGCGCCGTGACGGGCCAGGTAATCGGGGGAGCAGCAGACGATGCGCCGGTCGCCGCCGAGGGAGCGGGCGACCAGGGTGCTGTCGGGCAAGTTGCCGTAGCGGATGGCGATGTCCGAGCCCGACTCGACGAAGTCCAGCAGGCGGTCGGTGAAAAACAGGCGCACGGTGACGTGGGGGTGTTCCTCGACGAAGGCGTCCACCAACTGGCTGACCCACTGGCGACCCAGGTCGGTGGGGCAGGTGACGCCGATGGTGCCGCGCAACTGGGCGTTGCCGCCGCGGATCACGCTGTCCAGCGCCTCGACGTCCTCGAGGATCTTCAGCGCCGCCTCGAACAGATAAAGGCCCTCGGCGGTGGGGCTCAGGCCGCGGGTGTTGCGCTTGACCAGACGCAAACCATAGAACTCTTCCATGGCCTTGAGGCGGCCGCTCATCGCGGCCGGCGACAGGCCCAACTGGCGCCCGGCCATCGACAGCGAACCGGCTTGTACCACCAGCCGGAACAAGCGCAGGTCCTGGAGTCTATCGGCCATGAAGTGTGCTCCTCGTGGTTGTTTCATCAAGTATGGCGGACGCCATTCTTCATGCCTGGTTAAAGCCTGGCAATCACCGTATGGAAGAAGCCTGAATAAATAAGCGCAGCTTTCAGTCTGGCTGAAAAGTCATTCCCGGAAACTCGAATACCTGCTTGTTCAGCGGGCTCCTAAGATGGCGACAGGCTCAACGCTAAGAGGAGTTGAAAGATGTCCGCACTATCGAGTCAAGCAATCAACGGCACTCAGGAAGTCGCCGATCTGTTTCGCAGCGCCATGGGCCGCTTTGCCGCGTCCGTGACCCTGGTCACCACCATCGACGAGCACTGCTGCCCCCACGGCCTGGCCGCTACCGCGTTCTCCTCGGTATCCATGGACCCGGCGTCGGCGCTGGTCTGCGTCAATCGCAGCAGCAGCGCTTCGCCCATCATCAAGCGCTCCGGGCTGTTTTGCGTGAACATGCTGCAACGCGAGCACGAGGCGCTGTGCGCCATCTTCAGCAAGCCGGAATTGCGTGACCGGCGCTTCGTCGATGGCGATTGGGCGGTGGGTGAAAACGGCCTGCGTTATTTGCTCGACGCCCAGGCGTCGATCTTCTGCGAAGTTGTCCAGGAAGTGGATTACGGCTCGCACACCATCTTTATCGGCAATGTCATGAACGTAATAACCCAGTCGCTGGAATCACCCCTGGTTTATATGGGTGGGCGTTTCCGCGAACTGGCAGCCTGATTGCAATAACCGTACCCCTCCAATAAATACAAGAAGTGGTGTTCACATGTATGGCTTCAGTTCCAGGGCGCGCGTGCTGCTGCCCTCCCTCAAGCTTTCCGCGCAGGCGTCCGGCATCACCGGCCCGCTGCTCGGCCTGCTGCTGTTGTGTCTGGTGCTCAGCCTTGCCACCGACGCCTTTCTGACCCTCGGCAACCTCCTGAATATCCTCGACCAGGTGACCGTGCTCGGCATCATGGCGCTGGGCATGACGCTGGTGATCCTGATCGGCGGCATCGACCTGTCGGTGGGCGCGGTGCTGGCCGTGTCGATCATGGTCATGAGCTGGGCCGAACGGGTGCTCGGCCTGCCGATGGGCCTGGCGATCGGCGCCGCCTTGCTCACCGGCGCCGCCTGTGGCGGCATCACCGCCGGCCTGGTGGTGCGAGCCGGATTGCCGTCGTTCATTGCCACCCTGGCGATGATGTCGATGGCCCGCGGGGTCGCCTATATGGTCACCGACGGCACCCAGATCAGCGGCTTTCCCGAATGGTTCGGCAACTTGTCGATCATCCGCTACGCCGGCTTCATCTCGCTGACCGTGGCCTGTTTCGTGGTGCTCGCCATGCTGTTCTGGTTCGTCATGCGTTTTACCGTGGCCGGACGCAGCCTCTACGCCATCGGCGGCAGCGCCAAGGTCGCCAAGCTGTCCGGCATCCGGGTCAAGACCCACACCGCCATCGTCTATGTGATTTGCGGCATCACCGCGGCGCTCGGCGGGGTGATCCTCACCTCGCGGCTGGACACCGCCGGCGCCGGTGCCGGGGTCGGTTATGAGCTGGACGTGATCGCCGCCGTGGTGATCGGCGGCGGCAGCCTCAAGGGCGGCGTCGGCAGCGTGGCCGGGACCCTGGTCGGCGTGCTGATCATCGGCGTGCTGCGCAACGGCCTGAACCTCGCCGGGATTTCACCCTTCGTCCAGCAGGTAATCATCGGCGCGGTGATCGCCGCCGCGGTGATGCTCGATGCGATGAAACGCAAGAACGCCTGACCCCACAAGCTCCTCACAACCACAATAAATCCCGGAGGCGTCCATGCACGTTTTCTCTGCGCCCGTGCGCGCGTTTTTTGCCCTGTTGCTGCTCTTGCCGGCCCTGGCCCATGCCGAGAGCAAACCGCTCAAGGTCGGCATGTCGATCCCCAGCCTGCAATGGGTGTTCTACCTGATGGTGCGTGACGGCGTGATGGAGCAGGCCGAGGGCCTGGGCATCGACCAGGTACTGGTGGCCGACGCGCAAGCCGATCCGGCGCGCCAGGTCAGTCAGATTCAGGACATGCTCAGCAAAGGCATCGATGTGTTGCTGTACACCGCCACCGGCTCGGCGGCGTCCGCGGTGCCGGTGCGCCTGGCCAAGCAGCAGGGCGTGCCGGTGGTGTGCGTCGACAACTTCCCGAAGAACGTCGAATGCGATGCCTACATCTCCACCGACAACACCGGCGCCGCCGCCGAACTGGCCCGCCAGGTGGTGCGCCTGACCGGTCCGCAGGCGCAGGTCGGCCTGCTCCAGGGCACCCTCGGCGACACCACCGAGCTGACCCGCGCCGAAGGTTTCGACGTCGAGCTGGCGAAGACACCGAGCATCCAGGTGGTCGATCGCAAGCCCACCGACTGGCTGCAGGACAACGGTTTCAAGGTCGCCCAGGACATGCTGCAGAAGCACCCCGGCATCAACGTTTTCGTCGGTCGTTCGGACGCTCCGGCCCTCGGTGCGGCCCAGGCCGTGCGGGTCGCCAACGTCGAGCACAAGGTGTGGATCTTCGGCTACGACGGCTTGCCGGCGGCGCTGGAAGCGGTTCGCGACGGCAAGATGGACATGACCATCACCCAGCAGGCCGTGGAAATGGGCCGCACCGCGCTGCGCACCGCGGTGGCGCTGAAAGCCGGTCAGACGGTGGAGAAGCGCCAGTTGCTGCCGGCCTTCGTCACCACCCGCGACAACGTCGATGCCTTCATCGCCCGGCACCCGTAGGAGTCTGACCATGAACCCGACAACCGTTGACGCGCCGTTGTTTCGCGCCGAGCAACTGGGCATGTCCTTCAACACCGTCAGTGTGCTGGAGAGCATCAGCCTGGAGATCGGCCGCGGTGAAGTGGTGGCGTTGCTGGGCGAGAACGGCGCCGGCAAATCGACCCTGTCGTCGATCATCGCCGGCTCGCTGTGCCCGACCCGCGGCAGCATGCAGCTCGATGGCCAGGCCTACGCGCCGACCTGCCCGAAGGACGCCATCGCCCTTGGCGTGAACATGATCCACCAAGAGATCCAGTTGCTGCCCGAGCTGAGCGTGGCCGAGAACATCTTCCTCGGCCACCTGCCGACCCGCCATGGCGTGCTGGACCGCGAGCGCATGCGCCGCGAGGCGCGGGTGCAGCTCGAACGGCTGGGCCTGGATATTTCGCCGGACACCCTGGTGCGCGACCTGCGCATCGCCGCCCAGCAACTGGTGGAAATCGCCAAGGCGCTGACGCTCGAATCGCGCCTGCTGATTCTCGACGAGCCCACCGCCGCGCTGGGTTCGGAAGAGACCGAACTGCTGTTCCGCCAGATCGAGGTGCTCAAGCGCGAAGGCGTGTCGTTCATCTACATCAGTCACCGCATGGAAGAGATCGGGCGCATCGCCGACCGCGTGCTGGTGATGCGCGACGGCCATCTGGTGGCCCGTCATGAGCGCGCCGATGTGGCGGTGGACACCCTGGTGGCGCAGATGGTCGGGCGTTCCATCGAGCGGCTGTTCCCGGCCATTGCCGCGCCGCAGTCGCATGAGGTGCTGCAGGTGCGTGGGCTGTCGTGCCGGAACCAGCGCTTCCGCGATATTTCCTTCTCGGTGCGCGGGGGCGAGGTGTTCGGTATCGCCGGCATGGTCGGCGCCGGCCGCAGCGAAGTGATCCGCGCCATTGCCGGGGTCGATCCGGTGGCCGGCGGCGAGGTGCGGGTGGACGGCAAGCCGTTGCGCCTGGACGGCGTGCGCGCCTCGATTGCCGCCGGGGTGGTGCTGGTGCCCGAGGACCGCAAGGGCGAGGGCGTGGTGCTCGATCATTCGATCGCCGAGAACCTGGCCTACTGCAACCTCGACCGCCTCGGTGCGCGCGGCCTGCTGTCGCGGCGGCGCATCGACGCCTTCGCCAGTGAGCGGATCGCCAGCCTCGGGGTCAAGGGCGACCCCGGCAAGCACCTCGACAAGCTCTCCGGCGGCAACCAGCAAAAGGTGGTGATCGCCAAATGGATCGCCCGCGAGCCGAGGGTAATCATCCTCGACGAGCCCACCCGCGGCATCGACATGGGCGCCCGCGCGGCGATCTACCAGTTGATCGCCGACCTCGCCGCCACGGGCGCGGCGGTGGTGGTGGTCAGCTCCGACCTGGACGAAGTGATCGGCCTGTCGCACCGGGTGATGGTCATGGCCCGCGGCGCATGCCAGGGAATTCTCGACGGCGAGCAGGTGGCGCCGGAATCGATCATGGCACTGGCCACGGCCTGAGGAGGTTTTCCATGCAAACCATCGAATACCGGCACCTGGACGAAACACCGTTCGAGGCCCTGTTGGACTTGCGCGGCAAGGTCGCGGTGGTCACCGGCGGCAGCTCCGGCATCGGCTTGGACATCAGCCGCCGGCTGGCCCAGGCCGGCGCCCGCGTGGTGATTGGCAGCCTGGCCCGCGAGCGCACCGACGAATTGCTCGACGAAGGCCTGGCGGTGAGTTTCGTCGCCACCGACGTGTCGCGCCGCGAGCAGATCGAACGGCTGGCGGCCGAGGCGGGTGGGCAGGGCGGCCTGGATATCTGGGTGAACAACGCCGGGATCTATCCGCTCAGGCCGGTCGCGGCGGTGGACGAGGATTTCTGGGACCGCATGCAGGCGATCAACACCCGCGCCGCGTTTTTCGGCGCCCAGTGCGCCCGCGCGCAGATGCTCCGCCACGGCCGTGGCGGCAGCATCGTCAACCTGTCCTCGGTGTGCGGCCACCGGCCGATGGCCAACCACGTCACCTACGACACCAGCAAGGGCGCGATCCTGGCGATGACCCGCAGCCTGGCCAAGGACCTCAGCCGCGACGGCATCCGGGTCAACTCGATTTCGCCGGGGCTGACCGCGACGCCGGGCAACCTCGAACCTGAGCTGTTCCGCCAGCACCAGCAGAACCGGGTGCTGGAAAACATCCCGCTGGGCCGCCCCGGCGAGCCGTTCGAGATCGCCAACGTGGCGCTGTTCCTGGCCTCGCCGCTGGCGTCCTACATCACCGGCACCGACATCACGGTCGACGGCGGCTGGCTGCTTCACGGCAGTTGATCGCCCGACCTATCGCCAGGGTGCCCGCGTGGGCACCCTGGCCCGCTATCGCCTGATAGCCACTTGTAAGGAGAACCACGATGAAACTCGCAATGTTCATGCAGCCCTTGCACCACAAGGGCTGGGACTACCATGAGATGTACGACCAGGACATCGCCTGCGTCGTGCATGCGGACAAGGTCGGTTACGACGAAGTCTGGGTTGGCGAGCACACCTCCCAGCGCACAGAGCCGATCACCAACGCGCTGCAATTCCTCTCCGCGCTGATCCCGCTGACCCAGCGCATCAAGCTGTGCACCGGCGTGCTCAACCTGCCGCACCACCACCCGGCGCGAATTGCCGCCGACGCGGCGATGTTCGACCACATGAGCCGTGGCCGTTTCCTCATGGGCATCGGCCCTGGCGGCCTGGCCTCGGACTTCGAGGTCTACGGCAGCAACGGCAAGGACCGCGGGCGGATGATGGTCGAGTGCTACGAGATGATCCAGCGCATCTGGGGCAGCGACGCGCCGTACCAGTTCGCCGGTGAGTTCTTCGACGTCTCGCTGGTCAACACGGTCAACCACGAACTGGAAATCGGCTACATGCCCAAGCCGTTCCAGCAGCCGTTCCCGCGGGTGGCGACCACCGCCATGAGCCCGTTCTCCGGCACCGCCAAGCTGGCCGGCAGCCGCGACTGGGACCTGATGTCGGCCAACTTCAACCCGACGGCCACCGTCGCCTCGCACTGGCAGGCCTACCGCCAGGGCGCCGAGGCCGCCGGGCACCAGGCCGACCCGCGCAACTGGCGGGTGGCGCGCTCGGTGTTCGTCGCTGACTCCCAGGCCCAGGCCGAGGACTACCTGGCCGACCCGAACTGCACCCTGCGGCGCTACTTCGATTACATGATCGACAACCTCGCCAGCAACAACTACATGCAGATCTTCAAGACCCGCCCGGACATGACCGACGCCGAAGTCACCGTCGATCACTGCATCCGCGAAATGGTGATCTACGGCAATGCCGACAGCGTGGTCCAGCAACTGGTCGCCTTCAGCGAGCAGACCGGCCCGTTCGGCACCCTGATGACCACCTTCCACGAGTGGGACAACGAGGCCCTGTGGCGCCGCTCCATGGAACTCACCGCCCGCGATGTGATGCCGCAACTGAGCCGCTTCATGCAGCCCCGGCTCGACGCCGCGCTGGCCGTCGGCGCCTGAGCGCTGTCCCCGAAAGACTACTGATCCACAGGTGGAAAATGACCCTGACAGTCGATTCAAAGCACGCCGCTGACTTCGCCCTGACGCCCGCCGAACTGGCGCGGCTTCGCGACAAGGCGCAGTTCATCCGGCTGGAAACCATACGCCTCATCGAGATCGCCAAGGTCGGCCACTACACCTCGGTGTTTTCCGCGGCCGAGCTGTTTGCCGCGCTGTATTACGACGTGATGTCGCTGCGGCATGGCGAGCCGAAATGGGCCGGGCGCGACCGCTTCATGATGGGCAAGGGCCACGCCGCCGTGGGCCTGTTCCCGGTGCTGGTGGAGTGGGGCTTCTTCGCCCGGGAGATCCTCGACGGCTACACCCGCCTGGGCAATCCGCTGGGCGATCACCCGGACATGCGCAAAGTGCCGGGCGTGGACTTCTCCTCCGGCTCCATCGGCCACGCCCTGTCGGGCGGGCTGGGCATGGCCATGGCCGGGCGCATGCTCGGCCAGGACTTCACCACCTTCGTCATGCTCGGTGACGGCGAGATGCAGGAAGGCCAGGTGTGGGAGGCGGCGATGGCGGCGTCCCACCACAAGGTCGGCAGCCTGGTGGCGATCGTCGACCGCAATGGCTTCCAGCTCGATGGCAGCGTCGACGACGTGATCGGCATCGAGCCGCTGGCGGACAAATGGCGCGCCTTCGGCTGGGACGTGTACGACGTCGACGGCCACAACCTCGCCGAGCTGACGCCGCTGCTGCGGCGGATCAAGGCCGAGCGCAACCGCGAACGGCCGGTGTGCATCATCGCCCAGACGCTCAAGGGCAAGGGCGTCTCGTACATGGAGACCGAGCCGGGCTGGCACCTGGGCTACCTCGACCCGGAAGACGCCCAGCGCGCCATCGATGAAATCAAGAGCAAGGTGATCTGAACATGAACACTGCACCCCTGTCCGCGAACTCCTGGCAGTACCGCGCCCTCAACACCCAGACGCCGGGCCTCGACGCGCTGTCCGACGCTTTGCTCGAACTGGTCGAGCAGGGCGAGCCGGTGGTCGCCGGCACCGCCGACCTGCAGTACTCCAACGGCCTGGCGAAATTCGCCGAACACTGCCCGGAGCGCTTCGTGCAGTTCGGCATCTCCGAGCAGAACATGGTGTCTTGCGCCGCCGGCATGGCCGCGGTGGGCATGAAGCCGTTTATCGCGACCTTCGCTTCGTTCCTGCCGCTGCTGTGCTGCGAACAGATCCGCATGGACGTCGCCTATTCGGCGCTGCCGGTGCGCCTGATCGGCCATCACGCCGGCATTTCGCTGGGCTTCTATGGCACCTCGCACCACGCCACCGAGGACCTGGCAATCATGCGCGCGATCGCCGACATCACCATCGTCGCCCCGGCCGATGCCAACCAGTTGAAGGCGGCGATCAAGGCCTCGGCCCATCATCCGCAGCCGATCTACTTCCGCATCCAGCGCGGGCGGGATCCGGTGGTCTACGAACAAGAGCCGCTATTCGAATTCGGCAAGGCCACCGCGCTGCTGACGGGCGAGGAACTGACCATCATCGCCACCGGTTCCACCGTGCACCCGGCGTTGCAGGCCGCGCGCGCGCTCAACGCCCAGGGCCGCTCGGTGGGTGTGCTGGACATGACCACGGTCAAGCCGCTGGACGTCGAGGCGGTGTTGCGCGTGGCGCGGGAAAGCCGGGCGATCCTCACCGTCGAAGAGCACAACATCCTCGGCGGCCTGGGGGGCGCGGTCTGCGAGGTGATCGCCGAAGCCGGCATCGGCACCCGCGTCCGCCGCCACGGGATCTACGACGAGTACAGCCTGATCGCGCCGCCGACTCACCTCTACCGCCATTACCGCCTGGATGCCGAAGGCATCGAAAGCGTGGCCCGTGAACTGATCGACTGAGCCTCGGCGGGGCAGGCCACTGGCTTGTCCCGCCCCCTCCGGATCTCTTGCCCGACAACAATAATCAGAGAGCAAGCATGAACCTGACCCACCCTGATTGCCGCCGCCCCGGCGGCTGACGCTTCTCGCGACAACCCCACAGCAAACGACTCGCGCCGCGTTCTGGCGGCGGGTGAGTGCGCCTGTTTCCCGCGCGCTCGCCAGGGATGGCTGTCGCCCGCTGTTTCCGATCGCCCGCACAACAACGACAACAACGAGCGGAGCAAAACCATGAAGCGTATTTCCCTGAACCTGCTGGCCGGTACGACCCTGACCAGCCTGCTGATGCCCGTGCCGGCCAGCGCCCTGGAATTCACCGGCTACCTGCGCAGCGGCATTGGCGGCGCCGACGGCGGTGGCCCGCAACGCTGCTTCCAATTGCCCGGGGCGCCGTCCAAATACCGCCTGGGCAACGAATGCGAGCAGCTTGCCGAACTGCAACTGGCCCAGGACCTGATTAAGCCCGGCGACGGCTCGACCCTCGGCGTCGAAGGCATGGCCCAGTTGTTCAACGCCTATGGCCACGACCTGCAGTTTCGTGGCGAGCATGGCTACTCGCGGATGGTCCAGTTGTATGCGCAATGGCGCGACATGCCGGCCCTGAATGGCGGCTCGTTCTGGGCCGGGCGCCGCTACTACCGACGCAACGACATCCACATCTCCGACTACTTCTACTGGAACCAGAGTGCCACCGGCTTTGGCTTCGATGACGTGGTCATCGGCGACCTGAAATACAGCTACGTGTTCTCGCGCAAGGACAACCTGTTTCAGGAACCCTACATCAACCGGCATGACGTCAATGTCGGCGGTTTCCAGAGCAATCCGGGCGGCGAGATCGAACTCGGCCTGAGCTACCTGCAACGCCCCGACAGCCGCGACGGCCATAGCGGCTGGTCGGTGGCGTTGCAGCACAAGCAAAAGGGTGTTCTCGGTGGCCTCAACACCTTCGCCGTGCAATACGGCCGCGGACCGGGCACCGCGCTGGGCTACACCGGCGACCCGACGCTGGACCGCGACAACCAGAGCTGGCGGGTGGTGGAGTATTTCGACTGGCAAGTGACGCCGCGTTTTGGCGGGCAGTTCCAGGTGGTCTACCAGCAGGACAAGCGCCCGCGGGGTGACGACCAGAACTGGCTGTCGCTGGGTGTGCGTCCGGTGTATGCCCTGAGCGAGCAGTTCAAGCTGATCACCGAACTGGGCCGCGACCAGATCGACGCCCCGGGCGGCACCCGCACCCTGACCAAATTCACCGTGGCACCGGCCTGGTCACCCAAGGGCCCGGGCTTCTGGAAGCGGCCGGAGGTTCGTCTGTATTACACCTGGGCGCAGTGGAACGAAGCGGCGCAACGGGCGGCCAGCCAGATCGCGGCGGGCTCGGCGCTGTCCGACAGCGGGGCATTTGGCAGCGCGCTGCATGGCGGGAATTTCGGGGTGCAGGTGGAGTATTGGTGGAAGTGAGGTCGGCGTGGCCCCGTTGCCCTTGAAATTGAGCGCCGCCCATGCGGCGCTCGATCTCAAGGACGCGGTGACCCTACCAAAGCACCTCGGTACTGCGCAGCCACTGGTGAATCGACTCCCGCCGCGGCTGCCAGCCCAGCAATTGCCGGGCATTCACCGCCCGCACCCGGCTGTTGGAGCCAATGGCGAAGCGTGCCCAGTCGCCCAGTTCGGCAATGGCGTCATCCGCCGGCCAGCTTTCGATTCGGCCTTCGAAGCCCAGCGCATGGCTGATCGACGTGGCGATCTCGATAAACGACGCCTCACCGTTCTCGGCAAAGAACAACGACGCCGACGGCGCCTTTTCCACCGCCAGCCGGTACAGCTCGGCGAGGTCTTCGATATGCACGTTGGACCAGCGATGCACGCCAGCCCCGAGGTACGCACCCGCGCCGAACTGGCGTGATTTCGCCAGCAGTTTCGGCAGTTGGTCGCTGGCGGTCGGCAGGCCGAGGGCGTCGCCGTAGATCATGGTGGGGCAGAACACCACGGCGCGAATGCCGTCTTCCACGCCCGCGCGGCGGACTTGTTGGTTGATCGCCACGCGGTCGCGGCGGATGTCCATGGGCTCGAACGGCGTCTCGTCGGTGAAGATCGCCTCGCGTTCATAGGCGCCACGGGCATCGTCGCCGACCACGCTGGAACCGGAGGTGTGGATGAACGCCTTGCCGCTGCCGCGAAGGGCGTTGATGAAGGTCTCGACGCTGGCGAGGTGGTCGGAGTCGGCGGTGTGCACCACGGCGTCGGCGGCCTGCGCCTCGCGGGTGAGGATAAAGGCGTCGTCCAGGGTGCCGAGCACCGGGCGGATGCCCAGTGCCTGCAGGGCATCACGCTTGGCGGGGTCGCGAATCAGGCCGGTGACCTCGTGCCCGGCATCGGCCAGGTACTTGGCAACGGAACCGCCGATGTAGCCGGAGGCGCCGGTAATGAAGATTTTCATCGAAGACCTTTCTTGTTTGAGAGTGGAAGGAAGCGCGTTGAGCGCGACGCTAGGGTTTGTACGAAAAGTCGCCGAGCGGCGATCAGGCGAGCCTGTTTTCAACGCAGCATGATCGTCGCGCAGGCACTTTTCGTACGAAGCCTAGGGTAGAAATCCGCCACCTTTCCCACCAGCCACTGACCGGGAACAACAGTTGTGAGGTCAAGTCGTAGCGGTTTTTGGCGAATTCTGTTTACGCGGGAAGTGAATACGCCCGGTGTGTCGATCCGTAATAGATTCGTGCCGATAACAACGACAAGAGGCGCGACACCATGGATTACCAACTGACCGGCAAGAACGTCCTGATCACCGGCGGTGCCACCGGCATCGGCAGGGCGATCGCCCAGTGCTTTCTCGCTGAAGGCGCCAGGGTGGTGATCAGCGGCCTGACCGAGGATCAGGTCGGCCAGGCCTGCCGGGAACTCGGCCCGAACTGCGCCGGCATGGCCGGCGACCTGACCCAGCCGGGTGTCGCCGACGACCTGGCCGACTTCGCCCGGCGCCAGGGCCGGGTGGACTACCTGATCAACTGCGTCGGCATCTTCGAGGTGCGGGATTTCTTCGAGACTGACGATGCCCAGTGGTTTCGCTATTTCGACGTCAACGTCATGACCGCGGTGCGCATGAGCCGCCTGTTGATGGCCGACATGCTGGCGGCGGGCGAGGGCTCGATCGTGTTCATCAGCAGCGAGTCGGGGGTCAAGCCGCAGCCGTGGATGGTTCACTACGGGGCGATGAAATCCTGCCTGCTCGGTGTCTCCCGTGCCTTGGCCGAACTGACCAAGGGCACGGCGGTGCGGGTCAACAGCATCCTGCCGGGGCCGACCAGCACCGACGCGGTGAAGCACTATCACGCGGAAATCGCCGAGGAAAAGGGCATCAGCCCGCAGCAGGTGGTGGCCGACTACTTCGACCAGACCGAACCCACCTCGCTGATCCGCCGCATGATCGAGCCCGAGGAAGTGGCCCGCAGCGTGCTGCACCTGGCCGCGTCGCCGGCCCTCAACGGCATGGCCATGCGTGTCGAGGGCGGGACCATTCGCAGCATTCTCTGATCAGCAGGCCTGCAGGCTGACCTGGCGGCGGCGCCACAGCAGCCACGCCAGCGGCAGGTGCACCAGCAGCGCGGCGGCGACCCCGGCCCAGGGCGTGAGGGCCAGTTGGCCGCTTTCCACCAGCAGGCTGCCGGCCCGCTCACCCAGGGTGATACCGAGGTTGAACGCGGAAATGTTCAGCCCCGAGGCGAAGTCCACGGCGCCCGGTGTGTGCAGGCGGGCGGTGGAAAGCATGCCGGTCTGGAACGCCGGGGTCATGCCGAAGGCGACCACGCCCCAGATGAACACCGTCACCACCATCAGCGACTTGTACGGCAGCGCCAGGGCCAGCGCCACCAGGGTCAGCGCCAGTGCCACGAACAACAGGCGCAGGCTGCGTTCCCAGCCGAGGCTGTCGGACATCCGGCCGCCCAGCAGGTTGCCGAGCATGGTCGCCACGCCGAACACCAGCAACAGGGCGCTGGCGCCGGTGGCCGAGAAGCCGGTGATGTCGGTGAGGATCGGGGTGATGAAGGTGAAAGCCGAGAAGCTGGCGCCGAAGCCGAGCACGGTGACCAGCATCATCGCCCAGATCGCCGGACTGCCCAGCGCGGCCAGTTGGCCCAGGGCATTGCCGGCGTTGCCGGCCGGTTGCCGGGGCAGCCAGGCGGCAGTGGCGAGCAGGGCCAGCAAGGCCAGCAGCGCCACGGCGTAGAACGGCAGGCGCCAGCCCAGGGCGTTACCGAGGTAGCTGCCCAGCGGGACACCAATCACCATCGCCAGGGTCAGGCCGGCGAACATCGCCGCGATCGCCTTGCTGGCCTGGCCTTCCCGGGCCAGGCTGGCGGCCACGGTAGCGCCGATGGCGAAGAAGCTGCCGTGGGCCAGGGCGGTGATGATCCGGCCGAACAGCAGCACCGGGTAATTGGGCGCCAGGGCCGACACCAGGTTGCCGGCCAGGAACACCGCGATCAGGCTCAACAGCACCGTCTTGCGGGGGAAGCGGCCAAGGCCGATGACGATGAATGGCGTGCCGATCGCCAGCGCCAGGGCGTAGAGCCCCACCAGGCTGCCGGCGCTGGCCAGGGAAATATCGAAGGCTGCCGAGATCGACGGCAGGATGCCGACGATGATGAATTCCGCCACGCCGATGGCGAAAGCGGTGATGGCGAGGGTGAGGATGCCGGGGTGCAATCCCGTGCTCGAGGTGGTGCGCATAGTGGTTCTCCGGGTTGGATCGCGAGAGGTGCAGCAAGCCGTCGCCGGGGTTCTGGTTTTTGTGGAGGCGTTGGGCGCGAGGGGCTGGACGTTGTGGTTATGGCCCCGGTGCAGCGCTCGGGCGCTGCGGTTCGTGGCGTCTACTCTGCGGCACGCGAGGCGGGCGGGGTATCCGGGCGGGCGGCACATCATTTGTGCCGTGGCGTCATGGGTGGTGATGGCGGGGCACAGGTAGGCCGTTATCACGGCGGGGAAGATCTTTTTTACCGTTCTTCGGCCTAATGAGCCTCTATTTATGACGTCTTGGAAAGTACGCCTCTTTTCGCTCATTCCCGTCCTGCTGGCGCTCGCCAGAATGGTCTCGGTGGGGGGGGCGCCTCCTTGATTTCCAGCGTCGGCTTCACGCTTGGCTGGAGCCTCTACGGACTGCTGGGACTGTTACTCGGAGGCGTCTGCTGGGTGGCGGTGGGGCGGGGCGTCGCTGCGTCATCGGTTTCGCCGAGGCGAGAACACTGAGCCGAGCGGGCTCGTTTCAGGCATCACGTGGAAGAGGATCATTCAGAATGAGCGAGATACTGCAGCAGGAGCTCTACGGCCGCTTGTACCTTGGCAATCCGCCCCTGCTCAAAACCCGCGATTTCGAGGATATCGACGCCGCCACCAAATACAGGCCGCCCCGCGCCTTCGGCCTGTGGCCCCGTGGCTGGTTGGTGGGCGGGCGCAATGAGGACACAACCGTTGCAGCGCCAGCTCCCGCGAGAGCGCCGTAAGTGCATGCGGTAAATCGACGACCTGCTCAGCTCGCAGTGGCCGGCGGCGCAAACGGATTACCACACAGCCCGACCCCTTCCTGATGCGGCCAGGTCTCGACGAGGAAGTCCCGCACCGATTTGATCCGCGCACTTTCGCGCATCGAACGGTGGGTGCACAGCCAGACTTCGCGGTTCAGTTCGGGCACATCCATCACCAGTTCCAGACTGGGGGTCAGGCGGGCGGTGCGTTTTTCCACGATGCCGATGCCGCCACCGGCAATCACGCAGTCGTAGATCCCCAAGGTGTGATTGCAGCGCAGCCACGGCGCCGGCGCGCCGTCCAGACGTTCCCACCAGGCTTCCATGGTCTGGTCCATCCGTGATTCATCCAGGCCGACGAAATCCAGCTCGGCCCAGTTGCGCGCCGCCAGTGCCTCGCGCTTTTGCGCCGCGTAGCTGCTGGAGGCATACAGGGCGAATTCGATTTCCCCCAGCGGCTCGGCGATCAGGTCGGTGGCGTCCGGCCGGGCATAGCGCAGCGACAGGTCGGCCTCGCGCCGGGTGAGGTTGACCGGGAACGGCGTGGTGAGGATTTCCATGCCCAGCAGCGGGTAACGGGTGCGGATCGGCGCGAGCAGGGCGGTCACCAGGAACGACAGCCATTCATCGGCATTGACCCGCACGGTGCCTTCCACGGTCTCTGGCGAGTCGGCCTCACGCAGCACTTCGTTGGCCGCGCCCTCCATCTGTTCCGCCCAGCCGACGATGCGCTGGCCAAAGGCGGTGGCGAAGCAGCCGGTCGAGGTGCGTTCGAGCAGTTGTCCGCCGAGTTGTTCTTCCAGCGCATCGAGGCGCCGCGACAGCGTGGCGGTGCTCAAGCGCAGGCGCTGGGCCGCGCGTTTCAGGTTGCCGCTGCGGACCACCGCCAGCAGCACATGCAGGTTGTCCCATTCCAGGCGTTTCATATATGCAACCGTACGTTAGGAAGTTGGTGGTTGAGGTGCATAAATGTAGGTCATATGCTGGCCAGGTTCAAACGTCGGGAGATTAGAAATGCTGCAGAAAAAGAGCCTGACCGAGCGCATCGTCCATGCGCTCGGCTTCGAATTCTTCGCCTTGTTGCTGTGTGCGCCGACCATCGCCCTGGTGATGGACAAACCGCTGATGAGCGCCGGGCTGTTGACCTTGGCGATCTCGGTCACGGCGACCCTGTGGAACATGCTGTACAACGTGCTGTTCGACCGGCTGCAAAACCGCGTCGGCTTCCAGCGCACACCGCTGATCCGCATGCTTCACGCCCTCGGTTTCGAAGGCGGGCTGATTCTGGCGGTGGTGCCGATGGCGGCGTGGTGGTTGTCCATCGGCCTGGTCGAGGCGTTCCTGATGGAAGTGGGCTTGCTGGTGTTCCTGCTGCCGTACACCTACCTGTACAACCTCGGGTTCGACAGGTTGCGCGAGCGGTATCTGGCGCGGCAGGTGGATGTTGGCGTGAAGTGCTGAGGGCTCCGTGGAAGCGTGCGTGCTGGCGATTTTCGCGAGCAAGCTCGCTCCTACGGGATAGGTGGGCGGGTGGGGCATCAGCTTTTGAAGCACAGCACCTTTGACGTCAGCTTTTGCAACACCTCATCTCGCTGATTGCTGGTGATCGATTGCACCAGCACCATTCCTCGGTCCGGCTTCGAACGCGATGGATTGATCTCGAGAATGGTGCTGGTGACCTTGAGCACATCCCCCGGCCGGGTCGCCTGGGGCCAACTGATTTCGCCTCCGGCACCGATGACGCCGCGGCCCAGCGGAAAGCTGGCGACCAGCAGTTTCATGGTCAGCGCCGCGGTGTGCCAGCCGCTGGCGGCAAGGCCCTGGAAGAAGGTGTCGCGTGCCGCCTCCGGGTCGGTATGGAAGGGCTGCGGATCGTACTGACGGGCAAAGCGGATGATCTCTTCGGCGTCCAGCGGATAGTGGTCGCTGACAAAAACATCGCCAACCGCCAGGTCATCCAGATAGATTGGTGGCTGGATTTTTCCTGCGTCCATTTTGTTTTCCTCTGACAGGGTCTGGTCGATGTTCATCGTCCAGACTCGCGGCCCGACATTCAACCCCTGACGAGTCTTTATGAGCGTTGATGCAAGCACTACCTCCGCCAGCGACTGGCTTCGCATGCGCCGCGACCAGGAGACCGGCATCGAGAGCGTGCACGCGCATTTCCAGGGTCACGCCTACGATCCCCACGACCACGACGAAATGCTGGTGGGCATCACCCAGCAGGGCGTGCAGCAGTTCAGTTGCAATCGTTCGCTGCATGTCAGCACGCCGGGGCGGGCGATGCTGATCGAGCCCGGCGCGGTTCACGACGGCCACGCGCCCGAGAAGGAAGGCTTTACCTACGCCATGCTCTATCTGCCGCAGTCCTACGTGTCGGGCATGACCGAGCGGCTTGGCCTGGGCGATGCCTCGGCGCTGCAGGCGGCGTTCCACCACACATTGACCGACGATGCGCAGTTGATCGGCGCGATCCAGCAGGCCTTTCTCGCCGTCCACCAGAACGAGGGCCGGCTGGCCCGCGACCAGGGCCTGGACCAGTTGCTCGCCAGGCTGTCCCGTCACCTGTACCTGAAGGCGCCGTCGCTGCGCCGCGATTCGCCGCTGGAATTGCAGCGGGCGCGGGATTTTCTCCATGCGCAGATGGCCCAGGACGTCAGCCTGGAAGAGCTGGCGACCTATTCCGGGGTCGACCGTTTCCGCCTGACCCGGCAATTCAAGAAAGCCTTTGGCCAATCGCCCCACGCCTATCTGGTGCGCCTGCGCCTGCGCGCGGCGCGGGCGTTGCTGGCGCAGGGCATGGCGCCGGTGGAGGTGGCGGCCGAAGTGGGCTTCGCCGACCAGAGCCACCTGGGCGTGTGGTTTCGCCGGGCGTTCCGCATGACCCCGGCGGCTTATCGGAAACAGTGCACAAACCTTACAGACTGAACCTGCCTCCCACTCCGATCATGGCGCCTCAGCTTTGATCTGGAGTTTCCGATGTTCGATACCAAAGTCGTCATTGTCGTGCGCAATGACCTCGCCACCTGGCAGCGCCTGAATGTGGTCGCCTTCCTTTCCACCGGCATCGCCGCGGCGGCGCCGGAGGTCATGGGCCAGCCCTATGTCGATGCCGACGGCCGTCAGTACGGCAACCTGTTCGGTCAACCGATGATGATCTTCGAGGCCGACCTTCCTGGCCTGCAAAAAGCCCACCGCGCCGGGCTGGAGCGGCAGTTGACGATGTCGCCCTACGTCTTCGCGATGTTCTCCACCGGCCATGACGCCGCCAACCGCGAAGTGTTCCTTGCGGAGGACCCCGCCAACCTGAATCTCGTGGGCCTGGCCCTGCGTGGGCCGAAGAAGGCCGTGGACAAGGCGATCAAGGGGCTTTCCCTGCACGGATGAGGTGGCTTGGATGAGCAGTACGACGTTATGGGCCTTCTGGGCGTTTTCGATGATTTTCGTGGTGATTCCCGGCCCGGACTGGGCCTACGCGATTGCCGCAGGTGTGCGCGGCAGGGGCGTGATGGCGGCGGTCTTCGGTTTGCTGGTGGGCTATCTGGCCCTGACCTTGGCGGTGGCCACTGGCTTTGCCGTGCTGGGCGCCAGCAGTTCGGCGTTCATCACCGGCCTGACGGTGGTCGGCGCCCTGTACCTGGGCTGGCTGGGGATTGGCCTGTTGCAGAACCCGCCGGTGCCACAGGCGGGCGCCAGCGATGCGGACGGTGTCAGCAGAACCGGGCAGTTTCTGCGCGGCACGCTGGTGAGCGGATTGAACCCCAAGGGCTTGTTGTTTTTCCTCGCCTTCGTGCCGCCCTGGACCAGTGCCCAGGCGAGCTGGAGCGTGCCGGTGCAGATCGCCGCGCTGGGCCTGGTCTACACCGCCAGTTGCGCGGTGGTGTACTCGATGGTCGGGCTGGGCGCGAGCGCCGCGCTGAAAACCCGGCCGGCGGCGGCGCGGATGATGGGGCGGCTGTCGGGCGGGGTGATGGTGGTGTTGGCGGTGGTGCTGGTGGGGGAGTTGTTCTGGGTGTGAGGCCAGCGTCGTCGCAATAACAGTCCTTGGCAATCAAATCGCCATGTCTATAATGCGACTCACTTTCATTCGCATACCTCCCGCCATGACCAAATCCTCGTCCAATCCCGAACTGATCGGCGCGCTGGCCCTGCATTACGACGACCTGGTGGCTTACATCCGGCGGCGCTTCCAGGGTTCCCAGTTCGCCCGCGAGGTGGTGCATGAGGTGTGCGTGCAATTGCTGGAGAAGCCCCCGCAGCAACCGGTGAAGCTGCCGTTCGCCTTTCTGCGCAAGGTGTCCTTCAACAAGGCCATCGATCGCCGTCGGGCGGACAGCACCCGCAACACCTGGATCGACTTCACCCCGGACGTTCCCGACTGGTATGTCCACGACCTGGACGGCGCCGCCAGTCTGGATTTCGAGCAGCAACTGCACGCTCTGCTGGCGATCATCGAAGCGCTGCCGGCACGGGCGCGGCAGGTGTTCCTGCTGCACCGCATCCACGGCATGGCGCAGCGGGAGATCGCCGCCGAGCTGGGCATTTCCCTGAACATGGTCACCCAGCATTTCGCCCGTGCCATGCAAGCCATTGTTCGTGACTGGGAACCGGCACGCCGGGCGCTGGTGACGAAATGAAGCCCGGCGACCCCCCCGAACAGATTCCGGACGCCGACCCGCTGGCGCCTTTCGAGCAAGCGCTGCGCAACCGTGTGCCGTCCCGCGAGGCCCTGTTGGCCGAGGCGAAGGCGCAGACTGTGCGTCAGCGCCGACGCAAGCAAACGCTGGGCGGCGGCCTGTCGTTGCTGCTGCTGGCCGGCGGTTTGTGGCTGCTCGATCCGGCGTTGTACAGCGATGACCTCCGCACCCCGGTCGGCACGCGGGACAGCCTGCAACTGGCTGACGGCAGCGCGATCAGGCTCAACAGCGCCACTCACTTGCGCATCGAGCACCGCCTGCGCAGCCGCCAGTTCGAACTGCTGGAAGGCGAGGCCACCTTTACCGTGGCCCACGGGCCGCAGCCGTTCATCGTCCGCAGCCAGGGCGTTGCGGTGCGCGATATCGGTACGGTGTTCAACGTGCGCAGCGACAGCCGCGGCGTCGCGGTCGCGGTGATCGAAGGCGAGGTGGAAGTGTCCGCCAAGGGCGCTGCGCCGCGCCGCGTACACGGTGGGCAACAATGGCTGGCGAGCGCTGCGCAAGCGGGAACGCTCAGCGCCATCGACCCGGGCCGGGCCATCGCCTGGCAGCAGGGCAAGCTGCGTTTCGATGGCACGCCGCTGCGCGAGGTGATCGCCGACCTGCAACGCTACCGCCAGGCGCCGATTCGCCTGGTCGATCCACGGCTTGGCCAGTTGCGGGTTTCCGGCGAATTCGACAGCGACGCGGTGGAACCGCTGTTGGACCTGCTGCCGTCGATCCTGCCGATCAGTGTCAGCCGCGCCGCCGATGGCAGCGTGTCGATCAAGGCTCGCTAACGGAAAAGAGAATATTTTTCATTTCAGACCTCAACATGTGCCGGTGCTCATTCGCCACTCCCTGTGAACGTCACTTTTGATCGTGTCATTGGGGAGTCAAATGAGCACCAATCCATCTTCGCGCCGCTTGCGGCTGAGCCGTCTGTCGCTGCTGACCGCAGGCATTACCCTGTCTTGCGCGCTGCACGCCCAGGATGTCCGCCATGCCGTGAACCTGCCGCCACAACCCCTGGACCAGGCGCTGAACGCCCTGGCCGGACAGACCGGCGCGCGCATCCTGTTCGCCACCGACAGCGCCGAGGGCCTGCAGGCGCCCGGCCTGAGCGGTGAGTTGAGCGTGGAACAGGCGCTGCAACGGCTGCTGCGCGGCACCCGGCTGAAGATCCAGAAGTCCGGCGACGGCAGCTATCTGGTCTCCGTTCCGGCGTCCGTCAGCAGCAGCGCGGTGGAACTGGGCGCCACCAGCGTCAACGCCAGCGGCCTCGGCGCCACCAGCGAGAACACCGGTTCCTACACCACCGGCAGCATGAGCAGCGGCACCAAGCTCAATTTGTCGCCACGGGAAACCCCGCAGTCGGTCAGTGTCGTTTCGCGCCAGCGCATGGACGACCAGGCCATGACCACCTTGGGCGACGCGGTGAAATACACCCCGGGCCTGACCCTCACCAAGTGGGGCGGCGAGCGCGAGCGCTTCAACTCCCGTGGCTTCCAACTCAACAACCTGATGGCCGACGGCATCCCGGTGCAGTACGAGGAAGGCAGCCTGTCCACCGGTCTGCTGTCGATGTACGACCGGGTCGAAGTGGTGCGCGGCGCGGCGGGCCTGATGGAGGGCGCCGGTTCGCCGGGCGGCTCGATCAACCTGATCCGCAAGCGTCCCACCGATACCTTCCAGGGTTCGATCACCGCCGGCGCCGGCAGTTGGGACAACTACCGCACCGAGCTGGACCTGAGCGGTCCGCTGAACAGCAGCGGCAGCCTGCGCGGGCGCACCGTGGTGTCGTTCCAGGACAAACACTCGTTCATCGACGACTACAAAACCCAGCGCAACCTGGTCTACGGCGTGCTCGAAGCCGACCTGAGCGAGGACACCCGGGTGAGCCTCGGCGCCAGTTGGAGCCAGGACAACAACCCCGGCGCCGACTGGAACGGTCGCGGCACCCAGCCGGACGGCCGCTTTCTCGACATTTCCCGCTCCAGCCGCATGAGCCCGAGCTGGTCGTACTGGGACAAGGAGAGCACCAGCGTCTTCGCCGACATCACCCACCGCTTCGCCGACGACTGGACCGCCAAGCTGGCCGCCACCGCAGTGAAGAGCGAGATGGACATGCTCGGCACCTACCTCTATCGCCCGGATGAGGCGTCGCGGGTGATGGGCTTCGGCGTCGGCGCCTACCACTACGAAAACACCCAGACCAGCCTCGACGGCTATGTCAGCGGGCCGTTCAGCCTGTTCGGTCGCACCCACGAACTGGTGGTCGGCGGCAGTTACCGCCAGCAGGATATCGATGACGGCCCTGGTGGCTGGCCGCTCGGATTCGAATACGAATTCGACCCGCTGGCCTTCGATGGCAAAGCGGTGCCCAAACCGCAAACCGTCAGGGCCTGGTCCCGCGATGGCCAGATCGACCAGTCCAGCGCCTACGTCACCGCGCGGTTCAGCCTGACCGAGCAACTGAAGATGGCGCTGGGCGGGCGGCTGGACTGGTACGAATACCAGGTCACCACGCACTCCGGCACCTGGACCGGCAATGACGGCTACAAAGCCACCCGCGAGTTCACGCCGTACCTGGGTTTCACCTACGACCTCAACGACACCTACACCGCTTATGCCAGTTGGACGCGCATCTTCAACCCGCAGAACTACGCGCTGGCCAGCGGCGGCCTGCTTGATCCGCAGACCGGCAGCAACTACGAGATCGGCCTCAAGGGCGAATACTTCGATGGCCGCCTGAACGCCAGCGTCGCGCTGTTCCAGATCGACCTGGAGAACCTGCCGATGCAACTGGACAGCGGCCTGTGCCCTGACCAACCGTCCGGTTGCTACGCCGCCTCCGGCGAGGTGCGCAGCCGCGGCGTCGAGCTCGAAGTGAGCGGTGAAGTGCTGCCGGACTGGCAGGTGTCCGCCGGCTACACCTACAACGACGCCCGCCACATGAAGGCCTCGCAGTTCGCGCCGATCGGCACCGCCTCCAGCGCCGATCGCTACGCCACCAACTTGCCGCTGAACCTGTTCAAGCTGGCCACCAGCTACCGCCTGCCCGGTGACCTGAACCGCTGGCGCGTCGGTGGTGGGTTGCATGTGCAGAGCGACATCTACACCAGCGATGGCATTGACCAGGGCGGCTACGCAGTCACCGACCTGTTCGCCAGCTACGACGTCGATGACCACCTCACGGTCAGCGTCAACGCCAACAACGTGTTCGACCGTGATTACTACTACAGCATCATCACCACCACCGGCGGCAACTTTGTCGGTGATCCGCGCAACTACCTGTTGACGGCGAAGTACCGCTTCTGAGGAGGGTTGGCGGCGTTGTGCGGCCTCGGCTGCACAACGTCGTCAGCGAATCTGCTCGCCAAAGGTCAGGTCGAAATTGCGTCCGACCGTGCCCTTGAAGACCCGGCCGTCATCCAGGTGCACGATCACCGGGCCGTTGATACGGCCATCCTTGATATCGCCTTCCACCTGACCACCCTCGAAGCGCCAGAGACCGCTGCCGGCCACTGGCACCCAGTCGTCCCGGTCGCGTTTGTGCTCCAGGTATTTCATGGAGGACTTGTTGGAATACGCGGCGAGGAACCGCACGCGCTCGTCCGCCGACAGGTTGATCACCGAGTCGTAGCCGTTGTCGTTCGGCACATAGGCCGCCACCGTATGGTCGCGCTTGGCGTCGAAGGCGTAGAAGCTGCGGTTGGTGACCAGGGTGCACAGCGCGGGGGTGCAACTGAAGGTGTAGGCGAGTCCGTCGTCCTTGCGACTCGGCACCGAGAAGGAACTGGCGGTGGCGGCGATGGCGTAGCTGTCGACCCAGTGCAGTTCGAGGACTTTCTCGAACGTCTGGCGGGCATCCAGTCTGCTGAAATCAGTGCCGGTCTTCTGGCCTATCGCCCGGTTCAGGTATCGGGCCAGTTCGGCTTGATCGTTGGGGGCGAAGAGGAAGGTCGGCTTGGAATAGGGATAGTTGCCGGACAAGTACTCGGCCAGCACCAGGCCCTGGGTCGCCAACACCAGGCGGTTCATGCTGGTCGAGGTGTCGCGAGGCAGGATGCGGGTCAACGAGCCGCCGTTGCGGCCGCAGTAGAACAACTGATTCCACATGCCCATGGCCGCGCCGACTGCCCGCAGGTTGGCGACGGTGGACTGGCCTGGCGCGGGAGCGTCCTCGGCGGGCATGTTGAGCACGAAGCTCTTCACCAGTTGCGGCGAGTACTGGTCGTAGATTGCCTTGGTCAGCGCGAAGTCTTTCTTCTGCGGCGACTTGAACATCGCGCAGACATAGTCCTTGTGGGCAATGATGCTGGCCGGGAGGCGGCTGAAACCGAAGTTGACGAAATCATCCAGCGAGGGCGCGGCGCGGTAGCCGATGTCGGTTGCATTGCGGTCGATTTCAGGGTGGGTATGGATGATCCCGGACAGGGAGGACTGTGGGCATGAACTCAGGTACTCGCCCATGTCGATGGAGAATTGCTGGCCCTTGAAAATCTGGCTCAGGCTGACCTCATTGCCGCTCTTGAACAGGCAACTGCCGCGTTCCCTGCCGTCGCTCTGGGTCTGCGCGGTCATCTCGCGGATTTGCCGGTAGACCGCCTCGGGGAGGAGGATTGCCGTTGGCGGGTTGTCGATCTTGCCGACATGGCTTGGCCAGCTCAGCAGTGCCAGGGCATCGCTGCTTTCACTGGCGGGCGCCATGCCGGGCAGGGCAATCGCCAGGCTCAATACGCAGAGAAGTCGAGCCAGCCGTGCAGGATGGAGCATGCGGGGTTCTCTGCTGGAAATGAACGAACGGGATTTTTCGATAATAGACGAGCCGCTGCGCAGGAGCTGGCTTCTGGCCATGTAGTCGACGGATTGCAGGCCCCGAACAGCGCTCACATCAACAAAGCTGCGCCTCACCCTCGGTGCAATCCACCAGTCGAATGCTGTCCCGCCCACCGCGCTTGGACTCGTACAGCGCCGCATCGCTCTGGTCGATCAGCGCCGCGAGGTTTTCCGGTGGGTGCTGGAACAGGTTGGCGCCGATGCTCAGGGTCACCGCTTCGGGGGTGACGAAGGCTTTGGCGGTGGTGTGGAATTGCTCGCGCAACACGCTGCCCAACCCGACGATGCGCTCACGCGAGGCATTGCCCAGAAGGATGACGAACTCGTCGCCGCCCAGCCGCGCCGCCAGGGCATCCTGCGGCAAGGCCGAGCGGATCATTTCGCTCAGCGCCACCAGCAGGCGGTCGCCGGCGGAGTGGCCGTACAGGTCGTTGACCAGTTTGAAGTTGTCGATGTCGATCAGCAGCAGGGCGCCGGGGCGCGCGGCGGACACCTCGCTGAGCAGGCGCGGCGCGCGCATTTCCAGGGCGCGGCGGTTGTACAGGGCGGTCAGCGGGTCGCGGGCGGCCAGACGGGCGATGCGTTGTTCGCGGCGGTAGCGTTCGCTGCCGGTCATCGACAGGGCGATCAGCATGATCGCCATCGCGCCCTCGACCAGGGACACCTGGATGATCTCGCCACGGAAGGAGGCGAGGTCGATCAGCGTGCCGGGCACGATCGCCAGGCCAGCCTTGATGAAATAGAACAGGCCATGGATCAGCATCACGTAACGCAATTGCACCGCGCCGACGCTCAGGGACTTGCCGTGAGGACGCAGCAGCAGGCTGGCCCGCAAGGCCAGCAGACCGACCAGGGCCGAGTTGGCGAGCATCATCAGCTTCGACCAGGCCTGGTTTTCCGGCAGCGCCAACAGCGCCAGCCAGGTGGCGAAGATCAGGTACCAGGCGCGGGAAAGCCGGGTGTCGGTGAAGCGCGACACGCCCAGCAGAAAAAACCAGTGGGCGAGCACCAGCAGGCCGTTGGCGAACCAGATGCCGATCAGCAGAAAGCCGTTGCTGCGCAGCAACGACAGGGTGCAGCCGACGGTGATGGTGGCGAATCCCGCGCTCCAGAACAGCAGTGAAGATTCGCGCACGCTGCGCCATTCGATCGCCAGGTAAAGTGCGGCCGAGGCGGCGAGTACGGTGGTGAGTACCAGCAGGGTAGGTGGGTCGAGCGCCATGGATGGACTGGCCTTGTTGTTCTGCCTGAAAGACGGCGATTGTAAGGGGTTGAAACGATTTTTCAGAGCATTTCCCGTGTTTCCCGTTACGCGTGTAAGCCAAGGGCTTTGCTGTGCGGGGTTGCCGGGACCTTGGCACTTTGCTGTCTGCCCACGGCTAGTGAATACTCGCGGGCGACTACCCACATGAAGCAGTGAGTGAATGGAAAAATCAGCAAGCGTCGAAGGATCGATCTGGTTTCTGGGGGATGTGCACGGCCGCTTCGAGCATGTCATCCGGCTTGTGAAGCTGCACCGCCCCGAAGCTGTGGTTTTCCTCGGGGACCTCGAGTGCGATTTGCCCTTGGACATGATCCTTCGCCCGATCCTCGATCTGACGGAGATCTGGTTCATCCATGGCAACCACGACAGCGACAGGCCCGCGTTCTGGCACAACCTGCACGGCAACAGCCTGGCGGAGCGCAACCTGCACGGGCGGGTCGCCGAGGTTGCGGGCCTGCGCATCGCCGGCCTTGGAGGAACGTTCGAGTCCGCGGTATGGCGTCCGGGTGATCCGGAAACGGGCGTGCAGAACTATCAGGACTATCTCCAACGGCTGGCGCTTCGACCGCAGCATGCGGACATCGTGGCGACCAAGAAGCAGCAGGCCCTCTCGGCGATTTACCCTGACGACTACTTTGCCCTGGCGATGGAGAAGGCCGACCTCCTGGTTTGTCACGAGGCGCCAGACTGCCATCCCTACGGCTACCTGGAAATCAACGAACTGGCCTTGGCCCTTGGCGCGAAGCAGGTCGTTCATGGTCATCACCACGACAGCCTGGATTACCGGGCCGAATGGAGCCGGATGGGGTTTGCAGCCTACGGTGTCGCGTTCCGGGCGGTGATGGGCCTGAACGGAAAGGTCATCAGTTAGTCTGCCCAACAACGACAAAGGGCGCCGCAATGGCGCCCTTCGTGTTCAGCGGTCAGACCGGATCACGCCCAGGGGCGGTCGCCGTTCTCGTCCTTGACGCGGGTCGGCAGACCCATTTCGTCGAGGGCGTGGAGGAACGGCTCAGCCGGCAGTTCCTCGACGTTGACCATGCGCTGCACGTCCCACTGACCACGGGCTACCAGCAGGGCTGCAGCCACTGGCGGAACACCTGCGGTGTAGGAAATGCCCTGGCTGTCGGTCTCGGCGTAGGCTTCTTCGTGGTCAGCCACGTTGTAGATGAAGACTTCGCGCGGTTGACCGTCCTTGGTGCCCTTGACCAGGTCGCCGATGCAGGTCTTGCCGGTGTAGCCCGGCGCCAGCGAGGACGGATCCGGCAGCACGGCCTTGACCAGTTTCAGCGGCACGACTTCCAGGCCTTCAGCGGTTTTCACCGGTTGCTCGGAGAGCAGGCCGAGGTTGCGCAGCACGGTGAAGACATTGATGTAGTGCTCACCGAAGCTCATCCAGAAACGCACGTTGGGCACGTCGAGGTTCTTCGACAGCGAGTGCACTTCGTCGTGGCCGGTCAGGTACAGGTTTTGCGAGCCCACGACCGGCAGGTCGTCGGTGCGCTTCACTTCGAACATGGTGTTGCTGGTCCACTGGCTGTTCTGCCAGCTCCATACCTGTCCGGTGAACTCGCGGAAGTTGATTTCCGGGTCGAAGTTGGTGGCGAAATATTTGCCATGGGAACCGGCATTGACGTCGAGGATGTCGATCGAATCAATGCGGTCGAAATACTGTTGTTTGGCCAGTGCCGCATAGGCGTTGACCACACCCGGGTCGAAGCCCACGCCGAGAATGGCGGTGATGTTCTTCTGCTGGCACTCTTCGAGGTGTTTCCACTCGTAGTTGCCGTACCACGGCGGTGTCTCGCAGATTTTGCCCGGTTCTTCGTGGATGGCGGTGTCCAGGTAGGCCACGCCGGTATCGATGCAGGCACGCAGCACCGACATGTTGAGGAACGCGGAGCCGACGTTGATCACGATCTGCGATTCGGTCTCGCGGATCAGTGCCTTGGTCGCTTCGACATCCAGGGCGTTCAGTGCGAAAGCCTTGATGTCGGCGGGCTGTTTCAGGCTGCCCTTGGCCTTGACGCTATCGATGATGGCCTGGCATTTGGAGATGTTGCGCGACGCGATGGCAATACGACCAAGTTCATCGTTATGCTGCGCGCACTTGTGGGCCACCACCTTGGCGACACCTCCTGCACCAATGATAAGAACGTTCTTCTTCAATTCTCTATCTCTCCTTATCTGCCAGCTCAGGAAAGGCTGGACAGGTAGTCTTCGAAACCAAACTCACGAACCAGCTCAACGCTACCGTCAAGTTGTTTCACTACGATGGACGGCATTTTCAGGCCGTTGAACCAGTTTTTCTTGACCATGGTGTAACCCGCGGCGTCGACGAACGACAGCCGATCGCCGATGGCCAGCGGACGATCAAATTGGTACTCACCGAAGATGTCTCCGGCCAGGCAGGATTTGCCGCACACCATGAAGGTGTGCTCGCCTTGGCTTGGCGCCAGCTTGGCGTTGAGGCGGTAGATCAGCAGGTCGAGCATGTGCGCTTCGATCGAGCTGTCGACCACGGCCAGGTGCTTGCCGTTGTAGAGGGTGTCGAGGACGGTGACTTCCAGCGAGGCACTTTGGGTGATCGCCGCTTCGCCTGGCTCGAGGTAGACCTGCACGCCGTAGGTTTCCGAGAACGACTTGAGGCGTTCGCAGAAGGCGTCCAGCGCGTAGCCTTCACCGGTGAAGTGGATGCCGCCGCCGAGGCTGACCCATTCGACCTTGTGCAGCAGGTGGCCGAAGCGTTCCTCGATGGTGCCGAGCATCTTGTCGAACAGGCTGAAGTCGCCGTTCTCGCAGTTGTTGTGGAACATGAAGCCGGAGATCTGCTCGATCACCGCCTCGACCTTGACCGGGTCCCATTCGCCGAGGCGGCTGAATGGACGCGCGGGGTCGGCCAGCAGGTAGTCCGAGCTGCTCACCTGCGGGTTGACCCGCAGACCGCGGACCTTGCCTTCGGAGGCGTCGGCGAAACGCTGCAACTGGCTGATCGAGTTGAAGATGATCTTGTCGCAGTTATCGAGCATTTCCTCGATCTCGTCGTCGGCCCAGGCCACGCTGTAGGCGTGGGTCTCGCCGGCGAACTTCTGCCGGCCGAGCTTGAGCTCGTAGAGCGAGGACGAGGTGGTGCCGTCCATGTATTGCTGCATCAGGTCGAACACCGACCAGGTGGCGAAGCACTTGAGTGCCAACAGGGCCTTGGCCCCGGATTTTTCGCGCACGTAGGCAATCTTTTCCATATTGCCCAGCAGCTTTTGTTTGTCGATGAGGTAGTACGGTGTCTTGATCACTACGAGGCTCCGGGAAGGCCGGCCAAAAAAAGATCCGCATTGTGCCCGTACTCGATACATATCGAAAGGGCGGAACGCGGATTTAGCTGAGTCAATGGGTTGGGCGCACGCCGTGCTGGCGTTTGGCTGGCCAACCTGTTGCTGGATGTTACGCGATGTTGGGGGCGGCTGGTGTTGGATCGGATGAAGGCCACCCTGTGCATGGCGT